>JAFEGB010000147.1 GCA_018240295.1 Pseudomonadota bacterium
CAGCTTCAGCGCGCCGTAACCTTCGAGGTCGACTGCGAGCAGGCCGGCGGCGACCAGCTGCCGGTAGACCGAGCGCCACTGCGCCTCGCCCAGTTCGCTGCCGATGGCGAAGGTGCTGACCTTGTCGTGGCCGTGCTGCGCGACCTTGTCGGTGGCTTTGCCGAGCAGCACGTCGATCAGGTGCGCGACGCCGAAGCGCGCGCCGGTGCGGTGCACGCAGGACAGCGCCTTCTGCGCGGCGACGGTCGCATCCCAGGTCTCGACCGGCGACAGGCAGGTGTCGCAGTTGCCGCAGGGCCCGGGGTATTGCTCGCCGAAGTACGCGAGCAGTACCTGCCGGCGGCAGCGCGGGGTCTCGCAGTAGGCGAGCAGGCTGTCGAGCTTCAGCGATTCGACGCGCTTCTGGCGCTCGTCGGCGCCGGATTCGGCGAGCATGCGCCGCAGCTGGATCGCGTCATTGAGCCCGTAGCTGAGCCAGGCGTCGGCCGGCAGGCCGTCGCGGCCGGCGCGGCCGGTCTCCTGGTAATAGCCCTCGACCGACTTCGGCAGGTCGAGGTGCGCGACGAAGCGCACGTTCGGCTTGTCGATGCCCATGCCGAAGGCGACGGTCGCGACCATGACCACGCCTTCCTCCCGTAAAAAACGCTGCTGGTGATCGCGGCGCACCCCGGCCTCCAGCCCGGCGTGGTAGGGCAGGGCGTGGATGCCGCGTTCGGCCAGCCAGGCGGCGGTTTCGTCGACGCTCCTGCGCGACAGGCAGTAAATGATGCCGGCCTCGCCGGCATGCTCGGCCCGGATGAAGGCGAGCACCTGCTCGCGGGCGCGGTCCTTGGCGACGATGCGGTAGCGGATGTTCGGCCGGTCGAAGCTCGACACGAACACGCGCGCATCGAGCAGGCCGAGGTGCTCGCGGATGTCGTCGCGCGTCAGGGCGTCGGCGGTCGCGGTCAGCGCCACGCGCGGCACGTCCGGGAAGCGCTCGTGCAGCACCGACAGCGCCCGGTACTCGGGCCGGAAGTCGTGGCCCCACTGCGACACGCAGTGCGCCTCGTCGATCGCGAACAGCGCGAGCGGCGTGCGCGCGAGCAGGCCGAGGCAGCGCTCGGTGACCAGCCGCTCGGGCGCGACGTAGAGCAGGTCGAGTTCGCCGGCGGCGAATGCACGCTCGGTTTCGCGCACGCTGGCGGCATCGAGGCTGGAGTTCAGGTACGCCGCGCGCACGCCGAGCTGGGTCAGCGCATCGACCTGATCGTGCATCAGCGCGATCAGCGGCGAGACGACCAGACCGGTGCCGGCGCGCAGCAGCGCCGGGATCTGGTAGCACAGCGACTTGCCGCCGCCGGTCGGCATCAGCACCAGCGCATCCCCGCCGCCGGCGACGTGCGCGACGATCTCGGCCTGCGCGCCACGGAAGGCGTCGTAGCCGAAGACGGTGCGCAGGATTCTCAGGGCGGGATCGGACATGGGGGCGCAAGGATACGCGGACCCGCCACGGCTGCCACGTGCGCCGGCTCGCGCCCGCCGGCGTTCAGAGCAGGCGCCGGACCTCGGCGCACTGCTCCTCGGCGGCATGCACGGCCGCGCCGAGCTGGCGGTCGGCGACCGGCGGACCCCAGAGCGTGCAGAGCCCGGCCCAGGCCGCATGCACGAGTTCGCGCAGCAGGGCTTCGTCGTAGGCCCGCGCCGGCACCGGACCGCTGCCGTCCAGCCACGCGACCAGCAGCTCGCGATCGGCGCGCGAGAGCTTCGCCGTCATCGCCGCGCCGACCAGCGTACTGCGCAGTGCCGTCGCGGCCTTCGGGTCCTGCTGCCCGCAGCGCGCGAGCAGTGCACCGACCAGCAGCACGAAGGCGCGCGTCAGCGCCGGCACCGCCCGGTCCGGGGTTTGCGCCGCTGCGGCCAGCAGCACCGGACCGCGGCGCGTTGCCGGCAGCAGCAGGTGCTGCACGAGCTGGCGGTGCATCTCGCGCAGGCCGAGCGGCACGCCGAACTCGCGCACCAGGCAGTTCGCGTAGGCGCGCAGCGCCCCGGGCCGGTGCGCGTAGTCGCGCGACCAGACGGTCAGCGCGGCGCGCACGCCTTCGGGGGACAGCAGGCTTTCGAGCAGCGTCGACAGGGCGTCCTGCTGCTCGGCGAAGCCCGGGTCATGCTGGAAATCGTGTACGGCAGCCATGTCAGCGGATCTCCTCGTGCAGGGCGATGCCCTGGAATTCCGGATAGCCCTGTTCGTGATGTTCGGCGTAATCGAGACCGCGCTGCTCGGCGATGCCGCGCGCGCGCAGGCCGATCGTCAGGTCGATGGCCTTGAACATCAGCCAGGCGCTCGGGAAGGCCCAGATGAAGGCCGTGCAGATGCCGATGACCTGCACGGTGACGCGGGTCGGATCGAACAGGTGCGGGGCATAGAACAGACCGGCGGCGAGCGTGCCCCAGGCGCCGCAGACGCCGTGTACCGGGACGGCACCGACCACGTCGTCGAGCCGCAGGTGCAGCATCGCCCGTTCGGAGGCGACCATCAGCATCCCGGCGATCAGGCCGGTGAACATCGCATGCAGCGGCTCCATGGTCGCGCAGCCGGCCGTCACCGACACCAGGCCGGCGATCGAGCCGTTGACGGTCGCCGTCAGCAGCACCGGGGCCTGCAGCAGGCGCTGCATCGCGATCGTGCCGATCGCGCCGGCGGCGGCCCCGAAGTGCGTGTTCAGCACGATGCGGCCGATGCCGGCCTCGGCCACGGCGGTCGAGCCGCCGTTGAAGCCGAACCAGCCGAGCCACAGGATGAAGCCGCCGAGCGCGACCGAGCCGAGGTTGTGCCCGGGGATCGTGCGCGGCTCGCCGTTCGGCCCGAAGCGCCCGAGCCGCGGCCCGACCACGAGGATGCCGGCGAGCGCGCACCAGCCGCCGACCGAATGCACGACGGTCGAGCCGGCGAAGTCGATGAAGCCGATCTGCTTCAGCCAGCCCGTCCCTTCGTACAGGCTGCCCCAGGCCCAGGCGCCGAACACCGGATAGATGACGCCGGTGATGACGATCGAACCGGTGATGTAGGCCCAGTAGTGCGTGCGCTCGGCGAGCGCGCCGCTGACGATGGTGGCGGCCGTGGCCGCGAACATGGTCTGGAAGAACAGCAGGCTGTAGTCGAGCTGTTCGGCGTTGCCGAGCAGGAAGTGATCGCGCCCGAGCCAGCCGTCGGGGCTTTTGCCGAACATCAGGCCGTAACCGAGCGCCCAGAACGCGAACGCCCCGAAGCAGCAGTCGGTGTAGTTCTTCATGATGACGTTGATGGCGTTCTTGGCGCGCGACTGGCCGCTTTCGAGCAGCGCGAAGCCGGCCTGCATGAAGAACACCAGCGCGCCGGTGGTCACCAGCCAGACGGTATCGAGCGCGAGTTTCAGGGCGGCCGGATCGGTGGCGGCGAGCGCCTGCGGAGTCACCGTCAGCAGCGCGAGGGCGGCGAGGGCCGGGAAGGGGGGGCGGGGCAGCATGTCCGAATCGTCCGTGCGGGAAGGGAAACCGGGCTCGCCGGTGCGCCGCTGCCGCAGCGACCGGTCGATGCGCCCGCATGCTACCCGCGCCCGCCGGACGTGCGCATACGCCGCCTGCCGGGGTCGGACCGGAAAATCCGCAGCCCCGTGCCCGGGTTTCGCAGGTGCTGGTTCAAATTCATGTTTTATCTGGATTTCATTCGTGCGGGCCGCCCGGATGGCATCCGGAGAGCCCGCAATTAAATTACGTCCATACACGGTCTGTGCCGTTCCTGCTAGGCGCCTGCCGGCCCGCCGTGGCAAGGTGCGGCGTTGCCGCCGTCCGGGGCGCAGGGTGAAACGTGATGTCCGAGGAATGGTTCGACGTGGTCGACGAGCACGACCGGCCGCTCGGGCGCGCGCTGCGCGCCGAGGTTCACCGGCTCGGGCTGCGTCACCGGTCCGTGCACATGCTGGTGTTCAACGCCGCCGGCTCGGTGTTCCTGCAGAAGCGCTCGCTCGCCAAGGACAACTGTCCGGGGCTCTGGGATGTCTCGGCGGCCGGCCACGTCGGGGCCGGCGAGGACTATGACGCGGCCGCCCCGCGCGAGCTGGCCGAGGAGCTCGGCTGCGTGCCGGCCGTGGCGCCCGAGCTGCTGTTTGCGCTCGAGGCTGCCGAGCACACCGGCTGGGAGTTCGTGCGCGTCTACCGGGTCGAGGCCGAAGGGCCGTTCGAGCTGGACCCGGTCGAGATCGCCGAGGGCCGCTGGTTCACGCCGGCCGAGGTCGATGCCTGGCTGGCGGGGCGCGCCGCCGAAACCACGGCGACGCTGCGCATCATCTGGTCGCGCGTGCGTGCGGCCGCCGCCGGCCTGCCCGGGGCCGACGGCCGCTAGCCGGCCTGACCGTCCGGCGCCGGGCCGTGACGGCGCTGCTTGCGCCGGCGCTTGGTCGCATACATCGACTGGTCGGCGACGCGCAGGAGCTTCTCCGGCGTCGTGCCGTCGCGCGGGTACAGCGCAACACCGATGCTGCCGCCGAGGCCGAGTTCGCGATCGAGCACCTCGAAGGGTTGCGCCAGCGCTTCGGCGAGCGTGACGCGGATGTGCTCGATGTCGCCGACCGTCGGCACCGGGCCGGCGACCACGACGAATTCATCCCCGCCGAGCCGCCCGACCAGATCGGAGCCGCGCACCCGGCGCCGCAGCCGCTCGGCGACCGCGATCAGCAGCGCATCGCCGTAGTCGTGGCCGAGCGTGTCGTTGACCGGCTTGAAGTCGTCGAGATCGATGTAGAACAGCCCGACCAGCCCCGGCGCTTGTTCGCCGGTTTCGGTGAGCAGGCGCTCCAGCGCGTAGATGATGCCGCTGCGGTTCGGCACGCCGGTCAGCGGGTCGAGTTCGGCGAGCCGGCGCAGCTGCTGCTCGCGCTGCTTGAAGTAGGCGATGTCGCGCAGGAAGCCGACGAAGTACGGCCGCCCGCCGATGCGGTACTCGCTGATGGTCAGGAAGGCCAGATAGGTGCTGCCGTCGCGCCGGCGCACCGTCACCTCGCGCCCGACGTTGATCACGCGCGCCTCGCCGGTGGCGAGATAACGGTGCAGGTAAGCGTCGTGCTCGTCGCGCATCGGCGCCGGCATCAGCACGCTGACGTTGCGCCCGAGCAGCTCGCCCGGCTCGTAGCCGAGCGTGGCGCTGGTGGCGCGGTTGGCCGAGCGGATGATGCCGCCGGTGTCGATGGTGATGATCACGTCGAGCGCGGCGTCGAACAGCGCCTCGCTGTGCGCGTGCGTGGCTTCGAGCCGTCCGAGCGCGCGGCGCAGCTGCATCTGGGCTTCCTCCAGCTCGCGCGTGCGCGCCGCGACGCGCGCTTCGAGCAGCGCGTTCATGCGGTTGAGCCGCTCGGTCTGGCGCTCGCCGGTGGCCAGCAGGAAGTTGATCAGCATCGCCAGCTTCTGGACCGTGTGATCGGCCGAACCGGTGCCGACCCGGATCGAGAAGTCGCCGTCGAGCACGCGGCAGACCCCGTCGGCGATCGCCTCGATTTCGAGGCGCATCGCGTCGTCCCCGGGGCCGGCCTCAGGCGGCGGGGGGAACAGGGGACTCATCGGGTGCAGTGGTCTCGAAGCGCTCATGCCTGCGCGTGTCCCCGGCAAAGCGGATCCAGGACAGATCGTAGATGGCGACCATGCCGGTGCCGCTGCCGTTCACCTGCATGCGCACGTCGGCCACGTCGCGGTAATGGCGCACGACCCAGCGCAGCAGTTCGCGATACAGCGCCAGCAGGCCGGGGCTGGCGCGCCAGCGGATGCGCAGCGCATCCGGGGCCGGGGTTTCGATCTCGATCGGTCCGGGGGCGCCGGCCGGCAGCGGGTCCGGCCCGGCGCACTGCGCGCCGGCATCCAGCAGTCCGGCGAAGCGCGGCTGGCTGCGCAGGAACTCGCGCGAATCCGGCGCCAGTTCGAAAAAGCTCGGGAACACCCGCAGCGCCCAGGCACCGGCGTGCGCGGCATAGGCCCGGTGCAGCGCCGCGGCGTCGAGCCCCAGCACCTGCGCGGCGGTGGCGAGCAGCCGTTCGGCGTCGGTGTCCGGATAGCGGGTATCGATGCGAAAGCGCGTGCCGGCCGGCAGGCCGGCCTGTTCGAGCAGCCGTGCGACGGCGCCCGGGCCACCGTGCAGGGCGAGCAGTTCCGTCAGCGTGACGTGGAAGATCCCGAGCATCGCTCCCTCGAAGCGGAGCGCGACGACGCCCCCGAAACATTACCGCATGGTAACGCGGCGCTGCCCGGGGGCGTTACGGAAGTCGCCGGCTCAGCTGCTGTACAGGTGATGCACGAAGTCGTCGACCTCGGCGTTGAGCTGCTCGGCCATGTGCGACAGCTCGCGCGCCGCCACCAGCAGTTCGTCGGCGGCCGAGGTCGTGCCGGTCGCGGCTTCCATCATCTCCTGCAGATCGGCCGACACCGCGCGCGAGCCGTCGGCGGCGGCGCGCACGGCGGAGCTGATGTCATCGGTCGCGCGCATCTGCTCCTGCACCGTGCTCGAGATCGACGAGGAGTTGCGGTCGATGTCGGTGATCGAGCGCGTGATGTCGGCGATCGAGCGCACGACCTCGTCGGTCGCGCCCTGGATGCGGTTGATCTGGTTGCCGATGTCGTCGGTGGCCCCGGCGGTCTGGTGCGACAGCGCCTTCACCTCCGAGGCGACCACCGCGAAGCTGCGCCCGGCGCTGCCGGCGCGCACGGCCTCGATCGTCGCGTTCAGCGCCAGCAGCCGCGTCTGGCCGGCGATCTTCTGGATCAGGCCGCTGACGCGGCCGATGCTGCTGGTGCAGCCGGCGAGTTCGCGCACGGTGCCGTCGGCGCGCTGCACGTCCTGCGCGGTCTGGTGCGCGAGTTCGGTCGAGGCGCTGACGCGCCGGCCGATGTCACCGATCGACTCGGCCAGACCGTGCGTGGACTCGGCGATGCGGCTCATGCGCTCGGCGGTCTGCGTCGAGGCCGCCGCGGCGCTGGTGGCGCGATCGACGGTCAGGTCGGCGATGCGCTTGAGCGATTCGGCGGTCGAGGCAAGCTCGGTGACCGCCGCCGCCAGCGTCTGCGCGACGCCGCGGATCGAGGCCTCGAAGGAATGCGCGAGCTTCTGGCGGCGATCCTCGGCCGTGTGCAGCGAGACGCTCTTGCGCTGCATCTCGCCGATCGCGCCGTTGATCTGTTCGGCCGTGCGCTTGAAGCTGCCGCGCAGGCCGTGCGGCAGGATCGGCCGGAAGTATTTGTCGTGGCTCGCGTAATCGAGCGTCGCACTCGATTCGCGCAGCAGCGCGTCGCTCATGTCGAGCATGCGGTTGATGCTGTGCAGCATCATGGCGAGGTCGCCTTCGGCGTCGATGTGGATCAGCCGCGGTTCGAGATCCCCGTCGGCCGCCGAGCGGCAGACGCGCGTGACCTCGCTCATCCAGTGCCGGTAGCGCGCGACTTCGGCACGCAGCGTCTCCAGCTCGGTGGCGTCCGTGCGCGCGACCGCTTCAGAGACCGAGGACGAATTCATCGTAGGCGACTCCCTGTTCGGCGAGCAGGCGCTGCATCAGCGCATACGAGGCGGCGAGACCGGCACTGCGGTCGGTGTGGCGCTGCTCTTCGGCGAGCAGCGTGCGGTACAGCGCTTCGGCCTTGGCGACGGCGTCGCGCCGCGGCACGCGCCGGTTGGAGTGGTAGCCGATGATGTCGCCGCCGGGGCCGAAGGTCGGCGTCACGTGGGCGAGCACCCAGTAGTGATCGCCGTTGACGGCCATGTTCTTGACGTAGGCGAAGCATTCGCTGCCGCCGGCGATGGTGTCCCACAGCAGCCGGAACACGCAGCGCGGCATGTCGGGGTGGCGGATCAGGCAGTGCGGTTCGCCCAGGGCCTCGTCCTCGTCGAGACCGGCGATGTCGAGGAACACGCGGTTTGCGTAGGTGATGTGCCCTTTCAGGTCGGTTTTCGAAACGATGATGTCGTTTTCAGGGAAAAACCGTTCACGCCCGCTGGGCTGGACCTTGTACTTCGCCATCGCTCTCTCCCCCGCGTCCGCGGCATCGGCGGCGCCGGATGTTGGTTTGGTGAGCCAGCAGACCGCTATAGGAAGCGCGGCCGGTGCGCGGCCAGCCGGCAGTCTATGCAATGCCTCCATGCCCCGCCCGGTGCCGACGGCATCGCGGCAGCGGTCGACACGCGAGTTCACTGCCCCATATCGGCCGCTTGCGCGCGGGCTGCAGGGCAGGGCAGTTTTTCGCTGCACTGCTAGGCTGCGTGAGGTCCGCGCCGGTATTTGCAGGTCCTGCCGGGACCGCCTCCGTGCGCTGCCGAACCCGTCCTGCAGGGAAACCGCCTGATGAAGATCACCCTGACCCACATCCCCGAAACCGCCGACATCGATGCCGTGCGCGCCTTCCTGCGCGAGCACGGCATCGACGATGCCGGCGAGATCGTGCTGATCGAGGGCGACGGCAGTCTGCCGGCCGTGGCCTTCGAGCTCGAGGTCAGTGCCGCGGTCGCCGAGTCCATCGCCGCGCATCTGCGCGGCAAGCTCTGGGACGGCCACGTCATCGGCGCCGGCCTGCTGCTGATGTCCGGTCACTGACGGCCGGCCTGCACCGCACGAGCCGCAGCATTGCTGCGAAATCCTGCCTTCATCGCACTGCACCGGCAGGCCGGCGCGGTGCTTCTCCTGTCATCTCCCGTGAGGGTCAGCTCATGAGTCAGACGAATCCGAACCTCGGGCAGCCGGCGCCGGCCGGACTGCCGGAACGCCTGCAGGCGCTCGCCGACCGCTGGTCGGACTGGCAGGACGAACTTGGTGGCGTGCTCGGCCATGACCTGCAGCGCGTCGTGGCCGCCGCCGCCGCGCGTCAGTCGCGCCGCTGCGATCAGGCCGCACGTCTCGCAACCGCGGCATGGCAGCCGGGGCAGACGGCAGGCGTCCTGCACTACGCCGTCGACTCGCTGCAGCGCACGCTGCTGTTCTGGGACACGCTGCGCGAGCGCGGCAACGACTTCATCGAGCTGTACCGTGCCGGCAATCCGCCGCTGCTCGCCTTCGACTACGAGACCCTGATCGACGGGCGCAACTTCGACGAGCAGCCGGTCAACTACGCGCTGGTGCGCATCCTGCCGCCGGCCGGCGTCACGATCGATGCACGCAAGCGCCCGTACCTGATCGTCGATCCGCGTGCCGGCCACGGTGCCGGCATCGGCGGCTTCAAGCCCGAATCGCAGGTCGGCGTCGCGCTGCGGGCCGGCCATCCGGTGTACTTCGTGATCTTCTTCCGCGATCCGGTGCCGGGTCAGCGGCTGCGCGACGTGGCCGCCGCCGAGGCGCGCTTCCTCGCCGAGGTCGTGCGCCGCCATCCGGACAGCGACAAGCCCTGCGTGATCGGCAACTGCCAGGGCGGCTGGGCGGTGATGGGCATGGTTGCCGCGCATCCCGATGCCGCCGGGCCGCTGGTCATCAACGGCGCGCCGATGTCGTACTGGGCCGGCACGACCGGTCACAACCCGATGCGCTACAGCGGCGGCATGCTCGGCGGCAGCTGGCTGGCGCAGCTGACCAGCGATCTGGCTGCCGGCAGCTTCGACGGCGCCTGGCTGGTGCAGAACTTCGAGAACCTCGATCCGGCGCACAACTACTGGCAGAAGTTCTACAAGCTCTACGCCGAGGTCGACACCGAGGCCTCGCGCTTTCGCGACTTCGAGAAGTGGTGGGGCGGCTACGTGACGCTGACCGGCTCCGAGATCCGCGCCATCGTCGACAACCTGTTCATCGGCAACCGGCTCGCGGCCGGCGAGATTCCGCTCGATCGCGGCGAGACCCTGGACCTGCGCCGCATCCGCTCGCCGATCGTGGTGTTCTGCTCCGAGGGCGACAACATCACGCCGCCGCAGCAGGCGCTGAACTGGATCCTCGATGTCTACCGCGACGATGCGACGCTGCGCGCCTTCGGCCAGACCATCGTCTATCTGCGCCACCTGAAGGTCGGCCACCTCGGCGTGTTCGTCTCCGGTTCGGTCGCGCGCAAGGAATACACCGAGATCGTCGGCACGCTCGATGCCATCGAGCGCCTGCCGCCCGGCCTCTACGAGATGCTGATCGACGAGGACGGCCGCACGCCGTCCGGCGATCCGCGCTATCGCGTCGAACTCGCGCAGCGTTCGATGAGCGACATCGTCGCGCTCGACACCGACTCGCGCCGCGAGGAGGACTACTTCCGCGTCGTCGCCGCGCTGTCGGAGCTGAACGCGAAGGCCTACGACCTGCTCGCATCGCCGGTGCTGCAGGCGCTGGCCGTGCCCGAGAGCGTCGAGCTGCAGAAGATGATGCATCCGCTGCGCGCCGGTCACTGGGCCTTCAGCGACTGGAACCCGTGGCTCACGGCGCTCGGGCCGTGGGTGAGCTGGGCACGCTCGATGCGCGCACCGGTCGAAGCCGGACATCCGCTGCGCCAGCTCGAACAGCTCTGGGTCGACGGCATCGGCGACCTGTTCGACCTGTACCGCGACACGCGCGACATGAGCGTCGAGCTGACGTTCTACGGCCTCTACGGCTTCCTGAACGTGCTCGGCATCCCGAAACCGGGCGAGCGCGAGCGCAGCGCCACCAGCGATGCCGAGCGCGTGCAGCGCGAGATCGCGGCCTGGGTCGATGGCCATATCGCCAGCGGCGGATACCTCGAAGGCTACGCGCGCATGGCGCTGCTGCTGTTCCACGCGCAGGGGGGCATCGGCCGCGACGGCTTCGTGCAGGTGCTGGAGCGCCTCGATGCGATGCCCGAGGTCGCCGCGCTCGATCGCGAGGCGCGCCGGCGCATCGTGCGCGAGCAGAGCCTGATCATCGCGCACGCGCCCGAGCGCGCGCTGGCCACGCTGGCGGAACTGCTGGTCACGCCCGGGGAGCGCGAGCGGGCCCTCGCCGCGCTCGATGCGCTGTTCGCCGGCGAGGCGCTGTCGGATGCGGCCGCCGCGCTGCGCAAGCTGCTGCGCAGCACCTTCGATTCCGGGACCTCAGGCCCGGTACGGTCGGGTTCTCCCGGACGTTCCCGCAAATCGTCACCGGCCGCCTGAACACGCCGGTTTCCGTTTTTCTTGCCAGCCCGCCGTCTTTTCCGCCGGCGGGCTTTCGTCAGCCGGACCGGCGCGCCCGCAGGCGCGCCGGTCGTTCCGCTCCTTGGCTTCCTCCGGAGTCCGCACCATGCGCATCCTGCTTGCCAACCTTCCCGCCGACGCCGATGCCGGGGCCGTCACGGCCTTTCTCGCCGGACACGGCATGGCCGATGCCACCGACGTCACCCTCGTGCCCGGCTCCGGCTCGGAGCCGGCCGCCACCTTCGAGCTGCCGGTCAGTGCCGCGGTCGCCGAGACCGTTGCCCTGCACCTGAGCGGCAAGGCCTGGCAGGGCCAGGTGCTGCGCGCGACCGTGTTCGTGACGCCGGCCGGGGACTGAGCACGCCCTCCACAAGCGGCCCGGCCCCGGCCGGGTCAGGATCACAACGGGATGAGGAACACGACTGATGAGCAATCCCTTCAGCCTGCACGGCAGGCGCGGCCTGGTGGTCGGCATCGCCAACGAGAGTTCGATCGCCTACGCCGTCGCCCGCACCATCCGCGAACTCGGCGGCGAGGTCGCCGCGACCTATCTCAACGCCAAGGCCGAGAAATTCGTGCGCCCGCTCGCCGA
>JAFEGB010000148.1 GCA_018240295.1 Pseudomonadota bacterium
AAGTACTGGCGACGCAGCCGACCGCATCGGCGCCGATACGACGGCAACGCCAGTGACCGCCGTGAGCTTCGGCGCCACGTCGGGCACGCTCGGCAGCCCGCTGACCGGCGCCTATGGCGCGCTGACGCTCAATGCCGATGGCACGTATTCGTATGCCCTCGACAACAACAACCCGACCGTCAACGCGCTCAAGGCCGGCGATTCGCTGAGCGAAGTCTTCAGCTACACGATCACCGATGCCGATGGCGACACCTCGACCGCGACGCTGACGATCACGGTCCAGGGTCGCAACGACCCGCCGGTCGCCGTCGACGACAGTGCCACGACGCCCGAAGACACGCCGATCAGCGGCAACCTGCTCTCCAATGACAGCGACATCGACACGCCGCATGCCGACCTGCGCGTGCAGTCGTTCACGATCGCCGGGGATCCCGCCGTCCACGCGCCCGGGGCGACTGCCGCGATTCCCGGTGTCGGCACGCTGACGATCTCGGCGACCGGCGACTGGCTGTTCACGCCGGCCACCGACTATTCCGGCCCCGTGCCGGTCGTCACCTACACGCTCACCGACGGCACGCTGACCGATACCGCGACGCTGACGCTCGACGTGACGCCGGTCACCGATCCGCCGACGCTGGATCTGCCGCCGGCGAGCGTCGACGAGGATGGCTCGGTGCCACTCGTGATCCTGCCGGCGATCGGCGACACGCTGCCGGCCGATCTCGGCATCGAACACCTGACCACCATCACGATCTCGGGCATTCCGGAGGGCAGCCGGCTCAGCAACGCCGCCGGCGATCCGCTGCTGCCGGCCGGCGGCGTGCTGACGCTGACTCCGGCCCAGCTTGCCGGCCTGAGCTTCGCGCCGCCGCGGGATTACTCCGGCCCGATCGTGCTGAATGTCACGGCGGTTGCGCAGGATGGCAGTGCGCCGCCGGCGAGCATCACCGGCCCGCTGAGCGTGACGGTCCGGCCCGTGACCGATACGCCGGTAATCGATGTCGTCAGTGCCTCGCAGACCCCCGACGGCGTCCTCCACCTCGATCTCGCCAGCCATGTCACGGACACGGTGCTGACCGATGCCGGCACCGAGCATGTGGACCGGGTGACGATTTCCGGGCTGCCGGAGGGAACGACGGTCACGCTGACCGATGGCACGCAGATTCCCGTGATCGGTGGCGTCGCCACCCTGGCGCCGGATCAGCTGACCGGCATCCGCGTGCAGCCGCCCGGCGGCTTTGCCGATGACCTGATCCTGCAGATCACGAGCTGGGCGGTCGACGGCAGCGCGCCCGAAGCAAGCGCCACGACGCAGGTGATCCTCGGCCACGGCGGCGGCAAGGTTCCGCCGATCAATCCGCCCCTGCCACCGGTCATCCCGCCCGGCCCGGACCCACGCCCGTCCGGCCTGCCCGCGGAGCCGCCCGAGCCGATCGATACGCCGTTCCCGTTCCTGTTCAACTACGGCCGTCTGAGTGGGTTCGAGCGCGACTACGAAGGTCACGATCAGGAGCTGTACCTGTACGGCCAGGCGCGCGATCAGCTGATGGTCGAGCTGCGAACCGACAGCTTCACGCAGCCCAAGGACTTGTTCCGGCACACGAATCCGGCCGAGCACCTGAGCTTCGAGGCCGTGCAGCCCGACGGCCGGCCGCTGCCGGCGTGGCTGAAGTTCGATGCCGGCAGCCTGCGCTTCTCGGGCACACCGCCCGCAGGCTTCGGCGGTGTCGACGTGGTGATCATCGCCTACGACTCGCAGGGCCGAAGCGCCACGGCGCTGTTCCGGATCCGCCCGGCCCGGGAAGTCGAGCCGGCACCGGCCGTGCCGGTGGCTCCGCAGCTGCCGCCTCCGCCTGAACCGGCCCCGGCATCGGCACCGCCCTCCGACGGCGCACCGCCGCAGGCCGCCCGTTCCCTGCCGGCCGCCGACTGGCTCGCCGCCCTCGGCCTGCACGACGACGCTGCGGCCCACCCGGCACCGGCCCTTGCACCGGATGCCGGTCACGACGGTTTCAGCGCCCGCCTGCAGCAGGCGCTGCCGCCGACGCTCGCCGAGCAGAGCCGTGCGCTCGCCGATGTGCTGCTCGCCGCCGACTGATCCCCCATGCCGAACCGAACACTTCGCCCCGGACCCGTCCCGATCATGAAGCCGACGCCCAAGCCCGTCTGCCGCACGCTTGCCGCTGCCCTCGCCCTCGCGCTCACCGCCGGCTGCACGATCCGCCCCGAACCGCTGAGCGACGACGAGCACCGCGCCCGCGTGGCCGAGGATCGCAAGGCCATCGCCAGCGAGTTCGTGCCGGTCAGCGCGCCGCTGACGCTGCCCGAGGCCATCGCCCGGGCGCTGAAGTACAACTACGAGAACCGGCTGGCGCTGATGGAATCGGTGCTGCAGGACCGGCAGCTTTCGGTGGCGAATTTCGCGATGCTGCCGCGACTGGCGGTCAACGCCGGCTATTCGGCGCGTGACAACGATCTCGCCAGCGTCAGCCAGGATGTCTACCCCGAGCGCCACCCGCGCGAGAACAACTACCAGACCTCGAACGACCGCGCGCACCACTTCGCCGATCTGACCTTCACGTGGAACCTGCTCGACTTCGGCGTCGGCTACTACCAGGCCCGCCAGCAGGCCGACCGCGTGCTGGTCGCGCGCGAGCGCCGGCGCAAGGTCGTCAACAACATCGTCAAGGAAGTCACGGCCGCGTACTGGCGCGCGGCGACCGCCGAGCGTCTGCTGCCGCAGGTGCGCCCGGTGCTGGCGCGGGCCGAGCAGGCGCTGCGCGCCAGCCGCAGCATCGAGCAGGACCAGCTGCAGCCGCTGATCCCGACGCTCGAATACCGCCGCAACCTGCTGCAGGTGGTCGGGCAGCTGCGCAAGCTCGCCGCCGATCTGGAAGTCTCGAAGGCGCAGCTCGCCGGCCTCATCAACGTGCCGGCCGGCGCGCCGCTGCCGATCGCCGTGCCCTCGCGCAGCGAGGCGCTGCCCGGTGCGATGCAGGCGAGCCTCGAACAGCTCGAAACCGTCGGCCTGCACTACCGGCCCGACCTGCGCGAGGAGGCCTATCAGGCGCGCATCGACCGCCTCGGCGTGCGCAAGGAGATGATCCGCCTGCTGCCGGGCCTGAGCCTGCTCGGCTCGACCAGCTACGACTCGAACTCCTACCTGCTGAACCGCACCTGGGCCGAGGCCGGCGTGCGCGCGACCTGGAACCTCGTCAACCTCGCCGCCGGCCCGAGCACGATCGACGCCGCCGAGGCGCAGGTCGAGGTCGATCTGTGGCGCCGGCGCGCCCTCAGCATCGCGGCGATCGTGCAGATCAACGTCGCCTGGCAGCAGTACCGGCGCGCGCTCGACGGCTACGACAGCGCCGACGCGCTCAACGACATCGAGGGCAAGCTGCTGCGCGCGGTCGCCAACGCCGAAACCGCCGAGGCGCAGTCCGGCTTCGACCGCATCCGCCGCGAACTCTCGGCGCTGTCGGCGCAGCTCGATCGCGACCGCGCGCTCGCCGAGCTGTATGCGGCCCTCGCCAACGTCTACGTGTCGGTCGGCATCGACCCTTACGACGGCCCGATCGATGGCGTCGAGCTGCCGGAGATGACGCGCACCGTCGCCGCCAACCTGGCGCTGTGGCGCGCCGGCCGGCTGCCCGAGGCGGCACTGAAGGCCGCGACCGAAGCCGCAGCACCGCCGGCCGCACCGGCCACCGCCGACCAGCCGGTGCCGGTGCCGGCGACCGCGCCGAAGCTCGCCGATACCGGAGCCAGCCGTTGAGGCTCGCGCACCGCTGCATCGGCCTGACATTCGCCGCGCTGGCCTGCGCCGCCGCCAGCGCCGCTCCCGAGTCGTCCGCGCCGGCCACGGTGCGCGCGCAGCTCGTGCCGGTGCACGGCACGACCATCGCCAGCGAGATGGCCGGGCGCATCGCCGAACTGGCACCGCGCGAGGGCGAGCGCTTCGGCGAAGGCGACGTGCTGGTGCGCTTCGGCTGCGCCGGCCAGCAGGCCGAACTGGCGCGCGCGCGGGCGACGCTCGACAAGAAGCAGCGCGTGCACGAGGTCAACGGCCGGCTTGCGAAGCTGCAGTCGATCAGCCGGCTCGAACTCGACGTGTCCGCCGCCGAGGTCGCCGAGGCCGCCGCGGCGCTGAAGGTGGCCGAGGCCGTGGTCGCGCGCTGCACGATTGCGGCGCCGTGGCCGGGCCGGGTCGCCGAGCGTCACGTGCAGCGCTACCAGTCGGTCGGCGAAGGCCAGCCGCTGCTCGATGTGCTCGACGACCGCACGCTGGAGGTCGAGATGATCGTGCCGTCGACGAGCCTCGCGTGGCTGAAACCCGGCCACCGCTTCGAACTCGCCATCGACGAGACCGGCAAGCGCTACGCGGCCGAACTCGACCGGCTCGGCGCGCGCGTCGATCCGGTCAGCCAGTCGATCAAGATCTACGGCCGCCTGCTCGCCGCCGC
>JAFEGB010000149.1 GCA_018240295.1 Pseudomonadota bacterium
CAGCGCAACTTCCAGGCGAACGCGCAGGTGATCCAGACCGCCGACCAGCTGACGCAGACGCTGCTGCAGATCCGCTGATAGCCAGCTTGCCACCCGCCTGTCCCGCCGTCCGGAGAGCCTCCCATGGACCGCATGCTTTACGTCGCGATGAACGGTGCGCAGCAGATCCTGCGGGCGCAGACCGTGGTCAGCAACAACCTCGCCAATGCCGCGACGACCGGCTTCCGGCAGGACCTGGCCACGATGCGCAGCCAGCCGGTCATCGGCGACGGTCTGCCGACGCGCGTCTATGCGATGGCCGAGCGCAGCGGCGTCGATTTCACGGCCGGCGGCATCGAAACCACCGGTCGTGATCTCGACGTGGCGCTGAAGACCGACGGCTATCTGGCGATCGACGACGGCCGCGGCGGCGAGGCCTACACGCGCGCCGGCAACCTGCGCATCGATGGCGGTGGCCGGCTGATGACGGCCGACGGTCACGTGCTGCTCGGCGAACGCGGGCCGATCGTGATCCCGCCGGTCGACAAGCTCGACATCGCCGGCGACGGCACGATCAGCATCCTGCCGAGCGGCGAGACCAACGTCGTCGCGCTCGATCGCATCAAGCTGGTCAGGCCCGCGGCCAATGACCTGATCAAGGGTGCCGATGGTCTGCTGCGCAGCAAGGCCGGAGGACCGTTCGCGCCGGATGCCTCGGTGCAGCTCGTGCCCGGAGCGCTCGAAGGCAGCAACGTCAACACCGCGCATGCGCTGGTCTCGATGATCGAGCTGGCACGGCGCTACGAAACCCAGGTGAAGCTGATGTCGGCGGCCGATGACGCCGCGCGCAGCACCGACCGCCTGATGAGCCTGAGCTGACAGGAGCCGATGCCATGAATCCCGCCCTCTGGGTCGCCAAGACCGGGCTCGACGCCCAGCAGACGCGCATGGACGTGATCGCCAACAACCTCGCCAACGTCAACACCACCGGCTTCAAGAAGAGCCGCGCGGTGTTCGAGGACCTGCTGTACCAGAACGTCCGCCAGGTCGGCGGCCAGACCTCGCAGAACACGACGCTGCCCTCGGGCCTGATGCTCGGTACCGGCGTGCGCGTCGTGGCCACCGAAAAGATGCATACGCAGGGCAACGTCATCAACACCGACAACGCCCTCGACGTGGCCATCAACGGCCGCGGCTTCTTCCAGATCCAGCTGCCGGACGGCACGACGGCCTATACCCGCGACGGTTCGTTCCAGATCAACGACCAGGGCCAGATCGTCACCTCCGAAGGCTATCCGCTGCTGCCGAACCTGACGGTGCCGAACGGCGCGCAGAGCCTGACGGTGGGTTCCGACGGCGTGGTCAGCGTCACGCTCGCCGGCCAGATCGCGCCGCAGCAGATCGGCAACCTGCAGATCGCCGACTTCCTGAATCCGGCCGGCCTGCAGCCGATCGGCGAGAACCTGTTCCTCGAAAGCGGCGCGAGCGGTGCGGCCCAGCTCGGTGATCCGCGCACCAACGGTCTCGGGGCGCTGCAGCAGCACATGCTGGAGAGTTCGAACGTCAACGTCGCCGAGGAACTGGTCAGCATGATCGAGACGCAGCGCGCCTACGAGGTCAACTCCAAGGCCATCCAGACCACCGACCAGATGCTGCAGTACCTGAACCAGAACGTCTGAGGTCCGCCGCGATGAATCCCTGTCTGCGCCTCGGCCTCGTGCTCGTGGCCGCCCTGAGCACCGCCTGCACGACGCTGCCGCTCGATCACGAATTCAGGCCGGTCATGCCGACGGTGATGACGACGGTGCCGCAGGCACGCCCGCGTGTCGCCGATGGTTCGATCTACCGCGCCGGCACCGATCTGCGTCTGTTCGAATCGCGCACGGCCCGGCGCATCGGCGACGTGATCACGATCCGGCTCGCCGAACGCACCAATGCCTCGAAGAAGGCCGATACCAAGCTCGACAAATCCTCGAATGCCTCGGTCGCGGCACCGGCGGTGCTGTTCGGCAAGGTGTATCCGAAAGCCGAGATCGATCTGAGCAGCGAACGCGATTTCGAGGGTTCGGGCAGTGCCGATCAGTCCAACAGCATCACCGGCACGATCACCGCGGTGGTCACCGAGGTTTATCCGAACGGCAACCTGCAGATTCGCGGCGAAAAGAAGGTCACGCTGAACCAGGGCGACGAATTCGTGATCGTGCAGGGCGTGG
Source organism: Pseudomonadota bacterium (assembly GCA_018240295.1). Taxonomy (GTDB): domain Bacteria; phylum Pseudomonadota; class Gammaproteobacteria; order Competibacterales; family Competibacteraceae; genus Plasticicumulans. The sequence goes on from JAFEGB010000149.1 coordinate 2,193, forward strand.
TCCGGCCCGATGACATTGCCGCCGACAATTCGATCGCCTCCGGCCAGGTCGCCGATGCGCAGATCACCTACGCCGGCAAGGGCGCGGTCGCCGATGCCAATACCGCCGGCTGGCTGACGCGCTTCCTGATCCACGCGTTCTTCCCGATCTGACGCGACGCGCGGCTGACGCAGCGGATTTTCGGGAGCGGGCCGGGCGGTTTCGCAGAACGACCCCGTCCGGTCCGGAAAACCCGATTCCGGCGGGTCCGGTGATCCGGATTCGCCGGCCAGGCTCCAAAAACACCGCGCCCCCGTTCCGGATCAGGGAAGCGGGGGCGCTCAGGGTTTTGATGGCAAACAGTATCCGGAATGATCCAGGCTCGTATCTGCAACGGTCTGCGCCGGTCGGAACAGTGAAGGGCGTTACCGGATTCACCGTAGGATGAGGGCCTGTTCAGCATCACCGCGAATCTGGCCTTCGATAGTGCCTCCATACATTTACTTGCCTGACTGACGAACAGCTTAATCCTGTTTCGCCACCGTGCCAGCCCCGGATATTGATCTGGGTCAATCGAAGTGCAGGAGCCCTGCACGCGCCGGGGATTTCGCGCGCCGGTTCAGAGAAAGGAACTTCCGGGGCTGGCAAGAAAGTCCTGTTCGGCCGCCGTCGTCTGCCGGCCGAGCAGCGCATTGAGATCCGGAAAGCGGCCAAAGCGTTCGATCACGGCCCGGTGGCGTTCGGCGTAATCGAGCCAGCCGGCGCTCTGCTGCTGCAGCGCCGGCGGGGTTTCAGCGTGCAGCCGGGTGAAGGCGGCGACCGAGGCGGCCTGCAGCACGGCGTCCTCGGCGTGTTCGAGCGGCAGGTAATGGAACAGGCGCTCGACCGGGTGCAGGGCGAGGTCATCGCCGCGCACGATGCCGGTCAGGGCCTGAGCCTGCGCGAGTCGATCGCTGGCGAAGGCCGCGGCCGTGGCGCGGTACACATGCCGCGGACATTGATCGAGCAGCAGGATCAGCGCCAGACGCCCGCGCGGCGACGCCGGCCAGTCGTCGAGTTCGCCGCGGGCGGCGCGTTCGATCAGCGCACCGAAACGCGTGCGGATCGGCGTGTCCCAGGCGCGGCCATCGAGAAACCAGTGCGCTGCGCGCACGGGATCCAGGCGGCCGGCATCGGGCAGGGGGCCGAACCAGAAATCCAGCAGTTCGGCGGCTTCGTCGGGCAGCATGGCGGGCTCGCGTCGGACACGGGCCCGTCAGTATGGATCGCCGCTCAGGAAGCGGCAGCCCGGGGGGGACGGCCGGGCTCCGCGAAGGCATGCACCGGCACGGCGACCGTGACGTTTTCGGCGCGCAGCGGCATCAGGCCGCGACAGTCGGGGTAATGCCGGCAGCCCCAGAAGCGGGTGCCGGCGCGGGGCCCGCTGGTGAGCGTGCGCAGCAGCATCTTGTCGCCGCACTGCGGGCAGCTCGGCGTCGCGTAGTCATCCCGGACGATTTCGGCGTACAGCGCGGCGCTGGCTTCGGCCGGCAGTTTCCGCAGCAGTGCGACCAGACCGGACGGGTCGAGCAGCCGCAGGGGCTTGCCCTGCGCGAAGGCCACGGCCTCGGCGCTGTAACCGCTGCGGCTGACATACAGGCCAAGCGCAGCCGCTTCGGCCGTCATCATGCCGTACAGCTCCCGCAGCTCGCGGATGCCGGTGCAGCCGCCATTGCCGCAGGCGCGGCAGAGCAGGATGCCGAGCAGGCGATCACCGGTGTCGGGCCGGTACAGCTCGATGTGGATGCCGCCATCACTGCCGGGCGGCCGCTGTTCGGTGCGATAGCCCCGCAGCCGGAAGTAACCGGCGCAGAGTTCCTCGAAGCGACGCCAGTCGAGTGCCGCGAGCAGTCCGGTCGTCCAGACCGCTGCGCTGCCGGGGGCGACAGGGCTTGCCGTTCTGGTGTCTGCCGGGGTGTCGCTGGCAGCCGGCCGAGGGGCCGGCACGACCGTGGCTTCCGGTGCGCTGCCCTGCGTGGCGTAGGTGGCGCGGGCGCGCAGCTGCACGCGGCGCAGATGCCATTCCTCGCGGGCGCGCCGCTCCTGCCAGACCATCAGACCGAGACCGAGACCGAGCGTGATGGCGCTGGCGAAACCGCCGAGCAGCAGGGCGCGCAGCAGCGCGATGCCGGCGTGGCGGGCGTCCGCGAACGGCAGCGACAGGCCCAGGGCCAGCACGGCCACGCTGCAGCCGATCAGCAGCAGCAGGCGCTCGAAGGGGGAGAGTCGACGGGACATGGCGCAATTCCCTTGCAGGTCGGTGCCTTGGCGACACCGAAGCAAACTGCCATGTCAGTCATGACGAATCAAGATTTGACGAGTGTAAAGCTTGCTGATGCCGCGTGCTTCAGCGATCGGCATGGCCGATGCCGTCGGCTTCCGTTTCGGCGGCGAGCGGGCGTGGCCGGTGAAACTGCGGCATCAGCCAGGCGACGACCGGACCCGCCGCCGACCAGCCATGGCAGGTGTCGAGCAGTGCCGGCGGCCGGCGCAGCGTCCGCATTTCCTCCTTCGACTTCTGCTGGCGCTTGAACACGGTCTGGAAGGCTGTCGTCGCCATCGGCCCGAGCAGTTCGGTCAGGTGCGTGCAGCCCTGCGTGCCGCCGAGGCGCTCCTTCAGGTGCTTCTTCCAGCCCGGGCCGATGCGCAGCCCCACCAGCCGGCCGTAGGCGTCGTTGATCTCGGGACAGATGTTGAACGGCGAATATTCGGTCCAGGACTCGGCGGCGTGCACGAGCAGGTGATCGTCGATCGTGATGCGCAGCCACATGCCGTGGACCGGTTCGCCTGCCTTGATCTCGCCGCCGCGGTCGCGGTTCGGGAAGGCGTAGGTCTTCACGTCGGTCATGTGGCCTTCGATGTCCCAGAGCCCGTCCTCGCGTTCATAGCCGCGGCAGGTGACGGTGCGGGTGTGCGAGAGCTGACGCGGGGCGGGCGGGGAGAGCGGCATGCGGGGGGCCTCAGTCGTCGGTTTCGCCGTCGAGGTAACGCGCCTGCCGGTCCTCGGCCATCGCGATCACGGTCCATTTCTGCTTCGGGTCGTAATCCCACCAGTGTTCGATCTCGTCGAGGGTCCGGAAACAGCCCAGGCAGAGACCGGCATCGTTCATCTGGCAGATGCCGATGCACGGCGAGGCGGGGTCTTCGATCGCATACGTCATGGCGGCAGGCGGCGGTACAGTCAGGGATGGCACGGACGGTCGATGCTACTGCACTGCAGCATCAGCAGCCATATGTCACGGTGAACTGCCGGGATACCGGCGCGTGCGCCTGACTCAGCCCCGCTCGACGGCGACGGCGGTCGCCTCGCCACCGCCGATGCACAGCGTCGCGATGCCGCGCCTGAGTCCGTGCCGCTGCAGCGCCGCGATCAGCGTCACCAGCAGGCGCGCACCGCTGCAGCCGATCGGGTGGCCGAGCGCGCAGGCACCGCCGTGGACGTTGACCTGCGCGTGCGCGAGGCCGAGCTCGCGCAGCGCCGCGATGGCGATCACGGCAAAGGCTTCATTGATCTCCCAGAGATCCACGTCGGCGATGCGCCAGCCGATGGCCGCGCAGAGCTTGCGCACGGCCGCGGCCGGCGCGTCCGTCCAGCCGCGCTGTGCCTGCGTGGCGTGGCCGCGGATGCGGGCGAGCACCGGCAGCCCGAGGTTCGCCGCCGCGCTGGCGCGCATCAGCACCAGCGCAGCCGCCCCGTCGGCGATGGCGCTGGCGTTGCCGGCGGTGACGCTGCCATCGGCGCGGAACACCGGCGGCAGCCGGGCGATGCGTTCGGCCCGTGCGTGCAGCGGATGCTGGTCGACATCGACCCAGGTCCCGCCGCCCCGCTCCGGCACGGCGCAGCCGCTGATCTCGCCGGCGAAGGCACCCTCGTCGATCGCCGCGCGGGCGCGGCGCAGCGATTCGAGCGCCCAGGCATCCTGATCCTCGCGCGGGCAGCCGATCGCCGCGGCGCAGTCCTCGGCGTATTCGCCCATCCGCCGGCCGGGTTCGAACGGGTCTTCGAGGCCGTCGGTGAACAGGTGATCGAGCAGTTGCCCGTGGCCGAGCTGCAGGCCGGTGCGTGCCTTCGGCAGCAGGTAGGGCGCGTTGCTCATCGATTCCATGCCGCCTGCGACCGCCCGCTGCAGGCTGCCGGCGAGCAGGCCGTCGTGCGCGAGCATCACGGCCTGCATGCCCGAGCCGCAGACCTTGTTGACCGTCGTGCACGGCACCGACCACGGCAGGCCGGCTGCGATCGCCGCCTGCCGGGCGGGCGCCTGACCGAGGCCGGCGCTCAGCACGCAGCCCATGAACACGGCATCGATGGCCTGCGCGTCGACGCCGGTCCGCGTGACGGCGGCGCGGATCGCCACGGCACCGAGTGCGGGGGCGCTGAGGGCCGACAGCGCGCCGCGGAATTCGCCGAGCGCGGTGCGCGCCTGGCCGACGATGACGACCGGGTCCTTCACGGTGAGGGCCGGGCGCGGTTCAGGCGGTTTCTTCGAACAGTTCGCGGCCGATCAGCATGCGGCGGATCTCCGAGGTGCCGGCGCCGATCTCGTAGAGCTTGGCGTCGCGCCACAGCCGCCCGGCCGGGTAGTCGTTGACATAGCCGTTGCCGCCGAGGATCTGGATGGTTTCGCCGGCCATCCAGGTGGCTTTCTCGGCGGCGTAGAGGATCGCGCCGGCGGCATCCTTGCGCAGCGAGCGCACGTGCTGGTCACCGAGGCGGTCGAGCGCCTGGCCGAGCGCGTAGACGTAGGCGCGGCAGGCCGACAGCGTCGTGTACAGATCGGCGATCTTGCCCTGCATCAGCTGGAACTCGCCGATCGCCTGACCGAACTGGCGGCGTTCGTGCAGGTAGGGCACGGCCACGTCCATGCAGGCCTGCATGATGCCGAGCGGTCCGGCGGCGAGCACCGCGCGTTCGTAATCGAGTCCGGACATCAGCACCCGTACACCGTTGCCGACGCCGCCGAGCACGTTGTCTACGGGCACCTCGCAGTCGTTGAAGAACAGCGGATAGGTGTTCGAACCGCGCATGCCGAGCTTGTCGAGGTGCGGGCCATGGCGGAAGCCCGGCATGTCCTTCTCGAGGATGAAGGCCGTGAGGCCGCGCGCGCCGGCATCCGGGTCGGTCTTCGCATAGACGATCAGCGTGTCGGCATCGCCGCCGTTGGTGATCCACATCTTCGCGCCGTTCAGCACGAAGTGATCGCCGCGGCGCTCGGCGCGCAGGCTCATTGCCAGCACGTCGGAGCCGGCACCGGGTTCGCTCATCGCCAGCGCGCCGACGTGCTCGCCGCTGATCAGCTTCGGCAGGTAGCGGGCCTGCTGGGCCGCGCTGCCGTTGCGGCGGATCTGGTTCACGCAGAGATTCGAATGCGCCCCGTAGGACAGGCCGACGGCAGCCGAGGCACGCGAGATTTCCTCCATCGCCACCATGTGCGCGAGATAGCCCATGCCGGCACCGCCGAAGTCCTCGGGTGCGGTGATGCCGAGCAGGCCGAGTTCGCCGAGCCGGGGCCAGAGATCGGCCGGAAAGCGGTTGTCGCGATCGATCGCCGCGGCACGCGGGGCGATCTCGGCCTGCGCGAAGGCGCGCACCGTGTCGCGCAGGGCATCGATGGTGTCGCCGAGCGCGAAGTTCAGGGAGGGCAGTTCGATCATCGTCGTGCTCCGGAGCGGGCCGGGCCGGCGCGGGATCGGATCAGGGGCGGGGCCGTGCAGGCATCAGGGTGCAGGCCCGGCTGCCCGGCCGGCGGGGCAGTTACCGGCAGGCTAGGTGACGTTGACGTGAACGTCGACCGCCTGGCGCAGGGGCAGGGGGCAGGGCGCTGGCCGTTCAGGCGGGGACGGTCGGTCCGGCCGGGTCCTGCGGCGACGGTTCGGCGTGTTCGGCGAGCAGGCGCTCGCACTCGGCAGCGGCGGCGTTGATCTCGTGCAGCACGGCCTCGATGTCGCGCTGCTGCTGCACGAGGATGTCGCGGCGCTCACCGAGGATGCGCAGGAAGCGTTCGAGCTGGCGGGCCTCGTCACGCGAGCTGTCAAACAGATCAAACAGTTCCCGGGTTTCGCCGAGCGTCATGCCGAGACGCTTGCCGCGCAGGATCAGCTTCAGGCGCGTGCGGTCGCGACGGGCGTAGATGCGCCGGCGGCCGACGCGCTCCGGAATGAGCAGACCCTGATCCTCGTAGAAGCGGATGGCCCGCGTCGTCACGTCGAATTCCCGGGCGAGCTGACTGATCGTGTAGGTCGTGCCCGCGGTCTTGTCGCCGGTGTTCAAGCTCGCTCTCCAGAGGTTGGGGCGGGGATCGGATGGCGGGCGAAGGTGAAACAGATTGACGTATACGTCAATCGACCGGCTCCGGCTGCAACAGGCCGGCAGGCCGATGTTTGCTTTCAAGTTGCTGATGGGCATAGAAACATTTCATTGCAAGGTCCGGCCGGCGTGCTTTGCTTGGGAGGAGGAAGCCGGAAAGCACGTTTGTCGGGAGAGCCATCATGTTGTCTTATGTCGATTGTGTCGGGTTCGCGGGCCTGACCGAAGACGAGATCGAAGCCATTGCCGAACACGAGCATGTACCGGAAATCGTCGCGGCCGAATTCGGCTGCTGCCTCTGCGAAACGATCGAGGGCGTGCCGCTGATGCGCCGCATCCTGCTCGATGACATCCGTCACGCCGAGGCGCACGGTGCCGTACTGCACGCGCTGCATCTGCGTGCGGTGCTGGCGAAATTCGAAGCCGGTCACGAAGTGCTGCACTGACCTCACGGCCTGTCCTTACCTGTAACGGAATCTTTGCCGAGTCGTCCCGAGTCGTGCCACCGTCCGCCGGTGGCGCGACTGCTGTCATGGTCCGTTGTCTTGAATCGCCCCATCCGCTGGCGTTTACTTGCCCGATGCCCGGCCGTTTGCGTTTACGTAAACGCCAAGCGCGCCGGGTCCTGCCGGAGGGGCGAAGATGGGTGTGGCCGAGAAATTCGAAATCCAGGTTCCCGATCCGCTGGCGATCACCTCGACGCTGCACGACATCGTCGCCAGCGGGGATCGTCTGATCGGCAGTCTGTTCCGTGAGCGCATCCGCAAGCCGGTGCGCGTGCCGGAGTGGCTCGGCGATGAACTCGGCATCGGTCGCGCCTTCGGCGAGGCGACGCTGCGCCTGTGGCGCGATCCGCTGAAGCTGCTCGACCGGCAGACGGCGCTGTGGGTCGACAGCCTCGATCTGTGGGCCAGGACCTGCAGCGCGCTGTCCGGCACCCGCGTCAGCCCGATCATCCAGCCCGAACGCGGCGACCGCCGCTTCAAGGACGAGGCCTGGACCGAATTCGCGGTCTTCGATCACATCAAGCAGAGCTATCTGCTGAGCGCCCGCTGGCTGCTGGAAACCATGAAGGGCGTCGAGGACATCGACGAGCAGCACGCGCGCAAGGTCGAGTTCTACACGCGCCAGCTGATCGACGCCCTCGCTCCGACCAACTTCGCGCTGACCAACCCCGAGGCGCTGCGCGAGATCTTCCGCACCGGCGGCGAAAGCCTGCTGCGCGGGCTGCGCAACCTGATGCGCGACATCGAGCGCGGCAAGGGCCGGCTCAGCATCCGCATGACCGACCTCGACGCCTTCACGCTCGGCGACAACATCGCGACGACGCCCGGCTCGGTCGTGTTCCAGAACGACATGATGCAGCTGATCCAGTACGCGCCGCTCGGCGACACGGTGCGCAGGCGGCCGCTGCTGATCGTGCCGCCGTGGATCAACAAGTTCTACATCCTCGACCTGCGCGACAAGAACAGCTTCATCCGCTGGGCCGTCGCGCAGGGCAACACGGTGTTCGTGATCTCCTGGGTCAATCCGGATGCCAGCTACGCGGCCCGCGGTTTCGATGATTACCTCGAACACGGCATCACGGCGGCGCTGCAGGCCATCGAACGGGCGACCGGCGAGCGCGAGGTCAATGCCGTCGGCTACTGCCTCGGCGGTACGCTGCTGTCGGCGAGCACGGCCTGGTATGCGGCTGGCGATCATCAGCCGATCGCCAGCACCACGCTGTTCACGACCATGCTCGATTTCGCCCGGCCCGGCGAGCTGGAAGTGTTCATCGACGACCAGCAGCTCGATGCCATCGAGAGGCGCATGCAGAAGCAGGGCTATCTCGACGGCGCCGAGATGGCGTCGACCTTCAACATGCTGCGCGCCAATGACCTGATCTGGTCATTTGCGGTCAACAACTACCTGCTCGGCAAGGATCCGTTTCCGTTCGACCTGCTGTATGGGAACTCGGATTCGAAGCGCATGCCGGCGGCGATGCACAGTTTTTATCTGCGCAACATGTATCAGCACAACCGCCTGCGCGAGCCCGGCGGCATCACGCTGTGCGGCCGGCCGATCGACCTGCATCAGGTGCGCACGCCGGTGTATTTCCTGTCGGCGGTCGAGGACCACATCGCGCCGTGGAAATCCACGTATGCCGGCACGCGCCTCTTCGGCGGGCCAGTGCGTTTCGTGCTCGGCGGTTCCGGGCACATCGCCGGTGTCATCAACCCGCCGGCCGCGAAGAAGTACGGCTATCTGACCAGTCCGCGTCTGGAGCTCGACGCCGACGAGTGGCTGGCCACGGCCACGCAGACCGCCGGATCGTGGTGGCCGGACTGGGATGCCTGGCTGGATCAGCAGGATGCGACGCGCGTACCGGCACGCCACGCTGGCGATGGTGCGCTCGCCGTGCTAGAACCGGCTCCGGGCAGCTACGTCAAGCGCCGGCTCGCGCGCTGAGTTCCAGACTGCCTGATTCAGGTTCTGCCCTGTCCCACCGCCCGCAGCCATACGGTGCCCGCCGGCTCATAAGACCGGATGCCGCCGGCACACCGCAACCGCCGCCTCCTTAAACCGGAGCGGCGGTATTTTTTTGGCGCGCCGCACGCACGCATCGGATGCAGTTCATAAAAAAATCCGGGTTCCGCGTGAACGGAAAACCCGGATCGGGAGAAAGGAAGTCAGGCAGGGCGATCAGCAGACGCCGGCGTGGCTGTTGCTGCCGTCGCGCGGATTCAGCGCATACGGCTCGACGCAGAATTCCGTCCCGCTGCCGGTTGCGCGCATGCGTTCATCGATCGACGCAGCCGTGCTCATCCCGTACGGGTTCGGCTGCTTGTACAGGTAGTCGCTGGCGTTCGGGTTCCAGTCCGGACGCGGATAGGAGTCGCTGTCGCCGGCATGGGCAGCCGTGGCGGCGGCAAGGGTCAGCAGGCTGGCGGCGATGGCGGTCTTCAGATTCATGGCAGTGTCCTCGTGAGGCTTTCAGGCGGCAGGGCCGGCGCGGGCGACCCGGACCCGCGCCGTCATGGATGCGGATCAGCAGGTACCGCCGAGCACGTTGCGGCCACTGCTCGGCTCCAGCGGGTACAGCGCCTGCTGGCAGTAATCGAAGCCGCTGCCGGTGGCACGCATGCGCTGGTCAAAGCCGGGGCTGCCGCTCTGCGTGACCGGGGCGCGCTGGTGCATGCCGTTACCGGTCTCGGACGGATATTCCGGATAGGCGCCGGGCCGTGACCCGGTGTCGTACCGGTCCATGGCATGGGCAGCACCGGCGATGGACAGGGTCAGCAGGCTGGCGGCGATGGCGGTCTTGACGTTCATGTCGGAGTCCTCGTTTGCCTCGGGGGGAAGGCTCGTGAGCCTCGGGGGGAACGGAAACCGGCGCTGACAGCGACTCGCGGTGCGTCTTCAGCGCCGGTACCGGTTCAGCAGATGCCGGCGTGGCTGTTGTTGCCGCCGCGCGGATTCAGCGGATACAGCTCGGTGAGGCAGAAGTCGGTGCTGCTGCCGGTGGCGCGCATGCGCTCGTCGATCGAGGCGTTCGCGGCCCCGAGCGGTGCGGCCGGGCGGTGCAGGTGATCGCTGGTGGTCGGATCCCAGGACGGCTGCGGATAGGCATCGCGCTCGCCGGCATGGGCGATCGTGGCGACGGAAAGGGTCAGCAGGCTGGCAGCGATGGCGGTCTTGAGGTTCATGGTGGTTTCTCGTCTCTCGGGTGGGTTCGCGGGCTTGGATTCCCGGGGCTTGCAGGGCGATATGCGCTGCAGGGAGCGCGGCGGATGCGGCCGGGGCGGAATTTTTCCGGCCGGCCGCCGGCAGGGCTCAGCAGAAGCCGGTTGCGCCGCTGCGCTCGCGCTCGGATTCGTTCAGGAACACGTTGCAGAAGGTCGTGTCGTCGCCGACGCGACCGTTGTCGGCCGCCGGCCGGCGCGCCGGAGCCGCGTCCGGACTCGTCAGCGTCGGCAGGGCGGGGTCGGTGTCCCGCAGCGCCGGCGGCAGCTGCGGGGCGAGCAGCGCGGCGTCGCGGGACGGGACGGCGGCAGGCCCGGCGGCGAGGGCGATGCTGCCGACGGCACTCGCGAGCGCAAAGGCTGCGGGCAGGACGGCGCGGGCCAGGGAAGGGGCGAAACCTCGCATGATTGGTACCTCGCAGAGGCAGTCCGTCGGGCGGGTAACGCCTGCTCCGATGCCGCTGCCGCGGCAAAGGTTCCCGCATCGGCCGGCGTGAACCGCTGCGGGAGCCGTTCAGCAGGCCTGCAGGGATGCATTGCGCCCGGCGTTCGGGTTCAGCGCGACGCGTGCCGCGCAGAGCTCGTGGCCGCTGCCGGTCGCGCTCATGCGTGCCTCGAAGCGGGTCATCGCGGCCGGAGCCTGCGACAGGCCGATCGGGCTGCCGTACACCGTCTGCTCAGGATTCCAGGACGGCATCGGCAGGCTGTCGGCTTCGCTGGCCAGCGCATTGACGCTGCCGGCGGCGGCAAAGCTGATCAGGGCGGTGGCGATCAGGGTGCGGATGTTCAGGTTCATGGTGCTCATCTCCGGTTCGGACTTCAGGGCAGGCGGATGGGATGGCGGCGGGCTTGCCGCGTCCGCAGCCGGCGCCTTCGGGCGTCCGGGCTGGGATGAACCGGTATGAGCAGGAGTGATGCCAGCCGGGGAAAAGCCGGTGTTCATTTCATCAGGTTTCTGATGTGGCTGGATTTTTTTGAGTGGATGGCAGCCGTTTTTCCCTCGCCGGCTGCGGGGCTCCCGGCCGTTGCCGCTGCCGGCCACGGCATGTCGCGGCGGCGGCAGTGGCCGGTCGCGGCCCGCGACCCGGCCGGGGCATGCAAAGAAAAACCCCGGCACGGGGGCCGGGGCGATCGGAGGCGGAGTGCGCGGGGCGGGATCAGACCGACGCGCGCCGCTCCAGCCGGGCGAGCAGCGCGTTGACGTGGCCGACTTCCTCCTCGGCGAAGGATTCGGCGAAGCCGCGCACCTCGGCATCCGAGGTCTCGCGCGCGACGCGCCGGTAGAAGGCCTCGCTGCTGCGCTCGGCTTCGAGCGCGAGTTCCAGTGCCGCGGTCACGTCGAGGAAGCTGTCGACGCCGGCCCAGGCGGCGTCCTCGGGGCTTTCGCCCGGCCCCCATTCGTAGCCGTCCTCGGGCGGCTGCTCGACATCGCGGAACCCCGCGCGGTCGATGGCCTCGGCCTGATGCATGCGGGCGAACTCGGCCATCTGCCGGAAAAAGGCCGCGACCTCGGCGTCACCGAGCGCGCTCATCGAGTTGGCCAGGTCTTCGTAGCGCCCGGCGGCCGAGCCTTCGAGCGCGATCGCGTGGGCGAGAAAACGGTTGATGCAGTCCATGAAGTACTCCACCGTCGGGTAGGAAAGGCGCGTCGCCGCGGCCATGGATCGGCCGGCGACGGAAGCGGGACCGGGCGTGAGGATACCGGTCCAGCGTTTCGATTCGTGGTCCGGCTCAGCCCGCTGCGCTGCAGGCCCGGGCCAGATCGGTGATCACCGAGCCGCCGACCTGGTCCTGCGGATCCAGCTCGTGCAGCTTCTCCAGCAGCGGTCCGGCGGCCTTCAGGCCGTGCAGCCGCAGCCGGATGAAGGCCAGCGCCTTCAGGCTGAACAGATAGAAGCGGCCCGGGCCGTCGGACCAGTCCGCGGTCCAGTGGCGCAGTTCGTTCCAGCGCACCGGGAAGCCGCCCTGGCGGGCCGACTCGCCGAGCGCCATCAGCGCCACGCGTTCGGCATCGACCAGCCGCTTCTGGTGGAACAGGAACTTGTACAGCGCGAAGTACACGGGCAGATGATTCGGTGCCAGCGCGTGCGCACTCCAGAGCAGGAACTCGCGGCGGGCCGGCTCGACGCCAGCCGCCGCCTGTTCGAGGTAGGCACCGGCAACCGAGGCGGCATCGTCCGCTGCCGCCTCGCGCAGCGCCCGGAAGCCGGCGCCATCGGTGACGCCGAGTCCGAACGGGTACTCCGCGAGCGGGACCGCACGCAGCGGCAGGGACGGGGTCAGCATGGCCTTGTCCTCAGCCGAACTTGAACAGGATGCCGTAGCCGCCGCGCGGGTATTCCCAGGCGACGTTGCGGAACTCCGAGCAGATCACCCGGCAGGTGCCGCATTCCAGGCAGCCGTCGGTGGTCAGCACCACATGCCGGCCGTCCTCGGCCTTGGCGTAGCAGGCGGCCGGGCACAGATACGTGCAGTCCTGGGTACCGCATTCCGTGCACTTCTCCTGATCGATGATCTGGATGTGCGGGCGGCCTTCATCGACGCGGTAGCGGTTCTGGAACAGCTTTTCCTCGACCTTGCTCACCGGAATGCCCTCCACAGCTTGTAGGTGTCCTTCATCAGCCCGAACAGCGAGCGGTCCTGCACGAACGCGCCGAGCGCCGAGCGCTGCTTGGTCTTCTTGTCGACACCGTCGACGCGCAGCATGGTTTCGGCGGCGCGGTTGAGCAGGGTCGGGTAGGTGGTCAGGAACTGCTTCTCTTCGAGCAGGGCCGGCACGTGCTGGTACTTGCGCAGGTCCTTCATGACGAAGCTGTCGTTGAGCGCCTCGACGTAGGCCTGCAGGTTCGCGGCCGTCGCCGGCTTGCCGGCGGTCTTCAGCGCGATCAGCGTCTCGGCGGCCAGGCGGCCGCTGGTCATCGCCAGGTTCGAGCCTTCGCGGTGCACGGCATTCACGAAGCCGGCGGAGTCGCCGACCATCAGCCAGCCGTCGCCGGCGAGCTTCGGCAGCGCCTTGTAGCCGCCCTCGGGGATCAGGTGCGCGGCGTATTCCTTGACCTCGCCGCCGGCGATCAGCGACTTGATCGACGGGTGGTTCTTCAGGTCTTCGAGCAGCGTGTACGGCGACACGCCCGAGCCCTTGAAGTCCTCCAGCATGCAGCCGATGCCGATCGCGACCGACTCGCGGTTGGTGTACAGGAAGGCCGTGCCGGCCATGCCGCGGGTGATGGTGCCGGCGATCTCGATGACGACGCCTTCCTCTTCCTGGATGTTGAAGCGGCTCTCCAGCACGTCCTGCGGCAGGAAGTGGACTTCCTTGACCGCGAGCGCGACGTTCCTCGCCTCGATCTCCTCGCGCAGCCCGGCCTTGCGGGCCAGCAGCGAGTTGACGCCGTCGGCGAGGATCACGGCATCGGCGTAGATGTCGCCGCCGACGCGGTCGGTGCGCACGCCGACGATGCGGCCGGCGTCATTCTTCAGCAGCTCCAGCACCGTGGTCTCGTTGATGACCAGCGCGCCGGACTCCCTGACCTTGCCGCTGAACCACTTGTCGAACTGCGCGCGCAGGATCGTGTAGCGGTTCGGCCGTTCCTCATTGAAGGAGTCGGAGCGGTAGTGCGTACCGACGTGCGACTTGTCCTCCATGATCCAGATGCGCTGCTCGACGATGTGGCGTTCGAGCGGCGCGTCGTCGCGGAAGTCCGGGATGATGCGCTCCAGCGCATCGGCGTACAGGATCGCGCCCTGCACGTTCTTGGTGCCCGAGGTCTCGCCGCGCTCGATCTGCAGCACGTTCAGGCCGGCCTTGGCCAGGGTGTAGGTGGCGGCATTGCCGGCAGCGCCGGCCCCGACCACGATGACGTCGAATTTTTCCATGGCGGTCTCCTTCAGCCGGCGCGCTTCATCGCCAGACGGGCGCGGCAGGCTGCGGTCAGGGCAGGGAGGATCTGCACCGCATCACCGACGATGCCGTAGGTGGCGAAGTCGAAGATCGGGGCCTTGGGGTCCGTGTTGATGGCGATGATGACGTCGGAGGCTTCCATGCCGACGCGGTGCTGGATCGCGCCGGAGATGCCGGCGGCGATGTAGAGCTTCGGGCGCACGGTCTTGCCGGTCTGGCCGACCTGGCGGTCCGCACTGAGGATGCCGTTCTGGATCACCGGCCGGGAGCCGCCGACCTCGGCGCCGAGCACCTCGGCCAGATCCCAGAGCAGCTTGAAGTTCTCGGGCTTGCCGAGGCCGCGGCCGCCGGCAACGATCACGTCGGCGTAGGCGAGCTGCGCCTGGTCGGTGGCATCGTCCGGGATGTACGAAAGCAGCTTGGCGATGATGTCGTCCTCGACCAGCTCGACCGGCGCCTCAAGCACGCGGCCGCTGCGCTCGGGCTGCTGCGCCGGCATCGACATCACGCGCGGACGCACGGTCGCCATCTGCGGCCGGTAGTTCAGCGTCTGGATCGTGCAGAGCAGCGAGCCGCCGAAGGTCGGACGGGTCGCGGCGAGCGAGCGGTTGTCCGGATCGATCGCGAGTTCGGTGCAGTCGGCGGTCAGGCCGGTCGCCAGCGTCGTCGCCACGGAACCGGCGAGGTCACGGCCCTGCACGGTGGCGCCGAGCAGCAGGATCTCGGGCTGGAACTGGTTGACGACCGCGGTCAGCGCCTTCGTGTACGGCTCGTTGCGGTAGCCGGCCAGCACCGGGCTGCGGGTGATGTAGACGAGGTCGGCGCCATAGGTGTGGGCGGTGGCGGCGAAGGCATCGAGCGGATCCCCGGGGCCGCCGAGCAGCACGCCGGCGAGCTCCACGCCGAGCTTGTCGGCGAGCTTGCGGCCTTCGCCGAGCAGCTCCCACGACACCGGGTGCACGGTGCCGCGTTCATGCTCGATGAACACCCACACACCCTTGTACGCGGCCAGCCGCGGGTCCAGTTCGAGTTTCTTGCGGCCGCGCGCTGCGGGGGCGGCCGGCTTCGGGGCTTCGCTCATGTCGGCTATCTCCGGGAGTCGTGGGGTTCAGAGCGCGCGGTCGAACAGCTCGCCGTACAGCGGCGCATGCTTCGCGGACAGGGTGTCGATGATCAGGTCGGCGATCTCGGTCTGGCTCTTGCCGCCGATGTCGAGCATCTGCGCCGGCACCGACTTCGGCTTCGGCGCGAACACCTTGCTGACCACGGTCGGCGAGCCCTTCAGGCCGATCTTGCTGATGTCGGTGATGCCGGCGTCGTCCTTGTTCCAGACCGTCAGCGGCGAGCGCGCGGCGCGGAACATGTCGGTCATGGTCGCGAAGCGCATCTCGTTGGTGCCTTCGAGCATCGTGATCAGCGCCGGCAGGCGGGTCTTGAGCACCTGCACGCCGCCCTCGGCGCGCCGCTGCACGGTGATCGTGCGGCCTGCGAGGTCGAGCTCGTCGATCTTCGCGACGTAGGTCAGCAGCTGCAGGTCGAGGCGCTTGGCCACTCCCGGGCCGACCTGGGCGGTGTCGCCGTCGATCGTCTGCTTGCCGGTGAACACCAGGTCGACCGGCTCCTTCTCGCCGATCTGGCGCAGGGCCTGGGCCAGCGCGCACGAGGTCGCCAGCGTGTCGGCACCGGCAAACGCGCGGTCGGTCAGCAGGATCGCCTCGTCGGCGCCGAAGGACAGGGCCTTGCGCAGCGCATCCTCGGCCTGCGGCGGACCCATCGTGATCACCGTCACCTTGCCGCCGAACTGGTCCTTCAGCCGCAGCGCCTCTTCCAGCGAGAACAGGTCGTAGGGGTTGATGATGGCCGGGACGCCCTGGCGCATGATGGTGTTGGTGACCGGGTGCACGCGGATCTGCGCGCTGTCCGGTACCTGCTTGATGCAGACGACGATGTGCATGGGTGGCCTCCGGCTCGTCGGGTACGTGGCAGTCGTGGATAAGGGGAAATCAGGTCGCAGGTCGTTCGATGCGTTCGATCTGGTCGAGACCGACGAAGCCCTGGCCCTGCGCCTGACGGAACACCTTGAAGACCTTCTCGGTGACCGCGTCCGACACGGTGAAATCGAGGTAGGCCTGCACCAGCCGCTCGCGGTAGGCGGCGAATTCGTCGGCTTCGGAGAGGTCCGCCTGGACCGGCGAGCGCTTCAGGTAGTCGTGGAAGCGCTTGAGGATGTGCAGGCGGTTGACGTGCACGACGTGCGGGTCGACGTCGATCTTGAACAGCTCGAAGAATTCATCGGCGGCCGACAGGGTCTGCAGACGATCGCTCAGCGTGCTCATGGATGGATTCCTCAGGAGTGCAGGGCAGCGGGGTGGGCGGCGGCGGCATGGCGGGCCTGATCGCAGGCATCGCCGCAGTCGGTGCAGGCATGCGGGTGATCGAGTCCGGGGATGGCCGGACCGGCGGCGGCGAGCCGGGCTTCGAGGTCGTCGATGCGCTGGATCAGGCAGGCGAGCGCACGGCCGACCGGGTCCGGCATCAGGTGGTGATCGAGGTCGATGCCGTCGGCCCGGGCCGTGTCGCCGCGCGGCACGACGCGACCGGGGATGCCGACGACGGTGGCCGCGGCCGGCACGTCGCGGATCACGACCGAATTCGCCCCGACGCGCGCACCGGCGCCGATCTCGATGGCACCGAGCACCTTGGCCCCGGCCCCGACCGTGACGCCGTCCCCGAGCGTCGGGTGGCGCTTGCCGCGCGACAGACTGGTGCCGCCGAGCGTCACGCCCTGGTACAGCGTCACGTCGTCGCCGATCTCGGCGGTCTCGCCGATCACCACGCCGCAGCCGTGATCGATGAACATGCGCCGGCCGATGGTCGCCGCCGGATGGATGTCGATCTGCGTCAGCCCGCGGGCGAGGCCGGCGAGCAGCCGCGCCGTGAAGCGCCACTGGCGGCGCCACAGCCCGTTGGCGATGCGGTGCAGGATCAGCGCGTGCAGGCCGGGGTAGGTGGCCAGCACCTCGAAGGCACTGCGCGCGGCCGGATCACGGGCACGGACGGCGAGCACGTCCTCGCGCAGGCGGGCGAGCAGGCCCGGGCGGACGGTCTGGGTCATCGTCGGGATACCGGCGGCGGACAGGGAATCGGACGGAGCGCGCATCACGAAGCCTCCTGATCAGTTCAGCGTGCCGGCCACGTACGGCCGCGGCGCACGGGTCTCGTGCCAGAAACCGAGCAGTTCGTCGGCGGTCGGTGCGCGCTTGGTGCTGCCGGCGTGCACGCGGATGCGTCCGAGCAGGCGCTGCACCTCGTCCTCGGCCAGGCGCAGGCCGAGCTCGGCGTAGGCGCGGCGCACCGAGGCCGTGCCCGAATGCTTGCCGAGCACCAGCCGGTGATGGCGACCGAGACGGGCCGGGTCCAGGCCCTGATAGGTGCGCGGGTCCTTCAGCAGGCCGTCGACGTGAATGCCGGATTCGTGCGTGAACACCGCATCGCCGACCACGCTCTTGCCGACCGGCACCGGCCGGCCCGAGGCTTCGGCGACGAGCTGCGAGATCGCCGGCAGCTGCGCGAGGCGCACGCCGCAGTCGCGGCCGTGCAGCACCGACAGCGCCGTCGCGACCTCTTCGAGCGGGGCGTTGCCGGCGCGCTCACCGAGGCCGTTGACCGTGGTGCTGACGAAGTCGGCCCCGGCACGCACCGCCGCCAGCGAGTTGGCGGTGGCGAGGCCCAGGTCGTCGTGGGCGTGGATTTCGAGTTCGATCGCCGTCGCCGCCCGCAGCCGGGTGATGCGCTCGAAGGTGCCGAAGGGTTCGAGCAGGCCGACCGTGTCGGCGTAGCGGAAGCGCCGGGCACCGGCCGCGGCCGCGGTCGCGGCGATCTCGGCGACGAAGTCCGGATCGGCGCGCGAGGCATCCTCGCCGCCGACGCGCACGTCGTCGAAGCCGGCGTCGCGGGCCATCGCCACCATCTGCGCGACGTTCGCGAGCACCCAGCGGCGGTCGCGGCCGAGCTTGAGCTGGATCTGCGTGTCGGAGACCGGCGTCGACAGGTTCACGGCGCGCACCCCGGTGGCCAGCGCCGCGTCGAGGTCCTTGCGGCTCATCCGGCACCAGGCCACCAGCGTCGTCTGCAGGCCGAGGCCGACGATCGCGCGCATGTCGTCCTGTTCCTCGGCGCCCATCGCCGGGATGCCGATCTCCAGTTCCTGCACGCCGGCGAGATCGAGGGCGGCGGCGATCGCGAGCTTCTCAGCCCGGTTGAAGGCCACGCCGGCCGTCTGCTCGCCGTCGCGCAAGGTGGTGTCGTGGATCAGGATGCTGCGGTCCATGGTTCCGGTCCTCCGGTTCATGGGCAGGACCTAAGCATCAGGCGTGCCAACAAAATAATCGTTCAAAAACAGCTATATGATGGTCTGTGTCGGATTTGTTCAGCCGACAATGCCGAGTGCAGCAGTGGGTAATGTAGGGTTTGCGACGCTCGGGACCGTGGCATCGGCAGCCTGCCTGCGCAGCGTGTTCCGCAGCGGGCAGCGGGCAGCGGTCGGGCTCCGGGCAGGCGAGGGACACGGCCGCGCACCGGCCGCCGGACCGTGATCGCCGCCGGCCCAGGGCCGGCCGGAGGCGGGTCGCCAGCCTGCCGGCACGGCGATCGCTGCACCGCTGCCAGTCCGCGACCGGCTTGCTGGCGAAGGGGATGAACCTCAAACTTACTTTCAACATGAAAGTGACTGACGGATGCCCTCACCGATCCGCTGTCAGTCCCGCATCCCCCGGTGCGGCCGTCACGAGCGGCCGTGCCTCATTGACCGACCCGGCCGCCGGGTCCTGAGGAGTGCCGTGCCATGAGTTCGTCATCCGCCCGTTCCGACGATATCGTCGTCTGTGCCCCGGTCCGCACCGCCATCGGCCGCTTCGGCGGCAGCCTCGTCGACGTGCCGGCCGCCGCGCTCGGCGCGCACGTGATCGCCGCCAGCCTGCGCCGCGCCGGACTCGATCCGGCGCAGGTCGACTCGGTCGTGTTCGGCAACGTCATCCAGGCCGGCAACGGCATGAACCTCGCGCGTCAGGCTGCGATCGGCGGCGGGCTGCCGGTCGGCGTGCCGGCGCTGACCGTCAACCGTGTCTGCGGCTCCGGCGCGCAGGCGCTCGCCAGTGCCGCGGCCGAAATCCTCGCCGGCCAGGCCGAGGTCGTGATCGCCGGCGGCACCGAGAACATGGACCGCGCGCCTTATCTGTTGCCGGCGATGCGCCACGGCGCGCGCATGGGCAACGCCCAGGCGATCGACGCGATGCTGCGCGACGGCCTGAACGATGCCTTCTCCGGCGAGCACTCCGGCTGGCATACCGAGGATCTGGTCGCGAAGTTCGGCCTGAGCCGCGCCGATCAGGACGCCTTCGCCGCGCGCAGCCAGCAGCGCTTCGCGGCCGCGCAGGCCGCCGGCCACTTCGTCACCGAGATCGAGCCGCTGGAGATCCGCACGAAGAAGGGCCCGGCGCTGTTTGCCGCTGACGAGGGCAACCGCCCGGAAACGACGCTCGAATCGCTCGCGAAGCTCAGGCCGGCGTTTCGTGACGGCGGCACGATCACCGCCGGCAATGCGCCCGGCGTCAATGCCGCGGCGGCGGCGATGGTGGTCTGCAAGCGCGCCTGGGCCGATGCGCACGGGCTGACGCCGATGCTGGTGCTGCGCGCGAGCGCCGTGGTCGGCGTCGAACCGGGTCTGTTCGGCTACGGGCCGGTGCCGGCGATCCGGAAGGTGCTGACGCGCACCGGCTGGTCGGTCGGCGAAATCGACCGCGTCGAGGTCAACGAAGCCTTCGCGGCCGTGGCGCTGGTCGCGCAGCAGCAGCTCGACATCGATCCGGCGCGCTTCAACGTCGATGGCGGCGCCATCGCCCACGGTCACCCGATCGGCGCCACCGGCGCAGTCCTGATCGTGCGCCTCGCGCATGCGCTGGCACGCACCGGCGGGCAGCGCGGCATCGTGTCGCTCTGCATCGGTGGCGGTCAGGGCATCGCGCTGGCGCTGGAACGGCCGTGAGGCGCTGCCGGCGGCGGGGCCCGCAGGGCGGGCCGTGCGCCCGGCAGGCCTGAATCCGCCCGACCCCGGGGGCCGGTCCGTGCAGGTCCGGCCCCCGGTTTTCATGCGGCTGCCGCCCATGGCAACTGACTCTCGGGATGCACGGCTGCGCCGGCCGGGCACGGAAGCCATCCCGGCTTCCGGTGGAATTCACCGGCGACTCCGATACCTGTTTCCGGAAGGAATGTGCAGCGCACATCTTCCGGAAAGTGCATGCCGTAAAACGCCAGCTTCCGGTTCCGCCTGCCATCGGCGCTTGCGGAAATACCGGGCCGTTTCAGCGGGGCGGCGGCGGAATTACAAGCTTAATATTTTGTAAGTTGATGATTATGCCGTCAAACGTCTGATCGCGTCTGCAGATGAGGGCCTGCGGAATCAGCCGGATTTCCGGTTGCCGCCATGGTGGCGAATGAGCATCGCGCCAGGCTGCCGGGGCGGGGCCGTAATCATCTTGTCCGCAGGATTTCAGCGATGTGCGGGCGTAATGATGTGCGGGAGGCCTCCATGACCTCCATGGAACCGCCTCCGTAATCCGGCCCGGGCCGGCCGCGCGCGGAACGTCCGAGTCAGGTGTCCTGTCCGGCGTGCAGCGGCTGCAGCCGCAGCGGCGTGCCGTCGGCGAGCCGGACGGCGTCCCGGGCGGCGAGTTGTGTCGTGACGACGGCCAGCATCTGCCAGCCGCCCGCAGGGTCGGCGGCGACGCTGACGATCTGGCCGGCCTGCTCGTTCGGACCGGCCTGATCCGCGATCAGCGCCTCGGCCACGGCCGGTGCCGCGGGGGCATCGACGTGCGCCCGGTACAGCCGCTGCTTGATCTGGCCGAGGTAATGCACGCGCGCGACGATCTCCTGGCCGGTGTAGCAGCCCTTGCTGAAGCTGATGCCGTCGGTGCGGTCGAGGTTCAGCATCTGCGGCACGAAGGCTTCGACCAGCGGACCGTGCACCTCGGCGATGCCGGCGGCGATGTCGAGCGCCGCCCAGTCTTCGGCCGTGGCGGCACGCGCCCCGGCTGCGAGCAGCGCCTGCTGCAGGGCGTCGATGCGGGCCGGATCGCCGATCACGGCCAGACGCGGCGGCGCTGCGGGCAGGCCGAGCACGGTGAGGCCATCGTGCGTCAGCGCGCGGTCCGCCTGCTCCGGCACCGGCACGCCCAGTACCCCGGCAAGCCGTGCGCCGGCGCCTGCACCGCTCACGCCGAGGGCGGCGAACTGCGGACTCACGTCGCTCAGTTCCACCTTCGCGCGCAGCACGTACATCTTCAGCCGCTGTGCCAGCGCGGCCGCGCGCTCGGCCGGCAGCCAGAGCCACAGCGCCTGATCGCGCGCGAACAGCCGCAGCGTCGCCAGCACGCGGCCCTTCGGGTTGCAGCAGGCGGCGCGCAGCGTCGTCGTCGCGTCGATGCGGCGCACGTCCTGCGTCAGCTGGCCCTGCAGGAAGGCGGATGCCTCGGCACCGGCCACGCGGATCAGGCCGGGGGCGGGCAGGGGATGGAGGCAGGTGTCGGCAGTCGGATCGGTATCGTCGGTCATCTTCGGGGATCTGGCGGGCGGCGAAGGGGAAGGCGGCGCGGAGGGCCGGGGATGGCGTCATCCCGGCGCCCGGGTGGCGCCGCCCTTGCGTTGCAAGCGTACTGCCCGGTCCGCATAATGCGCGATCATCGAAAAAAAGCCCGTACCGGCGACCGTGATCCTGGAATCAGGTCGTGACGGCCGACAGCTTTTGCGGCGGAGATCAAGGACATATGAGCGTAACGTGCGACGAGCCGTCGCCGGCAGTCGAACCTGTACCGCCGGCCGCCCCTGCCGGGCATCCCGACAGCCTCGACGAAACGCCGCCGCCCGCCACCACCACCGAGTACGGTGGTCGCGCCGGCCCTGAACCGACCCGCTATGGCGACTGGGAGAAGAACGGTCGCTGCATCGATTTCTGAACCGCATTCCGCTGCTGCCATGCTTGCCCGGGCGGGCGGCGGTTTGCGATATTGCGCGCGTTTTTTGGCTTTGACGGTCCGGGAATTCAGAATCACGAAATTCGAATTCCTTATCCCGGATTCCGGTTGCAATGACGCTTCAGTGACCGGATTACGGTGGCCGCAGGCCGAGGGGGTGCCGGACTCTAATGCGTTCCATCGACACATTAGACACCGGCAAAATCGCCGGCCGTCGCCAGACGGCCGGACAGAACGATAAACCAGCGTCAAGCCCGCATCTCGAGGTGGACATACATGGCAACGGACAAGCGGCCCCTGTCGCCGCATCTTCAGGTCTACAAACCGCAGATGACCTCGGTCCTCTCGATCCTGCACCGCGGCACCGGTGTCGCGCTGTCGATCGGAACGCTGCTGATCGTCTACTGGCTGGCCGCCGCCGCCGTCGGCCCTGAAGCCTTCGAGCGTGCGCAGCACGTGCTCGGTTCGATGCTCGGCCAGCTGTTCCTGTTCTGCTGGACCTGGGCCCTGTTCTACCACCTGTGCAACGGCATCCGGCACCTGCTGTGGGACGCCGGCCACGGCTTCGACATTCCGACCGTTTACAAGACCGGCAAGACGGTTCTCGGCGCCGCGACGGCGCTGACCTTCGTCTGCTGGATCATCGTGACCTGAGGGGGGAGACACGATGAGCAAGAGCAGTCTGCGCACGCCGCTGGCCCATGTCCGCGGCCTCGGTTCGTCCCGTAGCGGTGTCCACCACTGGTGGCTGCAGCGCCTGAGCGCCGTGATCCTGGTGCCGCTGGTGCTGTGGTTCGCGGTATCGCTGCTGTCGGTCGCCCATGCCGACCACGCGACGATGAAGGCCTGGGTCTCGCGCCCGTTCAACACCGCGCTGCTCGTCGTCCTGCTGACGGCGATGTTCTATCACGCGCGGCTCGGCCTGCAGGTGGTGATCGAGGACTACGTCCATGAGGAGCTGGTGAAGCTCGGTGCGCTGCTGGCGATGAATCTTGTCGTCATCGTCGCCGGTGCCACCGCCGTCATCTCCGTCCTCAAGATCGCCTTCGGAGGCTAAGGATTTTCATGGCTACGACCGATTACAAGATCATCGAACACACCTACGACGTGGTCGTGGTCGGTGCCGGCGGCGCCGGCCTGCGCGCCACGTTCGGCATGGCGCAGAAGGGTCTGCGCACCGCCTGCCTGACCAAGGTCTTCCCGACCCGCTCGCACACGGTCGCCGCGCAGGGCGGCATCTCGGCCGCGCTCGGCAACATGGGGCCGGACTCCTGGCAGTGGCACATGTACGACACGGTCAAGGGCTCCGACTGGCTCGGTGACCAGGACGCGATCGAGTACATGTGCCGCGAGGCGATCCCGGCGATCATCGAGCTCGAACATCAGGGCGTGCCGTTCTCGCGCACCGAGGAAGGCAAGATCTACCAGCGCCCGTTCGGCGGCATGACCACGAACTTCGGCGAGGGTCAGGCCCAGCGCACCTGTGCGGCCGCCGACCGCACCGGTCACGCGATCCTGCACACGCTGTACCAGCAGTCGCTGCGCCACAACGCCGAGTTCTTCATCGAATACTTCGCGCTCGACCTGCTGATGGAAGACGGCGAGTGCCGCGGCGTGCTGGCCTGGGATCTCGCCGAGGGCACGCTGCATGTGTTCCGCGGCCAGCAGACCGTGCTCGCCACCGGCGGTTACGGCCGCGCCTACTTCTCGGCGACCTCCGCCCACACCTGCACCGGCGACGGCAACGGCATGGTGCTGCGCGCCGGCCTGCCGCTGCAGGACATGGAGTTCGTGCAGTTCCACCCGACCGGCATCTACGGCGCCGGCTGCCTGCTGACCGAAGGCTGCCGCGGCGAGGGTGGCTACCTGACCAACGGCAACGGTGAGCGCTTCATGGAGCGCTACGCGCCGAACGCCAAGGATCTCGCCTCGCGCGACGTGGTCTCGCGCTCGATGACCGTCGAGATCCGCGAGGGCCGCGGCGTCGGCCCGCTGAAGGATCACATCCACCTGCACCTGGAGCACCTCGGCCCCGAGGTCATCCACGAGCGCCTGCCGGGCATCGCCGAGACCGCGCGCATCTTCGCCGGCGTCGACGTGACCAAGGAACCGATCCCGGTGCTGCCGACCGTGCACTACAACATGGGCGGCATTCCGACCAACTATCACGGCGAGGTCGTCAACCTCGTCGACGGCAACCCGGACGCCGTGGTCAAGGGCCTGATGGCGATCGGCGAGGCCGCCTGCGTGTCGGTGCACGGCGCCAACCGCCTCGGCTCCAACTCGCTGCTCGACCTGGTGGTGTTCGGCCGCGCCGCCGCCAACCGCTGCGCCGAGACGGTCAAGGCCGGTGCGCCGCAGAAGCCGCTGAAGGCCGGCACCGTCGATGCGCTGGTCGAGCGCTTCGACCAGATCCGCAACGCCAGCGGCTCGAAGCCGACCGCGCAGATCCGCGCCGCGATGCAGCGCACGATGCAGAACGACGCCGCGGTGTTCCGCACCGACGCCTCGCTCGCGCAGGGCGTGGCCGCGATCACCGAGCTGTACAACAGCTTCGCGGACGTGAAGGTTGCCGACCGCAGCCTGGTCTGGAACTCCGATCTGGTCGAAACCCTGGAGCTGCAGAACCTGCTCGGCTGCGCGCTGGTGACGATGACCTCGGCGCTGAACCGCAAGGAAAGCCGCGGTGCGCACGCGCACGAGGATTACCCGGATCGCGACGACGGCGAGTGGATGAAGCACACGCTGACCTACGTCGAGGACGGCGGGCAGGTACGCATCGATTATCGCCCGGTGCACACCTACACGCTGACGGACGAGATCGAGTACATCGCGCCGAAGAAGCGCACGTACTGACAGAGGGCGACAGACGATGGCCGAATTCAAGCTTCCCGCCAACTCGATCGTCGGTTCGGGCAAGACCTACCACGCCCCGACCGGCGCCAAGCGCGTGCGCAGTTTCCAGATCTATCGCTGGGATCCGGACTCGGGCCAGAACCCGCGGCTGGACACCTACGACATCGATCTCGACGCCTGCGGTCCGATGGTTCTGGACGCGCTGATCAAGATCAAGAACGAGATCGACCCGACGCTGACCTTCCGCCGCTCCTGCCGCGAAGGCATCTGCGGTTCGTGCGCGATGAACATCGACGGCACGAACACGCTCGCCTGCATCAAGGCGATCGACGAGGTCGAAGGCAACGTCAAGATCTACCCGCTGCCGCACATGCCGGTGATCAAGGACCTCGTGCCGGATCTGACGCACTTCTATGCGCAGTACGCGTCGATCAAGCCCTGGCTGCAGACCGTCACGCTGCCGCCGGAGCGCGAGCGCCTGCAGTCCAAGGAAGACCGCGCCAAGCTCGACGGCCTGTACGAGTGCATCCTGTGCGCCAGTTGCTCGACCTCGTGCCCGAGCTACTGGTGGAACGGGGATCGCTACCTCGGCCCGGCGATCCTGCTGCAGGCCTACCGCTGGATCATCGATTCGCGTGACGAGTTCACCGGCGAGCGCCTCGATGACCTCGAGGATCCGTTCCGCCTGTACCGCTGCCACACGATCATGAACTGCGCCCGCACCTGCCCGAAGGGCCTGAACCCGGCCAGGGCGATCGGCGAGATCAAGAAGCTGATGTTGCAGCGCAGCCTCTGATCCCGGCGTAGCGTTGTCTCACCCGCAGGGCGGCCCGCACACGGCCGCCCTGTGCATTTCCGCGATCCGCAAGGTCATCCGTCCGTGGAAAATCCCCCGAAGTCCAAGCTGTACTGGCGCTGCCGCCGCGGCATGAAGGAACTCGACATCGTCATGCTGCGCTACCTCGATCACCACTACGACGCAGCGCCGGAGGCCGAGCGACAGGCCTTCATCGCCTTGCTCGACGTGCAGGATCCGCAGCTCTGGAGCTGGGTCACCGGCCGCGAGCAGCCGCAGGATCCGGTCATGGCCGATGTCCTCGCGAAGGCCGCCACCGCCGTTTGAGATCGCGATCGGCCGCTCGCCACGGCTGCTGCTGCTGCAGGCGGTGCTGCACGCGCTGGCGCTGCTCGCGATCGGTGTCTGCCGGCTGCCGGGGGGGCTCTCCTGGGGGCTGGCCGGCGTCGTGCTTGCGTCGTTCGGGCGCGAGCTCGATCGCTACCGCCGGCCGCGGTGGCGGGCGCTCGCCGCCGATGCCGGCGGCTGGACGCTGGTGGCGGACGACGGCAGCCGGATTGCACTGACGCCGGTGTCGGCGTACGTGCATCCGTGGCTGGTGATCGTGCGCTACGTGACGGGCAGCGACGGCTGGTGGCCGCGGGCGCTGCTGATC
Organism: Pseudomonadota bacterium; assembly: GCA_018240295.1. Taxonomy (GTDB): domain Bacteria; phylum Pseudomonadota; class Gammaproteobacteria; order Competibacterales; family Competibacteraceae; genus Plasticicumulans. The sequence goes on from JAFEGB010000149.1 coordinate 28,478, forward strand.
GCGGCCGACGCCGCCGATGCGCAGGCGCTGCGCCGCCTGCGCGTGCGGCTGCGGCTGCACACCGCGGTCGAGCCCTGAACGGGCCCGCGCCGGTTCACCAGCCCGGCATGCGCTCGGCCAGCGCCCAGTTGCCGGGCACGAGCACGGTGTCGCGCGGCGGGTGCGCGGTGTCGGTTTCCGGGTAATCGAGCGTGTAGTGCAGGCCGCGGCTTTCCTGGCGGGCGAGCGCGCAGCGGATGATCAGCTCGGCGACCTGCGCGAGGTTGCGCAGCTCGATCACGTCGGCGCTGATGCGGAAGTGCCCGTAGTACTCGTCGATCTCGCGCAGCAGCAGCTCGACGCGATGCCGGGCGCGCGCCAGGCGCTTGTCGGTGCGCACGATGCCGACGTAATCCCACATGAAGCGCCGCAGCTCCAGCCAGTTGTGCGAGACAACGACCTCCTCGTCGGAATCGGTCACGCGGCTCTCGTCCCAGTCCGGCAGCGGCGGCGGCGGCGGCACGTCGGCGAGCCGGGTCAGGATGTCCTGACCGGCCGAGGCTGCGAACACCAGGCATTCGAGCAGCGAGTTCGACGCCATGCGGTTGGCCCCGTGCAGGCCGGTGAAGGCGACCTCGCCGACCGCATACAGGCCGGGCAGGTCGGTATGGCCGGCGAAGTCGGTCATGACGCCGCCGCAGGTGTAGTGCGCGGCCGGCACGATCGGCAGCGGTTCGCGGCGCATGTCGAAGCCGTAGTCGAGGCAGGTCGCGAGCACGTTCGGGAAGTGTTCCTCGATGAAGGCCGCCGGCTTGTGGCTGATGTCGAGGTACAGGCAGGGCACGCCGAGGCGCTTCATCTCGTGGTCGATCGCGCGCGCGACGATGTCGCGCGGAGCGAGTTCGAGGCGCGGATCGAAGCGCTCCATGAAGCGCGTGCCATCGGGCAGCAGCAGGTGACCGCCTTCGCCGCGCACCGCCTCGGTGATCAGGAAGGACTTGGCCGCCGGGTGGTACAGGCAGGTCGGGTGGAACTGCATGAATTCCATGTTCGCGATCCGGCAGCCGGCGCGCCAGGCCATCGCGATGCCGTCGCCGGTCGAGCCGTCCGGATTGCTCGAATACAGATACACGCGGCTCGCACCGCCGCTCGCGAGGATCACGAAGCGCGCGGCGATCACCTCGATGCGGCCGCTGTCGCGATCGAGCACGTAGGCGCCGACGCAGCGGTTGTCGGTCAGTCCGAGCTTGCGGGTCGTCACCAGATCGACGGCGACGTGATTCTCGAACAGCCTGAGCGTCGGGCAGGCGCGGGCGCGTTCCTCCAGCGTGGTCTGGATCGCACGGCCGGTGGCGTCGGCGGCATGCACGACGCGCCGGTGGCTGTGGCCGCCCTCGCGCGTCAGGTGGTATTCCCGCGAGCCGTCGTCGCGCGCCTCGAGCGTGAACGGCACGCCCTGCTCGCTGAGCCAGCGGATCGAGGCCGGGCCATGCTCGACCGTGAAGCGCACCGCACCCTCGTGGCAGAGGTCGGCACCGGCGATCAGCGTGTCCTGGATGTGCGATTCGATCGAGTCGGCGGCATCGAACACCGCCGACACGCCGCCCTGGGCGTAGTTGGTGCTGCCTTCGGACAGCGGTCCCTTGGCGAGTACCGCAACCTTTGCGTGTTCGGCGAGTCTCAGGGCGAGGCTGAGGCCGGCGGCACCGCTGCCGATGATCAGCACGTCGAAAGCAAAGTGACCGGTCATGATCTTGAGGGGGCCTCGGGCGTGGGGTACTTTGAGCCGCGTCGCCAGCCGGGCGACATGGCATGTCTTCTGCTATATCCCGGCGTCCGCTGCTTCAAATCATCTTAATCAACTTCCCGGTATCGGTGCGAACCCGGGGCCGTTGACGCGGTCTACCAGGTGACTCGCACGGACGATGCCTTACGGTCAAAGGGGTTTGCCCGCATGGGCGAGTCAGTGGCAGATCAGGAACTGGTCCTTCGGGTACAGAAAGGGGACAAGCGTGCGTTCGACATCCTGGTCAGCAAGTACCAGTACAAGATCGTCAAGCTCGTCACCCGCTACGTTCACGACCAGACGGAGGCGCTGGACGTCGCGCAGGAAGCTTTCATCAAGGCATACCGCGCACTGTCCGGGTTTCGTGGTGACAGTGCGTTCTATACCTGGCTGTACCGGATTGCGATCAACACTGCCAAGAACTACCTCGTGGCCCAGGGGCGCAGACCGCCCGGATCGGACATCGATGCCACCGAGGCCGAGCAGTACGAGAGTGCTGCGCTGCTCAAGGAGATCGACACGCCGGAGAGGCTGCTGCTCAGGGACGAGATCGAGGCAACCATCTTCCGGGCGATCGAGGCTTTGCCCGAGGATCTGCGCACGGCCATCACGCTGCGCGAGATCGAAGGAATGAGCTACGAGGAGATCGCGCAGTCCATGGGCTGCCCGATCGGTACGGTCCGCTCCCGCATCTTCCGCGCGCGCGAGGCCATCGACAGACACCTTCGTCCACTGGTGGACGGTTAGCAGGGCTGAAGACATGACGGACAAGACTGCTGAACAGCTTTCGGCGCTGACGGACGGTGAGCTCGACTCCCAGGAGCTCGATCTGCTGGTCCGCCGGCTGGAGCGCGACGAGGAACTCGCCGCGCGCTGGACGCGTTATCACCTGATCGGCGAGGCGATGCGCAACAACCTGCCCGAACAACTGCCGTTCGACCTCACCGCCCGGGTATCGGCGGCGATCGCCGAGGAAGCGCCGGTCGTTGCGCCGGCCGTCGCCACCCGGGGCTGGAAGCGGCCGGTCGTCGGACTGGCACTGGCGGCCTCGATCGCGGCTGCCGCACTGATCGGCCTGCCGCCGCAACAGGCGCTGCAGCCCGAGGCGGGGGCGCCGGTCGCCGTGCAGACGCCGGAGAAGCTGCCGGGTGCAGCCGCCGGACAGGTCGCCCAGGTCGACTGGGAGCGCAACGCGCGTTTGAACGAGTTCCTGATGAGCCACAACGAATCGGCGACGATGAACCAGATGAGCGGTGTCATCCCGTATGCCCGCATGGTCGGTTACGAGGAGGAGCGTTGATCAGCGCCGGCACAGTATGTAAGCGAGCCGCCTGCGCGGCGGTGCTGCTGCTGCCGGTGCTGGTGGCGACGACCGCCGGGGCTGCGGAAGACGGACAGCCCAGGGCGGCCGGCGAGGTGCGCCAGTGGCTGGAGCGTACGCTCGGCGGTGTCGAGCGGCTGAACTTCGAAGGCACCTTCGTGTACGTGCAGGGCTCGCACGTCGAATCGATGCGCATCACGCATGGCCGGGCCGACACCGGCGAATGGCAGCGCCTGAACTCGCTGTCGGGTCCGAAGCGCGAGGTGCTGCTGGCCAATCGCGACCTCACCTGCTCGCTGCCGCAAGGGCAGATCACGCTGAAGAGTCGCCGCGTGACCAGCTTCCCGGTCAGTCTGCCGAAGGACATCGACCGCCTCGAACGCCATTACGCCTTCGGGCTGCAGGGCGAGGACCGCGTCGCCGGCCACGAGGCCCGCATCCTTGCCGTCACGCCGCGTGACGGTCTGCGTTACGGCCTGCGGCTGTGGCTCGAAAAGAACACCGGCATGATCGTGCGCACGATGCTGGTCGGCTCCGACGGCGCGCCGCTCGAACAGATGATGTACACCGACCTGCGCTTCCTGGACGTGGCGCCGCCCGCACCGAGTGCGGCCGAGCTGCAGGCGGCCGGGGCCGGCGATCCCGGCAGCGGCGAAACCCCGGTGTCGACGGTCGCCGAGGTGGCGCCGGTCGCGCAGTGGAGCCTCGCCAGCCCGCCGGCCGGCTTCGAGCAGGTGCAGCACAACCGCTTCCAGCGCCAGAGCGATGGCCGCCCGACCGAGCATGTCGTCTACAGCGACGGGCTGGCGACGATCTCGCTGTTCATCGAGCGCGTGACGCCGGGCCGCAGCCTGCTCGAAGGGCCGTCGCGCATCGGCGCGATGAACGCCTGGGGCAAGGTCGCCGACGGCATCCAGGCGGTCGTGGTCGGCGAGGTGCCGGCGGCGACGGTGGCTGCGTTCGCGCAGGGCCTGAAGTTCGCACCGGCGCCCGTCACCAGCACGGCCACCACGGCGGGCACGGCCGACAAGACGGCGGAAACCAAGCCTTGATCGTCGAGGAAGGCATCGTGCTCGGTCCGGCTGCCGACGGCCGGCTGCTGGTCGAAACCCGGCGGCGCAGCGCCTGCGGCAGCTGTCAGGCCCAGGCCGGCTGCGGCACGGCTGCGATCGGCAAGGTCACCGGCGGGCGGCGCAACGTCGTTGCCGCGCTCGCCGATGCCGATTACCGCAGCGGCGAGCACGTCGAACTCGGTCTGGCCGAAGGCGCACTGCTCGCCGGATCGGCGATCCTGTACCTGGTGCCGCTGCTCGGCCTGCTGGGCGGGGCGCTCGCCGGCTCGCCGTTCGGGCAAGGCACGAGCGCGGCGAGCGGTATCGCCGGTCTGCTGCTTGCGCTGCTGTGGACACGCCGGCGCGCCCGGCGCATGGCCCTGGACCCGCGCTTCCAGCCGGTCATCCTGCGCCGGCTCTGAATCCCTGGACCCCCTGATCCCCGCCGCAGCTGCCGGGAAGGCTATTCACAGTCCTCCGGAGTGCGCAGGTATACTCGCCGCTTTCCGGCCCGCGGCTCGCGGGTCCAGTTCTGGTTCGTCGTGACGGCGGGAGTCGTGCATGGTCGTGTGGCGGGGCGCTCTGGCGGGCGTGCTGTGGCTGCTGGGGTGTGCCGGTGCACTGGCGGCCGGATTGCCCGATTTTCCGGCACTCGTGAAGCGCAATGCCGGGTCCGTCGTCAACATCAGCTCGATCGGCAAGCTCGCGGCCGCGACCGAGCCGGCGGCCGATGACAACAGCGATGACGGTGACGAAGACGCTTCTCCGGACGCTGCCGATGCGCTCGGGACCGGCCTCGTGATCGCGGCCGACGGCTGGCTGCTGACCAACCGCCACGTGATCGCCGATGCCGAGGACATCGTCGTGCGCCTGCCGGACCGGCGCGAACTGCCGGCGCGCGTGATCGGCACCGACGAGCGCACCGACCTCGCGCTGCTGAAGATCGACGCCGACGGCCTGCAGCCGGCCACGGTCGGGCGGGCCGATGCGCTGGAAGTCGGCGAGTGGGTGCTCGCGATCGGTTCGCCGTTCGGCTTCGAGCAGTCGGTGACCGCCGGCATCGTCAGTGCCAAGGGCCGCAGCCTGCCGAGCGAGCCCTACGTCGCCTACATCCAGACCGACGTGCCGATCAACCCCGGCAACTCCGGCGGACCGCTGATCAACCTGCGCGGCGAGGTCATCGGCATCAACTCGCAGATCTACAGCCAGACCGGCGGCTACATGGGCCTGTCGTTCGCGATTCCGATCGAGACGGCGATGGACGTGGCGCGCCAGCTGCGTGACAGCGGTCACGTCAGCCGCGGCTGGCTCGGCGTGCTGGTGCAGCCGCTGACCCGCGATCTGGCCGAATCCTTCGGGCTCGCGAGCCCGCGCGGCGCGCTGGTCAGCCGCGTGTTCCCGGACGGTCCGGCGGCCGCGGCCGGCCTGCGCACCGGCGACGTGATCACGCGCTTCGACAGCCACGAGATCGACCTGTCGACGGCGCTGCCGCCGCTGGTCGGCGCGACCGGCGTCGACCGGCGCGTCGAACTCGCGATCATGCGCGGCGGCAAGCCGCAGACGCTGGCGGTGCAGATCGCGGCGCTGCCCGACAACGAGCCGCCGGTCGCGAGCACCGAGCCGGTCGTCACCTCCGAGCGGCCGCTCGACCGGCTGGGCCTGCGCGTCGCGCCGGTGCCGCCGGAGCTGCGCCGCCAGCTCGGCATCCCCGAGGGCGGCGTGCTGGTCGAGCAGGTCGACAACAGCCGTGCCGCCCGTGCCGGCCTGCGCCAGGGCGACGTGCTCGGCATGCTCAACGGCGCGCAGATTCGGGATCCGGATGCCTTCGACCGCACGCTCGAAGACCTGCCGGCCGGCCGTGCCATCGCGCTGCTGGTGCTGCGCCGCTCCGGACCCGCCTATCTGGCCCTGCGCGTGCCCTGACGCGGCAAGCGCCGGCCCGCTCTCCCTTCGCCTGCGCAGTCCCTGCGCGGGCCCGCCGGAACCTTCGCACCCATGGCCTCGATGGATCACATCCGCAACTTCTCGATCATCGCCCACATCGATCACGGCAAGTCCACGCTCTCCGACCGCATCATCCAGATCTGCGGCGGCCTGTCGGAGCGCGAGATGTCCGCGCAGGTGCTCGACTCGATGGACCTCGAACGCGAGCGCGGCATCACGATCAAGGCGCAGTCGGTGTCGCTCGATTACACCGCACGCAACGGCGAGACCTACCAGCTCAACTTCATCGACACGCCCGGTCACGTCGACTTCAGCTACGAGGTCAGCCGTTCGCTCGCCGCCTGCGAGGGCGCGCTGCTGGTGGTCGATGCCGCGCAGGGCGTCGAGGCGCAGTCGGTCGCCAACTGCTACACGGCGATCGAGCAGGGCCTCGAAGTGCTGCCGGTGCTGAACAAGATCGACCTGCCGCAGTGCGAGCCCGAGCGTGTCATCGACGAGATCGGCGACATCATCGGCATCGACGCTTCCGACGCCGTGCGCGTGTCGGCCAAGACCGGCCTGAACGTCGTCGACCTGCTCGAACAGCTCGTCGAGCGCATCCCGGCCCCGAAGGGCGATCCCGATGCGCCGCTGAAGGCGCTGATCATCGATTCCTGGTTCGATGCCTACGTCGGCGTCGTGTCGCTGGTGCGCGTCGTCGACGGACGCATCGCACCGCGCCAGAAGATCCGGATGATGTCGTCCGATCGCGTCTACCAGGTCGACAAGGTCGGCGTGTTCACGCCCAAGCGCTTCGACAAGCCGGTGCTCGCCGCCGGCGAGGTCGGCTTCGTGATCGGCAACATCAAGGAGATCGACGGCGCGCCGGTCGGCGACACGATCACCGATGCGCAGAATCCGGCCGCGGAGGCGCTGCCCGGCTTCCAGAAGGTGCAGCCGCGCGTGTTCGCCGGGCTGTTCCCGATCGAATCCGACCAGTACGAGGACCTGCGCGAGGCGCTCGCGAAGCTGCGCCTGAACGACGCCTCGCTGCACTACGAGCCCGAGACCTCGCAGGCGCTCGGCTTCGGCTTCCGCTGCGGCTTCCTCGGCATGCTGCACATGGAGATCATCCAGGAGCGGCTGGAGCGCGAGTACGACCTCGACCTGATCACCACCGCGCCGACCGTGGTCTACGAGGTGCTGACCACCGCCGGCGAGATCGCCTACATCGACAATCCCGACAAGCTGCCGGCGTCGAACTACCTCGACGAGATCCGCGAGCCGATCATCCTCGCCAACATCCTGGTGCCGGCCGACTACCTCGGCAACGTCATCACGCTGTGCATCGAGAAGCGCGGCGTGCAGCGCAACCTCCACTACGCCGCCGGCGGTCAGGTGCAGCTGTCCTTCGAGCTGCCGATGTCGGAGGTCGTGCTGGATTTCTTCGACCGGCTGAAGTCGGTGTCGCGCGGCTTCGCGTCCTTCGACTACAGCTTCGAGCGCTTCCAGGCCGAGCCGCTCGTGAAGCTCGACGTGCTGATCAACGGCGAGAAGGTCGATGCGCTGGCGATCATCGTGCATCGCGAGCAGGCGCCGTACCGCGGCCGTGATCTGGTCGAGAAGATGAAGGATCTGATCCCGCGCCAGATGTTCGAGGTCGCGATCCAGGCGGCGATCGGCAGCCACATCATCGCGCGCTCGACGGTCAAGGCCCTGCGCAAGAACGTGCTGGCCAAGTGCTATGGCGGCGACGTGTCGCGCAAGCGCAAGCTTCTGGAAAAGCAGAAGGAAGGCAAGAAGCGCATGAAATCGGTCGGCAAGGTCGACATCCCGCAGGAGGCCTTCCTCGCCGTGCTGCAGGTCGACAAGAAGTGATGCCGGCCGCACCGGGCATGCCTGGCCTTCCCCCGTTTCCCGACCGCCCTGCGGTGAGCGCAGGGGGCTGAAATCGTCGGTGGCTTCCTTCCGCCGGGGACGGCATGAGCCGCCGCTCCCGGCGCCAGACTCCACGCCCGCAAGCAAGAGGAATCCGGTTCGATGACTTTCGATTTTGCTGCCGCGCTGGTGCTCGCCGCACTCGTGACCGGTCTGGTCTATGCCCTCGATGTCTGGAAGCTGGCACCGGCCCGGGCCGCCGCCGGCGGGGTCGGCGGGCCGCGGCCGATGCCGTGGTACGTCGACTGGTCGCGATCCTTCTTCCCGGTCATCGTCGTCGTGCTGCTGCTGCGCTCCTTCATCGTCGAGCCCTTCCGCATCCCGTCCGGCTCGATGCTGCCGACGCTGCGCGCCGGGGACTTCATCCTGGTCAGCAAGTTCTCGTGGGGCCTGCGCCTGCCGGTCAGCAACACCGAGATCCTGTCGACCGGAGAGGTGAAGCGCGGCGACGTGGCGGTGTTCCGCTATCCGGAAGACCCGTCGACGGCCTTCATCAAGCGCATCGTCGGCCTGCCCGGCGACAGGCTGGTCTATCGCGACAAGCAGCTGTTCGTGAACGGGCAGGCGGTCGAGCAGACGAAGCTGCCCGGCCCGGTCAGCGACCTCGAACCGGGGTTCGAGGCGCGCCAGGAACAGCTCGGCGACGTGAAGCACCTGATCCAGGTGGCGCCGCGCATGCTCGACAGCGGGGCGCGCGAGTACGTCGTGCCGCCGGGCCACTATTTTGCGATGGGCGACAACCGCGACAACAGCCGCGACAGCCGCTACTGGGGTTACCTGCCGGCGGAGAACCTGATCGGCAAGGCGTTCATGATCTGGATGAACTGGGATTGCGTGACCGGCAACGGCCACTGCGGCCGCATCGGCAGGAGGATCGAATGAGAAGGCAGCAGCCCCGTCCCTGCGCCCGCGCGCTGCGGGCGGGCCAGCGCGGCATGTCGCCGATCACCGTGCTGCTGGTCTGCGGCGTGATCGGTTTCTGCATGCTGATGGTGTTCCGGATCGCACCGATCTACATCGCGGACGCGACGGTCAGCAGTGCGATGAAGGGCATCGAGCAGGAAGCCAATCTGGCGCGGATGTCGGCGTACGAGATCCGCAACCGCCTGCAGCGGCACTTCGACGTCAACGACATCGACGCGATCAAGTCGAGCGACGTCAAGGTCACCAAGGATGCCGGCGAACTGGTGATCTCGATCGAGTACGAGACCCGCCGGCCGCTGATCTACAACCTCGACGTGGTTGCGCATTTCACGCATGAACAGCGTGTCAAGATCGCCTCTGCCTCCGGCCTCTGAGGCGGGCGCCGGCATGCATACCGGCCTGCCGAGCGCGGCTGCGCGTCTTGAGCCGGCGCTCGGCCACCGCTTCCGCGACCCGGCGCTGCGCGACGCGGCGCTGACGCACCGCTCGGCCGGTGGCAGCAACAACGAGCGCCTCGAATTCCTCGGCGATGCGCTGCTCGGCTGCGTGATCGGCGAGGCGCTGTACCAGCGCCTGCCGCGTGCGCCCGAAGGCGACCTGACGCGGCTGCGCGCGCTGCTGGTGCGCGAGGCGACCCTCGCCGAACTGGCGCGCGAGCTGGCGCTCGGCGATGCGCTCGCCCTCGGCGGCAGCGAACTGAAGAGCGGCGGCTACCGGCGCGCCTCGATCCTCGCCGATGCCTTCGAGGCGCTGATCGGCGCGATCTACCTCGACAGCGACTTCGAAACCTGCCGCCGCGTCGTGCTGGCGCTGTTCGGTCCGCGGCTCGATGCGCTGCCATCACCGTCCGAACTCAAGGACCCGAAGACGCGGCTGCAGGAATACCTGCAGGCCCGCCAGCAGCCGCTGCCGGCCTACCGCATCGTCGAAGTCAGCGGCGAGGCGCACGCGCAGACCTTCACGGTCGAATGCACCTGCAGCGGCCTGCCGGCCGTCGTCGCCCGCGGCACGAGCCGGCGCAAGGCCGAACAGGAAGCCGCCGGCCGCATGCTGGCGACGCTCACCGCTGGCGGCCACTGAACATTCCTTTCCCTGTCGCGCCGCCCTGCCGGCGGCGCCCGTCCGGATGCCGTGACCATGACCGAACCGACCGAACCGACCGCAACGCCGGACAGCGCCGCCGATGCCCCGAACACCCGTGCCGGCTACGTCGCGCTGCTCGGCCGGCCCAACGTCGGCAAGTCGACGCTGCTGAACCGCCTGCTCGCCTTCAAGCTCAGCATCACCTCGCCGAAGCCGCAGACCACGCGCCACACCATCCTCGGCATCCAGACGCTCGCCGACACGCAGATCGTTTATGTGGATACGCCGGGCCTGCACCTGAACGGGCGCAAGGCGATGAACCGCTACATGAACCGCGCCGCCGGCAACGTGCTCGGCTACGTCGATGCCGTGGTGTTCGTGATCGAGGCGCTGCGCTGGACCGACGAGGATGCCGCCGTGCTCGAACGCCTCGCCGACTACGCCGGCCCGGTGCTGCTCGCCGTCAACAAGGTCGATCGCGTCACCGACAAGCCGAAGCTGCTGCCCTTCCTGCAGCAGATGGCCGAAAAGCGCGCATTCGCGGCGGTCGTGCCGCTGTCGGCCCAGAAGGGCACGAACGCCGCGGCGCTGGAGACCGAGATCGCGAAGCAGCTGCCGGCCAATCCGTTCTTCTTCGACGAGGACCAGATCACCACCGCCAGCAAGCGCTTCCTCGCCGCCGAGCTGGTGCGCGAGAAGCTCACGCGCGTGCTCTCCGACGAGCTGCCGTATGCGCTGACCGTCGAGATCGAGAAGTTCGAGGTCGAGGGCCGGCTGCACCGGATCTCGGCGGTGATCTGGGTCGAGCGCAAGGGCCAGAAGGCCATCGTCATCGGCGACAAGGGCGGCACGCTCAAGGAAGCCGGGCGGCTGGCGCGCCTCGACATGGAAGAGATGTTCGACGCCAAGGTGCACCTGGAGACCTGGGTCAAGGTGCGCGAAGGCTGGTCCGACGACGAAAAAGCCCTGCGCAGCCTCGGCTTCGACGAGTCGGAGGACTGAAGCCGGGCGGCTGGCGTGATGTCCCCCGGACTCGAACCCGCCTGGGTGCTGCACACGCGCCCGTACCGCGACACCAGCCTGCTGCTCGAACTGCTGACGCTGACGCGCGGCCGGGTCGGCGCGGTGGCGCGTGGCGCGCGCGGACCGCGTTCGCGCAGCCGCGGCTGGCTGCGGCCGTTCCAGCCGCTGCTGGTCGGGCTTGCCGGGCGCGGCGAACTGGCGACCCTCACGAGCGCCGAGGCCGCCGGTGCCGCCTTCTGGCTCGCCGGCGAGCGCGCCGTCGCCGGCCTGTACCTGAACGAACTGCTGCTGAAGCTGCTCGCCCGCGACGATCCGCAGCCGCTGCTGCTCGGCCATTACCGCGCCGCGCTGGTGGCGCTCGCCGAACCTGCCGACCCGGAACCGGCGCTGCGCGTGTTCGAGTGCGAGCTGCTCACCGCGCTCGGCTACGCACCGGCGCTGGCGGTCGATACCGACGGCGAGCCGCTGCAGGCCGATGCCCGCTATCACTACCGGCCCGATGCCGGCGCCCGGCGGCTGCCGGGCCTCGCCGAAGCGCCGGCCGGCGGCGTCGAGCTCAGCGGCCGCACGCTGCTCGCACTCGCCGCCGGTGCCGAATCATTCACCTGTCCGGATCGCGACACGCTGCGCGAGGCGCGCACGCTGACGCGCTCGCTGATCGATCACTGTCTCGGCGGCCGGCCGGTGCGCACGCGCGAACTCGCGCGCGCTTTCCGCAGCCTCGCCGCCCCCGCCGGAGGAAAACCCGCGTGAACGCCCCGACCCCGCTGCTGCTCGGCGTCAACATCGATCACGTCGCGACGCTGCGCCAGGCGCGCGGCAGTACGCGCTACCCGGAGCCGGTGCAGGCGGCGCTGGTCGCCGAACAGGCCGGTGCCGACGCGATCACGCTGCACCTGCGCGAGGACCGCCGCCACATCCAGGATCGCGATGTCGAGCTGATCGCGCAGGTGCTGCAGACGCGCATGAACTTCGAGATGGCGATCACCGAGCCGATGCTGGCGTTCGCCGCGCACCTGCGCCCGGCCGATGTCTGTCTGGTGCCGGAGCGGCGTCAGGAGCTGACCACCGAAG
>JAFEGB010000014.1 GCA_018240295.1 Pseudomonadota bacterium
CATACCGGCCCGCTGACGCAAGACCCCGTGCGACCGGCCCCGGCAGGACGGGAATGTCCCGATGCCGCTGACGCCATCCCGCTGCGCCCGCTGCTGGCTGGCGGTGCTGCTCGCCCTCGCCTGGCCGGCCATGGCCGGCGTCTACCGCTGGCGCGATGCCGACGGCCGCATGCACTACGGCGACCAGCCGCCGGCCGGCGTGCAGGTCGAAGCCCTGCCGGTCGATCCCGCCCCGCCGCCGCGCAGTGCGGCCGATGCCGAACGCCGGCTGCTGGAGGACGCCGACCGGCGTGCAGCCGACACGGCGCGCGGGCGCAGCGAGGCCCGCCGCCGCGAAGCGCGCGCCGAGGCCGAGCGCGAGCGCCGCTGCAGCCGGCTCGACGAACGCCGCCGCCAGCTCGAAACCGGATTCGCCGAGCGCCGCGCGCGCGGCTACACGATGGCGCAGGAGCGCAGTTACCGGAGCCGGCTCGATGCGCTGGAACGCGAGATCAAATCCGGCTGTCGCTGACACCGGCCCCTGCCCCCGTTCTTCTGCCATGCCGCCTGCGGAGTCGCCATGCCGCGCTTTGCCGCGAACCTGAGCTTCCTGTTCACCGAACTGCCGTTTCCGGAACGCTTCGCCGCCGCGGCCGCCGCCGGCTTCGGCGGGGTCGAGTTCCTGTTTCCGTATGCCTGGCCCGTCGAGGCCATCGCCGGCTGGCGGCGCGCCGCCGGCGTCGACAGCGTGCTGTTCAACCTGCCGCCCGGCGACTGGGAGGCCGGCGAACGCGGCCTCGCCTGTCTGCCGGGGCGCGAGGCCGAGTTCCTGGACGGGATCGAGCGCGCGCTGCCGTATGCGCTCGCCCTCGGCACGCCCCGGCTGCACGCGATGGCCGGGCTGCTGCCGGCCGGGGCCGATCCGGCGCACTGCCGGCAGGTCTACGTCGACAACCTGCGCCGCGCCGCCGCACGGCTGGCCGCACACGGCATCACGCTGCTGATCGAACCGATCAATCCGCGCGACATGCCCGGCTACTTCCTGAACACGCAGGCCGACGCGCACGCGATCCGCGAGGCGGTCGGCGCGCCGAACCTGCGGGTGCAGACGGACCTGTACCACGCGCAGATCGTCGAGGGTGATCTGGCCGTGAAGCTCGAACGCTGGCTGGCGCACATCGGCCACCTGCAGATCGCCGGCGTGCCCGGGCGCCACGAGCCCGACCACGGCGAGATCCACTACCCCTACCTGTTCGCGCTGCTCGACCGGCTCGGCTACGACGGCTGGATCGGCTGCGAATACCGTCCGGCGGCCGGCACCGTCGAGGGGCTCGGCTGGTACGCGCCGTGGCGGACGCAGCGCTGAATCCGCCGCCGGGCGCCGCCGCGCCGCTTGCCCCGCACGCGCCCGGGCCGGCCGGCTATCGCCGCTGGCAGCGCTTGCTGGCCGCAGCGGTGCCGGCGCTGCTCGCGCTCGCACTCGCCGTCGGCCTCGCCGCCCCGCCGCTCGCCGGCTGGTATCTCGAACGGCTGCTGCGCACGGCCGGCTTCACCGAGGCGCGCGTCGACTGGCGCCGGCTCGACGCGCTCGGCGGCGAGGCACGCCTGCGCCTCGACGCCGAGCAGCACATCGAGCGCGTGCAGCTCGACTGGGGTCCCGGCGCCTGGCGCCAGGGCCGGCTCGGGCGTGTGCGCATCGAAGGCCTGCAACTGCGCCTCGTCGCCATGGACGACGGCCGCTACACGCTCGCCGGCCTGCGCCCCCCTGCCCCCGGCCCGCAAGCCCGCAGTTCGCCCCCGCCCCTGCCGTTCACGGCCGTCGAACTGGTCGATGCCCGGGTCGAGCTGCCGCTGCCCGGAGCCCGGCGGCTGTGGCTGCCGCTGGCGGCGACGCTGCACCGCGACGAGGACGGCCGCCTGCAGCTGGAAGGCACGGTCGGCGCGCTCGCCCCAGGCTTCGGCGCCCGCTTCGGCGGCACGCTGGCGGCCGACGGCACGCTGCAGGGCGCAGCCTCGTTCGAGATCGCCACCGCCGCGGCCTTCCTCGAAGGACTCGACTGGGCAGCGCCGCTGGCCGTCGACGGTCGCCTGCGCGGCATCGTGCGCGCCAGCGCCACGGCGGACGGGGCGCGGCAGCTCGAATTCGAGCTCGACGGCGACGGCCTGCGGGCCGGGGACTGGCTGGTCGACGGCCACCTCGGCCTGCATGCCCGGCTGCAGCCGACCGGCGGCACCGACGGGGCCGGCGGCTTCGCGCTGTATGCGCTGCAGCCGCTGACGCTCGGCTTCACGCCCGGCCCGGCGCTGGCGCCGCGCCTGCCGCCGGATCTGGACGATGCGCCGCTGCAGCTCGGCCTGCACACGCCGGACGACGAACCGCTGCTCGCGCTGCCCGCCGGCGCGCCGGCGCGGCTGCAGGCCGAACTCGGCCTATCGCTCGGCCAGACCGGCCTCGGCGGCGCGCTGAGCGTGACGCTCGCCGAGGGCCGGGTGCACTGGTCGCTGCGCGATGCCCTGCTCGGCCTGCAGCGCTACGGGCTGGCCGGTGCCGGGCTGAGCTTCGAGGGCGAGTTCGGACAGGCCGCACCGCACGTGCTGCACGCCCGCCTGCAGCTGCCGCGGCTCGAAAGCCTTGCGAATCCGCCATGGCATGCCGCGCTGAGCCTGGCGGGGGATCTCGAAGGCAGCCTGAGCGAACGGCTCGACTGGACGCTGGCCCTCGGCCTCGCCGATGGCGCGCGGCTCGGCACACTCGGCGGCCACCATGCCTTCAGCGATGGGCGCGGCGAACTGAAGCTCGATCTCCTGCACCTGCGCTTCGGCACGGCACCGCCGGCCGTGGCGCTGGCCGCGCTGTCGCCGGCGCTCGCGGCG
>JAFEGB010000150.1 GCA_018240295.1 Pseudomonadota bacterium
CATCGTGAAGCAAGACTGTCTCGCCGCATGCCCCTTTACCAAGCGACCGAACAAAAACGTAATCTTTGCGACGAAGAAACGGGATAATAGAATCAGGCGATAATTGAGTAGTCATGGCATTTATTCAAGGTTGTAGGGCGGGTTAGGCGCGCATTGTTAGCACATCAAGGTCCATCATCCTTTCCGCACGCCGTAACCCGCTTGCCGCGTGACGAGCAATCCACATGAATGGTCCGCCGACAATCCGATGCCGCCACATGAATGTAACGCCAGTGAACACACAGCACAAACAAAAAAGCCCCGCCGCACCGCGGCAGGGCCTTTTCTTGTTTTATGTAAAACGTCAGACGCCGATCAGAACGTATCCCCCGGCACCCGCACCCATCCTTCCATCAGCACCCGCGCACTGCGGCTCATGATCGCCTTGGTCACGGTCCACTGACCGTCGACCTGCTTTGCCTCGGCGCCGACGCGCAGCGTGCCGGACGGGTGGCCGAAGCGTACGGCGTTACGTTCGCCGCCACCGGCCGCGAGGTTGACCAGCGTGCCGGGAACCGCGGCGGCGGTGCCGATGGCGACGGCGGCCGTGCCCATCATCGCGTGGTGCAGTTTGCCCATCGACAGCGCGCGCACCAGCAGATCGACATCGCCGGCTGCGACCGTCTTGCCGCTCGATGACACGTAATCAACCGGCTTCGCGACAAAGGCGATCTTCGGCGTGTGCTGGCGCTTCGTGGCTTCATCGACATCCTTGATCAGACCCATGCGCAGCGCCCCGTAGGCGCGGATGGTCTCGAACATCGCCAGCGCCTTCGAATCGCCGTTGATGGCCTCCTGCAATTCGGTGCCGGTGTAACCGATGGCCTCGGCATTGACGAAGATCGTCGGAATGCCGGCATTGATCATCGTCGCCTTCAGCGTGCCGACGCCGGGCACTTCGAGATCATCGACGAGATTGCCGGTCGGGAACATCGAACCGCCGGCATCGCCTTCGCCTTCATCGGCCGGATCGAGGAATTCGAGCTGCACCTCGGCGGCCGGGAAGGTCACGCCGTCGAGTTCGAAATCGCCGGTTTCCTGCACTTCGCCGTTGCTCATCGGCACGTGGGCGATGATGGTCTTGCCGATGTTGACCTGCCAGACGCGCACGGTGGCCATGCCGTCCTTCGGCACGCGCGCCGCATCGACGAGGCCGCCGCTGATTGCAAACGCGCCGACCGCGGCCGACAGATTGCCGCAGTTGCCGCTCCAGTCGACAAAGGCCTTGTCGATCGACACCTGACCGAACAGGTAATCGACATCGTGATCGGGGCGGCTGCTCTTTGCGAGGATCACGGTCTTGCTGGTGCTGGAGGTCGCCCCGCCCATGCCGTCGATCTGCTTGCCGTAGGGGTCGGGGCTGCCGATCACGCGCAGCAGCAGCTTGTCGCGCGCCTCGCCGGGCTGCTGGCAGGCTTCGGGCAAATCCAGCAGACGGAAGAACACGCCCTTGCTGGTGCCGCCGCGGATGTAGGTGGCGGGAATCTTGATCTGGGGTGCGAAGGCCATCGGGTTCATGACTCCGGGGCTGTGGCTCCCCTCTCCCCTTGCGGGAGAGGGGTTGGGGGAGAGGGGACGGCGGCCTCGACGATCGCCGCACCGATTGCATCCAGCACCGCGTCCGTGCGGTTCAGGATGTCGTGATTCCAGAAGCGCAAAACCCGGAAGCCCTGCGCCACAAGCCAGGCATCGCGCGCCTGATCCCGTTCACCGTGCTGACTGCCATCGGCCTCGACGATCAGACGGGCACCGAAATGCACGAAATCGACGATATAAGGACCGAGCGCCTGCTGACGACGGAACTTCTGGCCGACATATCGGTGAGCACGCAGATGCAGCCAGAGCCGGTGTTCGGCATCGGTCATCACCCGGCGCAGATGGCGGGCCTGATCGCTGGCTTGCATCGGGAGCCTCCTGACGGTGGCGGATGAATCTTCAAGGCTTGCAGATGGGGTGAGGTTTTCCCCCTCTCCCCAACCCCTCCCCCGCGAGGGGGGAGGGGCTATCAGGCCGTGCTCCGGGTTTGATCGCAGCCGTTTTTCCTGCTCCGCAACCGGTGCTGATCCAGGTCAGACCGTTGCTGCCAAAGCCCCTCTCCCCTTGCGGGAGAGGGGTTGGGGAGAGGGGTTAGCCGCTGCGACCGACGCCTGCGGACGGACTACTCAGGCTGCCTGCGAAGACGACGCCAGGAAGTCCTGCGCAAAGCGCTGCAGCACGCCGCCGGCCTCGTAGATCGAGACTTCCTCGGCGGTGTCGAGCCGGCAGGTGACCGGGACTTCGACGGTTTCGCCGTTGCGGCGGTGGATCACCAGCGTCAGCGTCGTGCGCGGCTTGCGTTCGCCGGTCACGTCGTAGGTCTCGGTGCCGTCGAGGCCGAGCGTCTTGCGGTCGGTGCCGGGCTGGAATTCCAGCGGCAGCACGCCCATGCCGATCAGGTTCGTGCGGTGGATGCGCTCGAAGCCCTCGGCGACGATGGCCTCGACGCCGGCCAGACGCACGCCCTTGGCCGCCCAGTCACGCGAACTGCCCTGACCGTAATCGGCACCGGCGATGATGATCAGCGGCTGGCGGCGATCCATGTAGGTCTCGATCGCCTCCCACATGCGCATGACCGTGCCGTCCGGCTCGACGCGCGCGAGCGATCCCTGCTTGACCTTGCCATCGACGACGACCATCTCGTTGACGAGCTTCGGGTTCGCGAAGGTCGCGCGCTGGGCGGTCAGGTGATCGCCGCGGTGCGTCGCGTAGGAATTGAAGTCCTCCTCCGGCAGGCCCATCTTCGCCAGGTATTCACCGGCGGCGCTGTCGAGCAGGATCGCGTTCGACGGCGACAGGTGATCGGTCGTGATGTTGTCCGGCAGCACCGCGAGCGGACGCATGCCCTTCAGGGTGCGCTCGCCGGCCAGCGCGCCTTCCCAGTACGGCGGACGGCGGATGTAGGTCGACTGCGGACGCCAGTCGTACAGCGGGCTCTTGGCGGCCTCGACGGTGCCGAGGTCGAACATCGGGATGTAGACCTGCTTGAACTGCTCGGGCTTGACCGAGCTGGCCACGATGGCGTCGATCTCCTCGTCGCTCGGCCAGAGATCCTTCAGCGTGATCGCCCTGCCATCGGCATCGAAACCGAGCGCGTCCTGCTCGATGTCGAAGCGCACGGTGCCGGCGAGCGCGTAGGCGACGACCAGCGGCGGCGAGGCGAGGAAGGCCTGCTTGGCGTACGGGTGGATGCGGCCGTCGAAGTTGCGGTTGCCGGAGAGCACGGCGGTCGCGTACAGGTCGCGGTCGATGATCTCCTGCTGGATCTTCGGATCGAGCGCGCCGGACATGCCGTTACACGTCGTGCAGGCATAGGCGACGATGCCGAAGCCGAGCTTTTCGAGTTCCGGCAGCAGGCCGGACTCTTCGAGATACAGCTTCGCGACCTTCGAGCCCGGCGCGAACGAGGACTTCACCCAGGGCTTGCGCGTCAGGCCGAGCTGATTGGCCTTGCGCGCCAGCAGGCCGGCGGCAACGACGTTGCGCGGGTTGCTGGTGTTGGTGCAGCTCGTGATCGCCGCGATGATGACCGCGCCATCGGGCAGCAGGCCGTCGGCCTCCTCGGCCCTCGCCTGCGCGAGCTTGGCTTCGTCGGCGATGCCGCGCTCGGCGAGCGCCGAGGTCGGCAGGCGCTTGTGCGGGTTCGAGGGCCCCGCCATGTTGCGCACGACCGTCGACAGGTCAAACGTCAGCACGCGCTCGTACTCGGCGCTTGCCAGCGCATCGCCCCAGAGGCCGAGCGTCTTCGCGTACTGCTCGACCAGCGCCACCTGCTCCGGCTCGCGGCCGGTCAGCTTCAGGTAATCGATGGTCTGGCCGTCGATGTAGAACATCGCGGCGGTCGCACCGTACTCCGGGCACATGTTCGAGATGGTCGCGCGATCGCCGATCGACAGGCTCTCGGCGCCTTCGCCGAAGAACTCGACGTAGGCCCCGACCACGCGCTCCTTGCGCAGGAACTCGGTCAGCGCCAGCACGATGTCGGTGGCGGTGATGCCGGGCTGGCGCTTGCCGGTGAGCCTGACGCCGACGATGTCGGGCAGGCGCATCATCGACGCGCGCCCGAGCATGACGGTCTCGGCTTCGAGTCCGCCGACGCCGATGGCGATGACGCCGAGCGCATCGACGTGCGGCGTGTGGCTGTCGGTGCCGACGCAGGTGTCCGGGAAGGCGACGCCGTCACGGACCTGGATCACCGGCGACATCTTCTCCAGATTGATCTGGTGCATGATGCCGTTGCCGGCCGGGATCACGTCGACGTTCTGGAAGGCCGTGCGCGTCCAGTCGATGAAGTGGAAGCGGTCCTCGTTGCGACGCTCCTCGACCGCGCGGTTCTTGTCGAAGGCCTCGGGGTCGAAGCCGCCGTACTCGACGGCGAGCGAGTGATCGACGATCAGCTGCGTCGGCACCACCGGATTGACCTTGGCCGGATCGCCGCCCTGATCGGCGATCGCGTCGCGCAGGCCGGCGAGGTCGACGAGCGCGGTCTGGCCGAGGATGTCGTGGCAGACGACGCGCGCCGGGAACCACGGGAAGTCGAGGTCGCGTTTGCGCTCGATCAGCTGGCTGAGCGAATCGCGCAGCATCGCCGGTTCGCAGCGGCGCACGAGGTTCTCGGCCAGCACGCGCGAGGTGTAGGGCAGCGTCGCCCAGGCCCCGGCCTTGATCTCATCGACGGCGGCACGCGCATCGAAGTAATCCAGCTTCGTGCCCGGCAGCAGTTTGCGATAGGCAGTGTTCATGGTCACTTGCGGTCCTCGATCGCGACGAACGGCCGGTCTTCCGGGCCGATGTAGTTGGCGCTCGGGCGGATGATCTTGCCGTCCTCGCGCTGCTCGATGACGTGTGCGGCCCAGCCGGTGGTGCGCGCGATCACGAACAGCGGCGTGAACATCTCCGTCGGCACGCCCATCAGGTGGTACGAGACGGCCGAGAACCAGTCGAGGTTCGGGAACATCTTCTTGGCGTCCCACATGACGGTTTCGAGCCGATCGGCGATGTCGAACAGCTTGAAGTTCTCGGCATCGGCGGCGAGCGTGCGCGCGACTTCCTTGATCACCTTGTTGCGCGGATCGGAGATCGTGTAGACCGGGTGACCGAAGCCGATGACGACTTCCTTGCGCTCGACGCGCTCGCGGATGTCGGCCTCGGCCTCTTCCGGGTTGTCGTAGCGCTGCTGGATCTCGAAGGCGACCTCGTTGGCACCGCCGTGCTTCGGACCGCGCAGCGCGCCGATCGCGCCGGTGATCGCCGAGTACAGGTCGGACGAGGTGCCGGCGATGACGCGGCCGGTGAAGGTCGAGGCGTTGAACTCGTGCTCGGCGTACAGCACCAGCGAGGTGTGCATCGAGCGCACGTGCAGCTCGCTCGGGCGCTCGCCGTGCAGCAGGCGCAGGAAGTGGCCGCCGATCGACTCGTCGTCGGTCTCGACCTCGATGCGCTTGCCGTTGTGGCTGTAGTGGTACCAGTACAGCAGCATCGAGCCGAGCGAGGCGATCAGGCGGTCGGCGATGTCGCGCGCACCGGCGGAGTTGTGATCGTCCTTCTCCGGCAGCACGCAGCCGAGCGTCGAGACGGCCGTGCGCATGACATCCATCGGGTGCGCGGCGGCCGGAATCTGCTCCAGCACCGCCTTGACCGGCAGCGGCAGGCCGCGCAGCGCCTTGAGCTTGGCCTTGTAGGCCTTCAGCTCGCTCGCGGTCGGCAGCTTGTGATGGATCAGCAGGTGCGCGATCTCCTCGAACTCGCACTTGTCGGCCAGATCGAGGATGTCGTAACCGCGGTAGTTCAGGTCATTGCCGGTGCGCCCGACGGTGCAGATCGCGGTGTTGCCGGCGGCGGTGCCGGACAGCGCGACGGACTTCTTGGCCTTGGGCAGGACCTGCGTGGATTCGGTCATGGCTGGGGACTCCGATGTCGGTTGAGCGCGGCTTTACTTGGCGTCTTTGCTGAACAGCGCGTCGAGCTTCTGCTCGTAGGCGTGGTAGCCGAGGTGCTCGTAGAGTTCGGCGCGGGTCTGCATCGTGTCGACGACGCCCTGCTGGGTGCCGCTGGCACGCAGCTGCTGATAGACGTTCAGCGCCGCCTTCGAAGCCGCACGGAAGGCCGACAGCGGGTAGAGCACGAGGCTGACGCCGTTGGCGCCGAGCTCGTCGGTCGTGAACAGCGGCGTCGAGCCGAACTCGGTGATGTTGGCGAGCACCGGCACGCCGACGGCCTCGGCGAACTGGCGGTACATGCCGAGATCGGTCATCGCCTCCGGGAAGATCATGTCGGCACCGGCCTCGACGCAGGCGCAGGCACGGTCGATCGCCGACTGCAGGCCCTCGACGGCGAGCGCGTCGGTACGGGCCATGATCACGAAGTTGCTGTCGGTCTTGGCATCGACCGCGGCCTTGACGCGATCGACCATCTCGGCCTGCGAGACGATGGCCTTGTTCGGGCGGTGACCGCAGCGCTTCTGCGCGACCTGGTCCTCGATGTGCACGGCGGCGACGCCGGCGCGGGTCAGCTCGCGCACGGTGCGGGCGATGTTGAAGGCGCCGCCCCAGCCGGTGTCGATGTCGACGAGCAGCGGCAGGTCGGTGACATCGGTGATGCGCCGTGCATCGATCAGCACGTCTTCCATCGTCGTGATGCCGAGGTCCGGGATGCCGCAGGAGCAGGCCGCGACACCACCGCCGGACAGGTACAGGGCCTTGTAGCCCGAGTGTTCGGCGAGCCGGGCGAAATAGGCGTTGACCGCCCCGACCACCTGCAACGGGCGCTCCTCACGAACGGCGGCACGGAAACGTGCACCGGCGGACTTCAGCTCACTCATTTCGCTTGACCTCGGATGGCAGGCGGCACGGATCGCGCGCCGCCGGATGAACATCGGAAAACGGTCCCCCGCCCCCCCGGACGGGGGACCGCCACGGCGCGCTTGCGCACCGTTCCCCACGGCTGGCACCTCCGGCGCCCCGCCGCCGGCCCGTGCACCGGTTATGCCCGGCATCACGGACCCTGCACGGCCGTCCGGCATGCAAGGCGACGCCCCCCGGCATCGCCCGACCTCCGGCCGCGTACTGCCAACCCGCACCGTCGTCCCCGGTGCAGGCCCCCCTCAAGATGTCTGAAGATGTCTGAAAGATGTCTGCTGATGGGCCGGGTGATGCGCGGCCCGGGGGCGGTGGCGCGCGGCAGGATGCGATCCGCCGCGCGCCGCCCCGCGGCCTCAGCTGCGACCGACCGCGCGCCGGACCTCGTCGAGCGAGTTCGGATCATCGAGCGTCGACAGGTCACCCGGGTCGCGGCCTTCGGCCAGCGCCTGGATCGAGCGGCGCAGCAGCTTGCCGGAGCGGGTCTTCGGCAGCGTCTGGCAGAAGTAGGCGTGCTTCGGACGCGCCACCGGGCCGAGCAGCTCGACGACCTTGGCGAGCACTTCCTTTTCGAGCTTCGCGCGGCCTTCCTCGGTCTCGACCAGCGCCGGGTTCTTCAGCGTCGCGAACACGACGGCCTCCTGACCCTTGAGCTGATCGGCGATGCCGACCACGGCGACCTCGGCGATCGCCGCGTGCGCCTGCACGGCTTCCTCGATCTCGCGGGTGCCGAGGCGGTGGCCGGCGACGTTGATGACGTCGTCGGTGCGCCCGAGGATGAAGTAGTAGCCGTCGTCATCGCGCACGGCCCAGTCCGAGGAGGTGTACAGCAGTTCCTTGAACTGGCTGAAGTAGCTCTTCACGAAGCGCTCGTCGTTGCCGTAGACCGTCGTGAGGCAGCCCGGCGGCAGCGGCGGCACGACGACCAGCACGCCCTTCTCGTTCGCCTCGGCGTCGGCACCGGTGGCTTCGTTGATGACGCGGATGTTGAAGCCGTAGTTCGGGAAACCCGGCGAGCCGAAGCGGTTCGGCTTCAGGTCCACGCCCGGCAGGTAGGTCAACATCGCCCAGCCGGTCTCGGTCTGCCAGTAGTGGTCGATGACCGGCACGCCGAGCGCATCGCTGATCCAGCGCGAGGTCGGCTCATCGAGCGGCTCGCCGGCCAGGAACAGGTAGCGCAGCGTCGAGAGGTCGTACTTGCGCAGGTACTCCGGGTCCTGCTTCTTCAGCACGCGCACCGCGGTCGGCGAGCTGAACATCGTCGTGACCTTGTAGTCCTCGACGATCTTCCACCAGATGCCGGCATCGGGCCGCGTCGGCAGACCCTCGTAGACGATGGTCGTCATGCCGTGGATCAGCGGGCCGTAGACGATGTAGCTGTGGCCGACGACCCAGCCGATGTCCGAGGTCGTGAACATCGTCTCGCCGGGATTGGCGTTGTAGATGTGCTTCATCGACGCGGCGAGCGCGACGCAGTAGCCGCCGGTGTCGCGCTGCACGCCCTTCGGCGTGCCGGTGGTGCCGGAGGTGTAGAGGATGTAGCTCGGCTCGTTCGACTCGACCCAGGTCACCGGCACTTCGGCGTCGAGATGCTGCTCGCGCAGCGTCGCGTAGTCGGCATCCCGGCCTTCGGTGATGGGCATCTGCGGGTCGAGGCCGCGGTTGACGATCAGCACGTGCTGCGGCGGGTACTTGGCGAGCGCGCAGGCCTCGTCGACCAGGTGCTTGTACGGCACCGGCTTGCCGTTGCGCATGCCGGCATCGGCGGTGACGAGCAGCTTCGGCTGCGCATCGTCGATGCGCACGGCGAGGTTGTGCGAGGCGAAGCCGCCGAACACCACCGAGTGCACGGCCCCGAGGCGCGCGCAGGCCAGCATCGCGAACAGCGCCTCGGCGATCATCGGCATGTAGATGACGACGCGGTCGCCCTTGCCGACGCCGAGCGCGGCGAGGATCGCCGCGGTGCGGTTGACCTCGCGGTGCAGCTCGGCGAACGAGTACGACTTCGTCTCTTCGGTTTCGGTCGAGATGTAGACCAGCGCCGGCTGATCGGCGCGCGCAGCCAGATGACGGTCGACCGCGTTGTAGCAGAGGTTGGTCTCACCGCCGACGAACCACTTGCGAAACGGCGGTCTGGAATAGTCGAGCACCTGCTGCGGCGGCTTGTTCCAGTGGATCAGGCCGGCCTGCTCGCCCCAGAAGCCTTCCATGTCGTCGATGGATCGCTTGTGGAAAGTTTCGTACGTCATCCCGTTTCCCCTCCAAATCTCTGGTACGGCATCGGTCGTGGGTTGCCGCCTTGCGGCGGCAGGGGCGGCAGGTGCGCCCGCGGTTTCCGGCCTGCGCGCTTCCGGATCAGCGGAGGGCGGCAGCGGAAACCGTTTGTTGTTGTGTTGCGCCCGTCGGAACGAAGCTGCACCGGGCATTGATAAGCTAACTCAATTGTTTCGCTTACGTCACATTGGATGTGTCAATGCACAACATAGGAGCCGCTCTCGCTTGCGGACGTGCCGCGACCGCGAGCCTGCAGGCGCTGCATGGCAATTTAATGAATAAAAAGGAAAATATTCCGAAGGCCGCAGCTGCCGGCGAAGCGTCGCCGGCAGCCCGCACGGCAGGACTGCGGAAGACGGCCAAAACAAAAGGCGCCCCGCAGGGCGCCTTGTCGGAGGTTGACGCTTACGTCAACGTCAATGCTGCAGGCCGGATCACGGCTTCAGCAGATGCTCGATCGCCGCGCGCTCCTCGCGCAGTTCGGCTTCGGTGGCGTCCATCTTGGCGCGCGAGAACTCGTCGACCGGCAGACCCTGGACGATCTCGTACTTGCCGTCCTTGCAGACGCAGGGATACGAGTAGATGACGCCCGGCGCGATGCCGTAGGAGCCGTCGGACGGGATGCCCATCGACACCCAGTCGCCCTCGGCGGTGCCGAGCGCCCACGAACGCATGTGGTCGATCGCGGCCGAGGCGGCCGAGGCGGCCGACGAGGCGCCGCGGGCCTTGATGATCGCCGCGCCGCGCTGCTGCACGTCGGGGATGAAGGTGCTCTTGTACCAGTCGCTGTCGACCAGCTCGGCGGCAGCCTTGCCGTCGACGGTGCACTGCGAGATGTCCGGATACTGGGTGCTGGAGTGGTTGCCCCAGATCGTCATCTTCTTGATGAAGTTGAAGTGCACGCCGGTCTTCTCGGCGAGCTGCGACAGCGCACGGTTGTGGTCGAGGCGGGTCATCGCCGTGAACTGCTTCGGATCGAGGTCCGGGGCGTTGCACTGGGCGATCAGCGAGTTGGTGTTGGCCGGGTTGCCGACCACGAGCACCTTCACGTCACGCGAGGCGACATCATTCAGCGCCTTGCCCTGGGGCCCGAAGATCGCGCCATTGGCGGTCAGCAGGTCCTTGCGCTCCATGCCCGGGCCGCGCGGACGGGCGCCGACCAGCAGCGCATAGTTCACATCCTTGAAGGCTTCTTCGAGCTTGTCGGTGGCAACGACACCGGCCAGCAGCGGGAAGGCGCAGTCGTTGAGCTCCATCACGACGCCCTGCAGCGCCGGCAGCGCCGGGGTGATTTCGAGCAGGTGCAGGATGACCGGCTGGTCCGGGCCCAGCATGTCGCCGGCGGCGATGCGGAAAGCCATGGCATAACCGATGTTGCCGGCGGCACCGGTGATGGCGACGCGAACCGGATTCTTCATGTCATTGCGCTCCTAAGTCGTTCTGCGTTTGTGGCCCCGCATCGGGCGGGACCCGCACTGAAAAGTCTGCTGCTTGCGAGCAAACCCTCGGCGCCGGCGAGAGCATGATGCTCACCGGCGCCAGATTCAGATGCCGAGCGATTTCGGCACCCCCCTTGCCTGGACGCGCGCCCCGTTGTACCCCGGGGCTCCGGACCGCGGCATATCCTGCATGATGCGCCGTCAAATGCAACCGCGCCGGTCAGGGAGGCGCGCTGCAAGCCCGCGGAAAATCAGACGTGCGCCTGCGGCCGGTGCGGCCGCACCTTGCGCTTTTCGAGCCCGGCCATGTCGATGATGGTCGTCGCGATTTCCTCGATGGATTTCATCGTCGTGCGCAGGTACGGCACGCCGAGCTTGCGAAACAGCGCCTCGGCCTGGCGGGTCTCGTAGTCGCACTGTTCGAGCGACGAGTACTTGCTGTTCGGCATGCGCTCGTGACGGATCTGCGCGAGCCGCATCGGGTCGGTGGTCAGCCCGAACAGCTTGTCCTGGTAGGGGCGCAGGCTGTTCGGCAGCTTCATGTCCTCCAGGTCGTCCTCGGTCAGCGGGAAGTTGGCGGCGCGGATGCCGTAGTGCAGCGACAGGTACAGGCAGGTCGGCGTCTTGCCGGTGCGCGAGATGCCGACCAGGATGATGTCGGCCTCGGCCAGATGCGCGGTGGTCGAACCATCGTCGTGGTTCAGCGTGAAGTTCACGGCGTCGATGCGCCGCGAGTACTCGACCATGTCGGTCAGCCCGTGCGAGCGCCCGGCGGTCAGCGAGGACTTGACGCCGAGTTCCTGCTCCAGCGGCCCGATGAACACCTCGAAGAAGTCGATGAAGTGTCCGTTGGCCTGCTTGACGATCGCGCGCGTCTCCTCGGCGATCAGGGTCGAGAACACCAGCGGCTTGAGCCCGTCCTCGCGAAAGTGCCGGTCGATGCGATCGCGCAGCGCCTTCGCCCGCTCGGGCGTATCCACGAAGCGCACCGCCTGCTTCTCGATGTTCAGCGACTCGAACTGCGTCAGCAGGCTGTGCCCGAGCGTCTCGGCGGTGATGCCGGTGCGATCGGAGACGAAGAAGGCCATGCGCTTGGGCAGGGACATGGGCGGGCTCCAGCGGCGAGGACGGGGAATGCGCTGGATGCTAGCGCGGAACGCCGCAGGCGGCGCGGCGGCGTTGCGCGCTGCGACATGGATGCCCCGGCACCGGGAGATCAGGGTCGTGGTTACGGCGCGCCCGGCCACCAGGCCTCGTCGATGACCTCGGCGGCCGTGTACGGACTCGTCTGCGGAAACCCGCCTTCATCGAGTCCGGTCTCGCCCGCCGCCAGCAGGCGGGCCTTGCGATAGGCCTGCGCCAGAAAGGCATCGAGCTGCGGCTTCAGGCTCGGATTGTCGGCCAGCAGCTCGGCCACCTCGATGCGCTGGATGCGGATCGTGCTGCGCCAGCTCGGGCTGCGTCTGCCGGGCTGGAACTGCCACTTCAGCAGATGCATCAGCAGCACTTCGAGACGATGCACCAGCGCCCGACGCTCGCTGCGCCCCATGGCCTCCAGCTCCTCTGCAATGCGTTCGACGTCGAGAGCCGACCAGTCGCCCGCCCGCAGCAGCCGCGCCTGCTCGAAGGTCCAGTCCACGAAATCCGACTCGTATCGCACGCTGCCCACTCCTGCCCCCCGCCCGTCACGCACCCGGCAGTCCGGCCGCCGGATGCGCAGGGCTCACCGTTCAGAACTTGCCGTAATACCCTTCCTTCAGCGCATCGAACAGATTGGCCGCGGTGTGGAGTTCACCGTCGTATTCGATCTGCTCGTTGCCGCGGACCTCGACGACCTGACCGTCGGCGAGCGTGAAACGGTACAGCGTGTTTTCGAGATCCTTCTCCTTGACCAGCACGCCCTGGAAAGCCTCGGGGTTGAAGCGGAAGGTCGTGCAGCCCTTCAGGCCCTGTTCGTATGCGTACAGGTAGATGTCCTTGAAATCCTCGTAGCGGAAATCGGTCGGCACGTTCGCGGTCTTCGAGATGCTCGAATCGACCCACTTCTGCGCGGCGGCCTGCACGTCGACGTGCTGCTTCGGCGTCACGTCATCGGCGGCGATGAAGTACTCCGGCAGTTGCGCGGCGGCGTCCCCGGAATACGGCATCGCCTGCGGATTGACCAGTTCGCGGTAGGCCAGCAGCTCGAAGGACCAGACATCGACCTTCTCCTTGCTCTTCTTGCCCGGCACGATGACGTTGCGCGCGTAATGGTGCGCGAAGCTCGGTTCGATGCCGTTCGAGGCGTTGTTGGCAAGGCTCAGCGAGATCGTGCCGGTCGGCGCGATCGAGGTGTGGTGCGTGAAGCGTGCACCGACGTTCGCGAGCGCCTCGACCAGCGCCGGCTCGACCCCGGCGAGACGCTGCATGTAGCGGCTGTACTTCGCGTGCAGCACACGGCCCGGCACGCGGTCTCCGGCCTGGAAACCGTCGCGCGCCATTTCCGGGCGCTTGCGCAGCATCTCGCCATCGACGACGTATTCGGCCGCGAGCACCGGGGCCGGACCTTTCTCCTGCGCCAGTTCCAGCGCCGTGCGCCAGCCGGCGACGGCCATCTCGCGCGTGACCTGCTCGGTGAACGCCAGCGATTCCGCCGAGCCGTAGCGCATGCGCAGCAGCGTCATCGTCGAGCCGAGGCCGAGATAGCCCATGCCGTGACGGCGCTTGCCGGTGATCTCGGCGCGCTGCGGCTCCAGCGGCAGGCCGTTGATCTCGACGACGTTGTCGAGCATGCGCGTGAACACCGACACCACCTCGCGGTAGGTGTCCCAGTCGAAGCGCGCACGCTCGGTGAACGGTTCGAGCACGAAGCGCGTCAGGTCGACCGAGCCGAGCAGGCAGGAACCGTACGGCGGCAGCGGCTGCTCGCCGCAGGGATTGGTGGCGCGGATGTTCTCGCACCACCAGTTGTTGTTCATCTCGTTGACCTTGTCGATCAGGATGAAGCCCGGCTCGGCGTAATCGTAGGTCGAGGACATGATCACGTCCCAGAGCCGGCGCGCCTTCAGCGTCCTGTAGACCTTGCAGGCCACCAGCCCGGCGTCGTTGACCACCAGCCCCTCGTGGATCGGCCATTCGCGCCAGACGAGTTCGGGGTTCGTGAGGTCGAGTCCGTCGGCCTCGGCCTCCTTGCGCCGCACCGGGAACGACAGCTTCCATTCGCCGTCGGCCTTCACCGCCTCCATGAATTCCTGCGTGACCAGCAGCGACAGGTTGAACTGGCGCAGGCGCCCGTCCTCGCGCTTGGCCTTGATGAACTCCTGCACGTCGGGATGGGTGACGTCGAAGGTGCCCATCTGCGCGCCGCGCCGGCCGCCGGCCGAGGACACCGTGAAGCACATCTTGTCGTAGATATCCATGAACGACAGCGGGCCGCTGGTGTAGGCACCGGCACCCGAGACGTAGGCACCGCGCGGGCGCAGCGTCGAGAACTCGTAGCCGATGCCGCAGCCGGCCTTCAGCGTCAGGCCGGCCTCGTGCACCTTCTGCAGGATGTCGTCCATCGAG
>JAFEGB010000151.1 GCA_018240295.1 Pseudomonadota bacterium
AGAGTTGCCGGCGCACGAACTCCGTCAGCGCATTCATGACCGTCCGGCGTGCCTGGAAATGCGGGATGTGCGCGCATTTCGGGATCAGCAGCGTGTCGACCGGCCCGGACACGGCGCCGGCGATCCACGCGAGCTGCTTCGGCGTGCCGTATTCGTCATCGGCACCCTGCAGCGCCAGCACCGGGCAGCGGATCCCCGGCAGTTCGGCGACGATGTCCCACTCGCGGAAGGACTCCGACAGCCAGACGTCGGACCAGCCGGCGAAGGTCGCGGCGGTCTTGTCGCCGTGGTAGCGCGCGAGCTTGGCCGGCAGGTCGGTGGACTGCCAGGCGTGTACGGCATCGCGGATGCCGGCGAGCGTGACCGGTTCGACGCGCACGTGCGCCGCCTCGGTGACGATCGCGCGCAGCCCGCGCGGTCTGCCGGCTGCGTGCAGCAGCGCGATCGAACCGCCGTCGCTGTGGCCGATCAGCAGGTAATCCCGGATGCCGGCTGCGGCCAGCACCGCCGGCAGCACTTCGAGGGCTTCGGCGTGCAGGTAGCGCGGCGTGCGCGGGCCGTCGAGCGGCGCGGAGTTGCCGAAGCCCTGACGCTCGTAGACGAAGCCGGGCAGGCCGAGGGCCTCGCAGAGCCCGGCCGGGAAGTCCTTCCACTGCGCGATGCTGCCGAGGCCCTCGTGCAGGAACACCAGCACCGGTGCGGCGGCCGCGCCGTCCGGGCGCAGGTGCTCGGCGCACAGCCGGCGATCGGCGATGTCGAGTTCGATCGGGGTGCGCGTGAGCTTCATGCCCTGCCCTCCGCCGGACGCGGAAACAGGGACGCACGCGGGCACGGGCGGATCGGCATGTCGATGACCTCGGGCGGATGGCAGGACCTGCGGGCGACTGTAGGCGAGTGCGGACGCTTCATCCGCCGCCGCCCGCGGCCTCGTCCTCGCCGTCATCGAGGCCGCCGCGGGCTTCGAGCCACAGCGCATTGACGATCGCGCCCAGGCAGGCAAAGCCGAGCCCGAGCATCCACGTGAAGTACCACATCGTCAGTACTCCTGCGGCGTCCGGGCCTCGCCGCGGCCGGATTCGGGCCCGGTTCCGGGTTCACCCAGCTTCGCGTAGGCCCAGGCGGTGTAGAGGATCACGACCGGCAGCAGCACGGCCGCTGCCGCGTACAGCCACATCAGCGTCAGCGGGCTGGCGGCAGCGTTCCACAGCGACAGGCTGGCCGCCGGATCGAGGCTCGACGGCAGCACGAACGGGAACAGCGCCACGCCGGCGCTGGCGAGCGTGCCGGCGAGCGCGACGGTCGAGCCGAGGAAGGCCGTCAGCGCGCGGTCACGCCAGGCCGCGAGTCCGGCCACCAGCGTGCCGGCGAGCGCCAGCGCCGGCAGCGTCAGCAGCAGCGGGTGCGCGGCGTAGCGATCGAGCCAGGCGCCGTTGACGAAGCTGAGCTGCGTGGCGGCCAGCGGCTGCTGCCAGTCGCTGCCGGCGGCATGCAGCCCCGGCAGCGTCGCGAGCAGCACGACCGCTGCGACCGACAGCGCCAGCACCGCGATCGCCGACCAGCCCAGCATGCGCCGCGCACGCCAGCGCAGCACGCCGCGCACGCTGAACAGCAGCCGCGCCGCGCCGTGCTGCGCGAACAGCGCCAGCACCAGCACGGCGCAGACCACGGTGAACGGCAGCCAGGCGGCGGCGTGCGCCGGTGCGGCCTCGAACACCGGCTGCAGTGCATCGCCCTCGTGGCGAAACGGCAGGCCGGCGAACAGCCGCGCGAGCAGCGCGCCGAAGGCCAGCGCCGGCAGCACGCCGCCGGCGCAGAGCACGCCATCCCACAGCCGGCGCCAGCGCGGATCGTCGATCTGGTGACGGAAGCCGAAGCCGGCCGGGCGCAGCATCAGCCCGAACAGCGCGACCAGCAGCAGCGGCGTCAGCCCGGACAGCAGCACCGCGTACACCGGCGGCCACAGCGCGAACAGCAGGCCGCCGGCGACCACGAACCAGGTCTGGTTGCCTTCCCAGTGGCCTTCGATGGTCTCGATCAGCCGGCCGCGTTCGGCGTCGCTGCGCCCGAGCACCGGCAGCAGCGTGCCGATGCCGAGATCGAAGCCGGCGGTCAGCGCGAAGCCGAACAGGCTCAGGCCGGCGAGCGCCCAGGCGCCGAGGCGCAGCAGGTCGTAGTCGATGCCGTTCATGCGGAAAGCGCCTCCGGGCCGCGGCGCACGCAGCGCACGATGAGAAAGATGCCGGTCGCGAACAGCAGCGCGTACAGGCCGATGAAGGCGCCGAGCGACGCCGTGACCGCTGCGGCATCGTGGGCCGAGGCGGCGAGGAAGGTCGGCAGCAGGCCGGCGACCGTCCACGGCTGGCGGCCGTATTCGGAGATCAGCCAGCCGCACTGGCTCGCGATCCACGGCAGCGGCCACGCCCAGAGCGCGGCGCGCAGCAGGCCGCGCTGCCCGAGCCGGTCGCGGGCACTGGCGACGAAGGCCCAGCCGTACAGGCCGAGCATCAGCAGGCTGCAGCCGACCATGATCCGGAAGCCCCAGAACAGCGGCCAGACCCGCGGCACGGTGTCGCGCGCGGCGCGGGCGATGTCGGCCTCGCCCGCCTGACGCGGATCGCGGACGTAGCGCTTCAGCAGCAGCGCGTAGCCGTAATCGCCGGCGTGGCGCTCGAACTGCGCGCGCAGTTGCGCATCGCGCTCGCCGGCACGCAGGCGCTCGCCGGCCTCATACGCGATCAGGCCGCGGCGGATGCGGGTCTCGCTCCCGGCGATCAGCTCCTTGAGCCCGGTCACCGGCCGGTCGATCGAGCGCGTCGCGATCAGCCCGAGCAGCCAGGGCACGCGCACGGCGTGATCGGTGCGCATCGCCTGTTCGTCGGGGATGCCGAACAGTGTGAACGGCGCCGGCGGCGGCCCGGTTTCCCACATCGATTCGATCGCGGCGAGCTTGACCTTCTGCACGTTGCCGAGCTCGTAACCGCTCTCGTCGCCGAGCGTGATCACCGACAGCACCGCCGCCAGCCCGAAGGCCGCGGCGATCGCGAAGCTGCGCCGCGCCAGCGCCCGCACCCGGCCGCGCAGCAGATACCAGGCGCTGACCGCCAGCACGAACGAGGCGCCGGTCACGTAGCAGGCGGCGACCGTGTGTACGAACTTCACCTGCGCGACCGGGTTGAACACCAGCTCCGCGAAGCTCGAAAGCTCCATGCGCAGGGTTTCCGGATTCAGCCGCGCACCGACCGGGTGCTGCATCCAGGCGTTGGCGATCAGGATCCAGAACGCCGACAGGTTCGAGCCGATCGCGAGCAGCCAGGTCACGCCAAGGTGCTGCAGCCGCCCGAGCCGCTGCCAGCCGAGGAAGAACAGGCCGATGAAGGTCGATTCCAGCAGGAAGGCCATCAGGCCCTCGAGCGCGAGCGGCAGCCCGAACACGTCGCCGCCGAAGCGCGCGAAGGCCGCCCAGTGCGTGCCGAACTGGTATTCGAGCGGCAGGCCGGTGGCGACGCCGAGCGCGAAGCTGATCGCGAACGGCCGCGCCCAGAACTGCGTCATCTCGCGGTACACCGCCTTGCCGGTCATCACGAACACGGATTCCATGATCGCGAGCAGCACGGCGAGCCCGAGCGACAGCGGCACGAACAGGAAATGCGCCATCGCGGTGAACGCGAACTGCAGGCGTGCAGGATCGACGGCGTCAGGCGTCATCGGCGGCGGGTCTCGCGGGGGACGGGCGTGACCCGGTGGACACTAGCGCAAGCGCCGCTGTTCCGCTGCAACGCAGCAACGCAGCCGGTCTCGCGCCTGCCGCTCCCGGCGTGCGCCGGGAGCGCCTTCAGACCAGCCGCTGATCCTGCAGCAGCGCGTACAGCAGTTCGAAGCGCTCCAGCGGCTCGTCGATGCCGAGCAGCATGTGCCGCGCGCCGTTCGGCAGCGGCATGACCTCGGCGAGGCGGTTGACGACCCAGTCGGCGCTGTCCCAGTCGGGTTCGAGCAGCGCGCGGTAGCGTTCGATGCCCTCGGCATCGAGGATGCGCCCGAGCAGCCGCTCCAGCGAGCGGAACTGCGGCGGCACCGGCTCGCGCACCGGCTCGGGCAGCCATTCGACGCGCCCGAGCACCAGCCGGTCGGGCTGGCTGCGGTGTTCGAGCACGCGAAAGCGCCGTTCGCCGCGGCAGGTGATGCCGAGCATGCCGTCGGGCAGGCGGTCGAAATCACGGATGCGGGCGCTGCTGCCGAGCAGGTGGAAGCTCGCGTCGCCGCCGGCCTCGCTGCCGGCGCTGATCGGCACGACGCCGAAGGGCAGGTCCTCGCGCAGGCAGCGTCCGACCATGCTGACGTAGCGCGGCTCGAAGATGCGCAGCGGCAGCGGACCGCCGGGGAACAGCACGACATCGAGCGGGAACAGCGGGATTTCGTCCGGCAGGGTCACGACGCAGTCTCCGGGTCATCGGGCTGGCCCCAGCGCGCCATCAGCGCGTGCGCCACGCCGAGCTGGTCGAGCACGCGCGCGACGATGTAGTCGACGAGTTCCCCGACGCACTGCGGCCGGTGATAGAAACCGGGATTGGCCGGCAGGATCACGGCCCCGGCACGCGCGAGCGTCAGCATGTTTTCGAGGTGGATCGCCGAGAACGGCGTCTCGCGCACCACCAGCACCAGCTTGCGGTGCTCCTTCAGCATCACGTCGGCGGCGCGTTCGATCAGCGTGTCGGACAGCCCGTGCGCGACCGCCGCCAGCGTGCCGGTCGTGCACGGGCAGATCGCCATCGCCCGGCACACGGCCGAGCCGCTTGCAACCGGCGCCGTCCATTCCTCGCGCCCGTACACCTGCAGCTGCGCCGGCGGGCAGCCGAAGCGTTCGAGCAAGGCCGCACGCACCTCGGCCGGTCGCGCCGGCAGCGCCCAGTCGGTTTCCATGCCGACGACGATCTGCGCGGCCTTCGAATACATCAGATAGACGGTTTCGCCGGCGGCGAGCAGGCATTCGAGCAGGCGCAGGCCGTACTGCGCGCCGGAGGCACCGGTCAGGGCCAGCGCAATCGGGGCACGACTCACCGCGCGCCCTCCTCCACCAGCGATTTCAGCCACTTCGTGCGCTGCGTCGTGCGATCGGCCTTGCACGCGGCCATCAGCATCGGCTCCATCGAACCGCCGCGCGCACCGTACGGTTCCAGTTCGCAGTCGGCGTCGCGCGAGGCGATCCACGCGCGCTGCGCGAGCTTCAGCCGCTCGCGCTCGGCCTCGGGCAGCGCGGTGCGCACCTGCGCGTAGACGGCATTCAGCTCGCGATCGGCGCGCGCGTAGTCCTCGCCGGCACAGCGGGTCATCTCGGCCTGGGTCTGCGGATCGCGGCAGTGGTCGGCGGCACTCGCTGCAGCAGCAGTCAGGGTGAGCACGAGGGCAATCCAGTACGGCAGCATATCGACGCAACTCCGGATACAGGGCGGGCGGGCACGCAAACCAATGCAATCCGGCAGCGGCCAAGGCAGGCAGTCAAAGTGATCAGTGTCGACGATCGAACGGTGTGGCGCGAGTTCGAAATCCAGCAGACACCCAGGGATCGGCTGCATGTCTTATCCGCCATCAAGGCGCACGCGCAGATCGTCCAGCCGGAGCAGGCAACGATCGAGGCTGCCGGCGCGCTGTCGGGCACGATCCGGACGCCAGATCTCCTGGATGAAGCGTCCGGTCTGGCCGACATAATCCGGTCCGACGACCGCCGCATGGCCCGGGCGCGGCATGAGGGCCTCACGCAAGGCCCGGCGGCGCGACAGCCGGGCGAGATTCACCAGCGTCCGCTTCGGATCGGGCTCGGCTTGCGGATCCTCCGGAATACGGGCCAAGCCGATGCCCAGCCATCCGG
>JAFEGB010000152.1 GCA_018240295.1 Pseudomonadota bacterium
CTGCGCGAGTTCGCTGTCGCCGGGGGCCGCCGTGCCGGTGCCGGCGATGCCGAAGGCGCTGCGCCGGCCGGGCAGGTCGAAGGCCACGGCCCAGCCGCCGGAAAAATACGCACGCCGCGGACTGGCCGCGGGCTCGCCGGTATCGGCGAAAGCCTGCGGTGCGCAGCTGCCACGGTTGCGGGCCTGTCGCCAGGCCGTCAGCACCAGCGCTCCCCCGGCGAGCCGCGCCGCCGGCACCGCTTCGGCCGCCGGCGCGACCGGGCCGGTCAGCGCCGGCAGCAGCACCGCGAGACCGGCGACGGTGCGGAGCGGATGACGACTGCGGACATGGATGGTCCTGCCCATGGACAGCCCTCGATGCGATCGGATGGCGGTAACCATGGCAGGGGACGCTGGCGCAAGCCTGCCGGTTTCGCCCGTCATGGTCCGGTTGCATGCGGGCCATCACGGCCTCCGGGGCATGACCGCAGCCCCGGAACTTGCCTCACACTGCGCTGCCTCGGCTGCGAGCCGCGATCTTCCGGCCGCCACCGCCGCAGCGGCCCGGTCGCCGGCGCGGCGGTCCGCGCCTTCCCCGTCTTCCGAGCGAGCCTGCCATGCCGCATTCCGTGTTCGTCGAAATCCGTTTCTGGCTGCTGGTGCTGTGCTCGCTGATCGTGCCGTCGGCGATCTACGTCACGCTGTACCTGCGCCGCGCCGTATCGCCGCTGACCGTGCTGGTGCTCGGCCTCGTGCTGCTGCTGGTCGCCGGTCTCGACGTGTATCTGCTGCAGAGCATCGGCAACACCGCGATGCAGACGCCCTCGCTCGCCGACGACAAGCTGTTCGTGTCGGAACTGTCGATGGCGCTGTACCTGCTGCCGCTGACCTTCGGCGGCATCGGCGTCAACCTGATCTCGCACGTGCTGCTGCGCCACCTCGCCGCGGCCGAACGGCGCTTCGAGCGCGAGCATCCGGAACCGTGACGGCAGGCCGGTGGCATCGGCCGGTGTCCGGACAGCAGCCCTCCACGGACCTCCGTGGACGGCCGCCGTCATTGCTCATTCCATGTTCAGTTCCTTGATCTTGCGCGTCAGCGTGTTGCGGCCCCAGCCGAGCAGCCGGGCGGCGTCCTGGCGGTGGCCGCCGGAGTGCTTCAGTGCGACGTTGATCAGCGTGCGCTCGAACTCCGGCAGCGCGGTGTTGAGGATCTCGCTCTCGCCGCGGATCAGCGTCGCCGCGGCCCAGTCCGACAGCGCCTGACGCCAGTCGCCGCCGCCCTCGCCACCGACGCTCGCGCCGATCGGCGTCAGCTTCAGCTCGCTCGGCAGGTCCTCCATGTGCACTTCGCGGCCCGAGGCCATCACCGTCAGCCAGCGGCACAGGTTTTCGAGCTGGCGGACGTTGCCGGGCCAGTCGAGCTGCTGCAGGAAGCCTTCGACATCCGAGCGCAGCGTCTTCGGCTCCACGTCGAGTTCGCGCGCCGCGAGCTTCAGGAAGTGCGCCATCAGCAGCGGGATGTCCTCGCGGCGCTTGCGCAGCGGCGGCAGGTGGATGCGGATGACGTTCAGCCGGTGGAACAGGTCCTCGCGGAACTGCCCCTGACGCACCCGGTTCTCGAGGTCCTGATGGGTCGCGGCGATCACGCGCACGTCGACCTTGATCGGGCTGTGACCGCCGACGCGGTAGAACTCGCCCTCGGCGAGCACGCGCAGCAGCCGCGTCTGCAGCTCCGAGGGCATGTCGCCGATCTCGTCGAGGAACAGCGTGCCGCCGTCGGCCTGCTCGAAGCGGCCCTGACGCGCGGCCTGCGCGCCGGTGAAGGAGCCGCGCTCGTGGCCGAACAGCTCGGATTCGAGCAGATCGCGCGGGATCGCCGCCATGTTCAGCGCGATGAACGGCCGCTCGGCGCGCGGACTGTGCCGGTGCAGCGCGCGGGCGACCAGCTCCTTGCCGGTGCCGGATTCACCGTTGATCAGCACCGTGATGTTCGAGCGCGACAGCCGGCCGATGGCGCGGAACACCTCCTGCATCGCCGGCGCCTCGCCGATGATCTCCGGCATCGGTCCGCCGTGATCGGCGCTGGCCGCCTGCTGGCGGCGCAGGTCGCAGGCGCGGCGCACCAGCGCGACGGCTTCATCGACATCGAAGGGCTTGGGCAGGTACTCGAAGGCACCGCCCTGATAGGCGGCGACGGCGCTGTCGAGGTCGGAGTGCGCGGTCATGATGATGACCGGCAGGTCCGGCACCTGCTCGCGCAGCCGCGCCAGCAGTTCGAGGCCGTTGATGCCGGGCATGCGGATGTCGGCGACGATCGCATCCGGCGCGCTGCCGCGTTCGAGCGCGGCGAGCGCGGCGTTGCCGCTGTCGAAGGCCGAAACCGCCATCGTCTCCCGGCTCAGGGCCTTTTCCAGCACCCAGCGGATCGAATGGTCGTCGTCGATGACCCATACGTGTTCTTTTCTGGCCATGGCGGGCTCTCGCTTACTCCAGCGGCAGCAGCAACGTGAAGGTGGTGTCGCCGGGCACGCTGTTGCACTCGATCAGGCCGCCGTGCTGGCTCACCAGTCCCTGGGCGATGGACAGGCCGA
This sequence comes from Pseudomonadota bacterium, assembly GCA_018240295.1. Lineage (GTDB taxonomy): Bacteria > Pseudomonadota > Gammaproteobacteria > Competibacterales > Competibacteraceae > Plasticicumulans. The sequence continues at coordinate 2,571 of JAFEGB010000152.1, forward strand.
GCCCGGTGCCGTCGGGGCGGCCGGTGATCATCGGGTAGAAGATGCGTTCCTTGATCGCCGGCGGGATGCCGGGACCGTCGTCGACGATGTCGAGGCGCGCGACCAGCTTGTAGCGGCGCGAGCCGATCGTGCACTGGCGCGTCACGCGCGTGCGCAGCGTGATCGTGCCGGTGCCGGCGAGCGCCTGCGAGGCGTTGCGCACGATGTTGAGCACCGCCTGCACCAGCTGGTCGAAGTCGCCCTGCAGCGGCGGGATGCTCGGATCGTAGTCGCGCACGATCTCGGTGCTGCCGAGCCCTTCGGCGACCACCAGCGTGCGCACGCGCTCCAGCACCTCGTGCAGGTTCACGGCCTGGCGCGCCGGCGGGTGCATCGGGCCGAGCATGCGATCGACGAGGCCGCGCAGGCGGTCGGCCTCGTGGATGATGATGCGGGTGTATTCCTTCAGGCGCTCGTCCGGCAGCTCGCGCTCGAGCAGTTGCGCGGCCCCGCGCAGGCCGCCGAGCGGATTCTTGATCTCGTGGGCGAGGTTGCGCACCAGCACCTGCGTGGTCGTGTGCTGCGCGATCAGGTTCTCCTCGCGCGAGATGCGCAGCTGCCGGTCGACCTGACGCAGCTCGACCAGCAGTTCGAGGATCTGCTCGTGCTCGACCACCGGCGTGACCGAGCTGTCGACGGTGATCACGTGCTCGCCGGGCAGTGTCAGCGTCAGCTCGCGCTCGGTGTACGGATGGCCGCTGTCGAGGCAGCGGCGCATGCCGGCTTCGAGGTTGTCGGCCCCGATCGCCAGATCGCGGAAATGCGCGCCGAGCGCCTGACGGAAGGACAGCGCGAACAGCATCTCGGCCGCCGGATTCATGTAGACCGTGCGCAGATGACGGTCGAGGACCACGACGCCGGTCGTCAGGTTGTCCGTCACGCGGCGCGGATAATCGGTTCTCACCACGGCTGTCATCTCCGGATACATGCCGTCGGGTTTAGCAAGAAGTGGTCCAACCGGGTGCAAGCGCCGGAATCCCGTCCGGTTTTTTGGGCCGGCGCGCAGTTGCAGCGCGCCAGCGGCGGGCAGTGGCGCACGGCGATCCGGACGCGATGCACCATCATCAACCACAGCACCGCTTTGGTGCGCATCCTGGCGGTGCAAACCTTTGCTGCACGATCGTGCAGCCGGGCGGTCCGCGCCACGATCGCGCCCGCCAGCTGCGGGCAAGAAAAAACCCCGTGCCGCAGGGCACGGGGTTCCGGCGCCGGGCGGCCGCGTGCAGCGGCCGCCAGCGGAGCGATCTCAGAGGCTGTAGTACAGCTCGAGCTCGGCCGGGTGCGGGATCATGCGCACCTTCTGGACTTCCTGATTCTTCAGGCCGATGTAGGCATCGATCAGGTCGTCGGTGAACACGCCGCCCTTGGTCAGGAACTCGCGGTCCTTGTCCAGCTCGGCCAGCGCCTGGTCGAGGCTGAAGCAGACCTGCGGGATCAGGGCTTCCTCTTCCGGCGGCAGGTCGTACAGATCCTTGTCCATGGCCTCGCCCGGATGGATCTTGTTCTGGATGCCGTCGAGACCGGCCATCATCATCGCCGCGAACGCCAGGTAGGGATTGGCGGTGGAATCCGGGAAGCGCACCTCGATGCGGCGGCCCTTCGGATTCGACACGAACGGGATGCGGATCGACGCCGAGCGGTTGCGGGCCGAGTAGGCCAGCATGACCGGGGCTTCGAAGTGCGGCACCAGGCGCTTGTAGCTGTTGGTCGAAGCGTTCGTGAACGCGTTCAGCGCCTTGGCGTGCTTGATGATGCCGCCGATGTAGAACAGCGCCATTTCCGACAGGCCGCCGTACAGGTCGCCGGTGAACAGGTTCTTGCCGTCCTTCGCCAGCGACTGGTGCACGTGCATGCCCGAGCCGTTGTCGCCGTGCAGCGGCTTCGGCATGAAGGTCGCCGTCTTGCCGTAATTGTGCGCGACGTTCTGGATGATGTACTTCAGCGACTGCACTTCGTCAGCCTTGCGCACCAGCGTGTGGAAGCCGACGCCGATCTCGCACTGGCCGGCGGTCGCGACTTCGTGGTGGTGCACTTCGACGCGCTGGCCGATCTCGGCGAGCGCCAGGCACATCGCGGCGCGGATGTCGTGCAGGCTGTCGACCGGCGGCACCGGGAAGTAGCCGCCCTTGATGCCCGGACGGTGACCGGTGTTGCCGTCGCTGTACTGCTTGTTGGTGTTCCAGGCGGCTTCTTCGGAGTCGATCTGGTAGCCGACGCGGCCGATCTCGGTCGAGTAGCGCACGTCGTCGAAAATGAAGAATTCGTTCTCCGGGCCGAAGTACGCGGTATCGGCGATGCCGGTGCTCTGCAGGTAGGCCTCGGCGCGGCGCGCCACCGAGCGCGGATCACGCTCGTAGCCCTGCATCGTCGCCGGTTCGATGACGTCGCAGGTGATGTTGATCGTCGGTTCGTCGAAGAACGGATCGACAAAGGCGGATTCCGGATCCGGCATGAGGATCATGTCGGACTCGTTGATGCCCTTCCAGCCGGAGATCGACGAGCCGTCGAACATCTTGCCGCTCTCGAACACGTCCGCATCGACGGTGTGCGCCGGGACGGTGACGTGCTGCTCCTTGCCGCGCGTGTCCGTGAAGCGGAAGTCCACGAACTTGATACCTTCGTCTTTGATCTTGCTCAGAACGTCTTCGGCAGACATCTAGTTTCCTCCGCGATGAGAACGGGCTTTGACTCAGCGATTCAAAAACAACAAAAAGCATGAAAACGAAGTTTTCGGCGAGGCATCGGTTCAGCACGATACATGCCACTCGTGCCGAGGCACCCGATCCGGTCATCCGGCAGGGGGCCATGCACCGCCACGACCGGCTGATGCACGATAACAGTGCAAAAAGAAGTGCATCCGCACCGGCAGGGAGCGGTATTGACGGCTTGTTGCGCTTCACCCCTCGCGCGCATCCCGCGGCGGCGTATGTTGCCACTGCTGCCGGAAAAATTGCATCCCGGCAAGGTTCGGACCCCATCTGTGGATAAGTTTCTGGATAAACCCTCCGGTTATCCACATGGGCATGTCGCAGTGCAGCGCGAATGCCGGCGGCACCCGGCACGGCGCGGACGCGGCAACCCATGAACGCGCCGCACGCAGCCGCACCGCACCGGCCGCGGGTCGGGCTGCTGCTGACCGGCGGCGGCGCACGCGCGGCGTATCAGGTCGGCGTGCTGCAGGCGATCGCCGAGTGGCTGCCGCCCGGCACGCCGACGCCGTTCGCGGTGATCTCCGGCAGCTCGGCCGGGGCCATCAACGCCGCGCTGCTCGCAAGCCACGCCGGCGCCTTCGCGACCGGTGTCGACGCACTCTCCCGGCTGTGGGGCAGGCTGGCCTGCTCCGATGTGTTCCGCACCGACTGGCGCGCAGCGCTCGTCAGCGGCCTGCTGTGGACCGGTTCGCTCGCCGCCGGCGGCCTCGGGCGGCTGACGCCGCGCTCGCTGCTCGACAGCCGGCCGCTGCGCGCGCTGCTCGGCCGGCACATCGACTTCGCGGCGGTGCGCACGGCGATCGAGGACGGCACGCTGCACGCGTTCAGCCTCAGCGCCGCCGGCTACAACTCCGGGCAGTCGATCACCTTCTTCATGGGCCATGCGGGGCTGCGGCCCTGGCAGCGCACGCGGCGCATCGGCATGCCGCGGCCGCTGACGCTCGATCACCTGATGGCCTCGTGCGCGATCCCGTTCGTGTTCCCGGCCGTGCGCATCGGCTACGACTGGTACGGCGACGGCTCGATGCGCCAGATCGCGCCGCTGTCGGCGCCGCTGCACCTCGGCGCCGACCGGCTGCTGGTGATCGGCGTGCGCGAGGAGACCCCGGACGAACCCGACCGGCCGATCCTGCGCCTCGAATACCCGTCGCCGGGCCAGATCGCCGGCTACATCCTCGACACGCTGTTCATGGATGCGCTGTCGGCCGACATCGAGCGCGCGCGGCGCATCAACCGCACGCTGGCGCTGATCCCGCCCGAGCGCCGCGCGCAGCTGGCGCTGCGGCCGATCGAGATCGCCACCGTGTTCCCGAGCCGCGACGTGCGCCTGATTGCCGCGCACCACGAAGCGCACTTCCCGCGCTCGGTGCGCTACCTGCTGCACAGCCTCGGCGCGACGCGCGGACGCGGCCGGCCGCTGATCAGCTACCTGCTGTTCGAAGGCGGCTTCTGCGGCGAGCTGATCGCGCTCGGCTACCGCGACGCGCAGGACGCGCGCGAGCGCCTCTGCACGCTGCTCGGCCTCGCACATCCGGCCGCCACGCTGCGGCCCTGAAGCCCGCTGCACGACGGGCCGGCCGTTCCCACGCGGGCGGTTTCACGTGAAACCGCCCCGGCCCGTGCGCCTGCGCCAACTTCGGACGGATGAACGGATATACTCGCGCGTCCCCGGCCCCGCCCCCGGTGCGATCACCGGCGCGGGGGGCTGTCGAGCGAGCGGAGAAAGCCAGCGTGCGCGATGTTTCGACGTTTCAGGGCCTGATCCTGGCCCTGCAGGAATACTGGGCCGAGCAGGGCTGTGCGGTGCTGCAGCCCTACGACATGGAAGTGGGCGCCGGCACCTTCCACACCGCGACCACGCTGCGGGCGGTCGGACCGGAACCGTGGGCGGCGGCCTACGTGCAGCCCTCGCGCCGCCCGACCGACGGCCGCTACGGCGAGAACCCGAACCGGCTGCAGCACTATTACCAGTTCCAGGTCGTCATCAAGCCCTCGCCGGACGACATCCAGGACCTCTACCTCGGCTCGCTCGCGCGCCTCGGCATCGACCCGCTGGTGCACGACATCCGCTTCGTCGAGGACAACTGGGAATCGCCGACGCTCGGCGCCTGGGGCCTCGGCTGGGAGGTCTGGCTCAACGGCATGGAAGTCACGCAGTTCACATACTTCCAGCAGGTCGGCGGCCTCGACTGCCGGCCGGTGACCGGCGAGATCACCTACGGTCTCGAACGCATCGCGATGTATCTGCAGAACGTCGAGAGCGTCTACGACCTGACCTGGACCGACGGCCCGTTCGGACGCATCAGCTACGGCGACGTGTTCCACCAGAACGAGGTCGAGCAGTCGACCTACAACTTCGAGCAGGCCGACACCGCCTGGCTGTTCCGGCAGTTCGACCAGTGCGAATCCGAATCGGCGCGGCTGGTCGCGCTCGGGCTGGCGCTGCCGGCCTACGAGCAGATGCTCAAGGCCTCGCACACCTTCAACCTGCTCGATGCGCGCAAGGCGATCTCGGTGACCGAGCGCCAGCGCTTCATCCTGCGCGTGCGCACGCTCGCCCGCGCCTGCGCGCAGGCCTATCACGATGCCCGCGCCGCGCTCGGCTTCCCGATGTGCCGGACCCCCGCAGCGATCACGGCCACGACCGGAACGGGAGCCTGAACATGTCGCAGGTGGAGACGAACGATCTGCTGGTCGAGATCGGCACCGAGGAGCTGCCGCCGAAGGCCCTGCCGGCGCTCTCGGAAGCCTTCGAGGCCGGCATCCGCGACGGCCTCGCCAAAGCCGGCCTGAACTTCGGCGCCGTGCACCGCTACGCCGCGCCGCGCCGCCTCGCCGTGCTCGTGCATGAGCTGCCGATGCAGCAGCCCGAGCGCCGGCTGGAGCGCCGCGGTCCGGCGGTGAGCGCCGCCTTCGGTCCGGACGGCAGGCCGACGAAGGCCACCGAAGGCTTCGCGCGCTCCTGCGGCGTCGAGGTCGCGGCGCTGACGCGCGTGGCGACCGACAAGGGCGAGTGGCTCGCGCACGTCAGCACCGAGCCCGGCGCGCCGCTCGCGCAGCTGCTGCCCGGCATCGTCGAGGCCGCGCTCGCGGCGCTGCCGATCCCCAAGCGCATGCGCTGGGGCGCGCGCACGCAGGAATTCGTGCGCCCGGCGCACTGGATCGTGCTGCTGCACGGCACGCAGGTCGTGCCCGGCGAAATCCTCGGCCTGCCGACCGGGCGCGAGACGCGCGGTCACCGCTTCCACCATCCCGCGCCGATCGCGATCCCGAAGCCGGCCGCGTATGCGCCGCTGCTCGCCGATCAGGGCCGCGTGCTCGCCGATTTCGCCAGCCGGCGCGAGGCGATCCGCAACCAGGCGGTGCGCGCGGCGGCCGGCCTCGGCGGTGAGGCGGTGATCCGCCCCGAGCTGCTCGACGAGGTCACGGCGCTGGTCGAGTGGCCGGTCGTGCTGGTCGGCAGCTTCGAGCCGCGCTTCCTCGCGGTGCCGAACGAGGCGCTGATCTCGACGATGCAGGACAACCAGAAGTACTTCCCGGTCGTCGATGCGCAGGGGCGCATGCTCCCGCACTTCATCACGATCATGAACATCGAGTCGCGCGACCCGGCGCAGGTGCGCGCCGGCAACGAGCGCGTGATCCGGCCGCGCTTCAGCGACGCCGAGTTCTTCTGGAACCAGGACCGCAAACGCCGCCTCGACAGCCACGTCGAGAGCCTCAAGACCGTCGTCTTCCAGCAGAAGCTCGGCACGCTGCACGACAAGTCCGGACGCGTCGCGCAGCTGGCGCAGACGCTCGCCGGCGTGCTCGGCGCCGATGCCGCGCTCGCCGCCCGCGCCGCGCAGCTCGCCAAGTGCGACCTGATGACCAACATGGTCGGCGAGTTCCCGGAGCTGCAGGGCACGATGGGCCGCTACTACGCCGCCCACGACGGCGAAGCGGCCGAACTCGCGCAGGCGCTGGAGGAACAGTACCGGCCGCGCTTCGCCGGCGACGCCATCGCCACCAGCGCCACCGGCCGCATCGTCGCGCTCGCCGATCGCCTCGACACGCTGGTCGGCATCTTCGCGATCGGCCAGCCGCCCTCGGGCGCGAAGGACCCGTTCGCGCTGCGCCGCGCCGCGCTCGGGGCGCTGCGCACGATCATCGAGGGCGGGCTGGAAATCGACCTGCACGCGACGCTGACCGGGGCCGCCGCGGCCTTCCCGGCGGCGCTCGCGGCGCCGGCAGCCGTCGATGCGGTGTTCGACTTCATGATCGAGCGGCTGCGCGCGTTCTACACCGAACGCGCCGGCGAGCCGGTGCGGCCCGACGAGTTCGATGCCGTTGCCGCCTGCCGCCCGACCCGGCCGCTCGACTTCGACCGCCGGCTGCGCGCGCTCGCGGCCTTCCGCCGCCTGCCCGAGGCCGAAAGCCTCGCCGCCGCCAACAAGCGCATCCGCAACATCCTGCGCAAGGTCGAGGGCCGGCTGCCGGAAGCGGTGCGCGTCGAGCTGCTGGTCGAGGCCCCGGAGCAGGCCCTGCACGCCGCGCTCGCCGGACTGGCCGCCGAGGTCACGCCGCTGATGGACGCCGGGCGCTACGCCGAGGCGCTCGAACGCCTGGCCGGGCTGCGGGCGCCGGTCGATGCGTTCTTCGACGGCGTGCTGGTGATGGCCGAAGACCCGGCGGTGCGCGACAACCGCCTCGCGCTGCTGAACGAGCTTGGTGCCCTGTTCCTGCGCGTCGCCGACCTGTCGCGCCTGCAGGGCTGAGCCCGCATCGCGCCGCCGGAGCTGACGCCGGTCAACGGCAGGCTCCGGCGGCGCGCGCAGCATCATCGGTCGCCGCCGGCGGCCCGCATGACCCGTGACGGCCCCTGCCCGGGCTGATCCGTGATACCGATCCGCGTCCCGAAGCCGGCGCGGCGTTCCTGAGTCGATCTGATTGTCTGCGAAGCCTCGTCACCACCATGCCCCTGCTGATCCTCGACCGTGACGGCGTGCTCAACGAGCGCGTCGATCCCTGTGTTGCCACACCCGCCGCCTGGCGCGCGCTGCCCGGCGCGCTCGATGCCGTCGCCCGCCTCTGCCACGCCGGCTGGCATCTGGTCATCGCCGTCAACGAACCGGCCGTCGATCGCGGCCTGATGACGCTCGAAGCCCTGCACGCGATCCACAACGCGATGATCGCGCAGATCCAGGAGGCCGGCGGCAGTCTCGACGCCGTGTTCGAGCACCCCGGCCTCGATCCGCGCCACCCGTGGCGCTGGCCGAACCCGGGCCTGTTCGACTGCATCTCGGCGCGGCTGCGCCAGCCGCTGACCGGCGTGGTCGCGGTCGGCGGCTCGCGTGCCTTCGTGCGCGCCGCGGCCGCGGCCGGCGCCACGCCGGTGCTGATCAGCGCCACCGAGCCGGCGAGCGACGAGGACAGCGAGGTCGCGCACTACCCGAGCCTCGCCGCCGCCGTCGAGGTCTGGCTCGACACCGCCGGGCGCGAGGCCCACGCATGAGCGCCGGCATCGGGCTTTGGCTGCGCTCGGCGCTGTTCGAGGCCGGGCGCATGCCGCTCACGGTGATCTGGTCGACGCTGTCGCTGCTGACCGCGCCGTTTCCGTTTCGCTGGCGCTACGTATTCATCAGCCAGTGGGCGAGGCTGACGCTCGGCTGGCTGAAGCTGACCTGCGGCATCGACGTGCAGCTCAGCGGCGCCGGGCACCTGCGCGGCGGACCGTTCGTGGTCATGTGCAAGCACCAGTCGGCCTGGGAAACCCTGTACCTGCAGCGGCTGCTGGTGCCGCAGGTCTGGGTGCTGAAGCGCGAGCTGCTGTGGCTGCCGTTCTTCGGCTGGGCGCTGGCGCTGGCGCGGCCGGTGGCGGTCGACCGGCGCAACGGCCGCTCGGCAGCGATGAAGAGCCTGCTCGCGCAGGGCAAGTCGCGGCTCGACGACGGCATCAGCATCATCGTCTTCCCGGAAGGCACGCGCATCGCCCCGGGCGAGCGCGGCACCTACCACGTCGGCGGCGCGCTGCTCGCGACCCACACCGGCTACCCGGTGCTGCCGATCGCACACAACGCCGGCACGCTGTGGCCGAAGAACGGCTTCCTGAAGTATCCGGGCCGCGTGCAGATCACGATCGGCGCGCCGATCGCGGTCGCGGGGCGCAGCGCCAAGGAGGTGCTCGCCGAGACCGAACGCTGGATCGAGACCACGGTCGCGACGCTGCCGCCGGCGCGGTTGACCCCAACAAATCGAGATACCTAGACAAGAGCCGGCCGTCGGCAGGAGCGATCGATGCTTGAATACCTGCGCTTGAGTGGTGTCGGCCCCGCACCTGCACTCGAAGCCGTGTTCGCAGATCGCCTGAACCTGATCACCGGCGACAACGGTCTCGGTAAAAGCTTTCTGCTCGACATCGCCTGGTGGGTGCTGTCGCGCACCTGGGCCGGGCTGCCGGCACGACCGCAGCCGGCGCCCCTCCATGATGCAGAGATCGGCTTCTCGTTCCACGGCC
>JAFEGB010000153.1 GCA_018240295.1 Pseudomonadota bacterium
ATCTGCGCATCGAGCAGGCGTACTGGGAGCGGCTGGTGGGGAAGATGACGCACGGGGATGAACCGGCGGGCGGGTAGCGAAGCCGGCGACGACGGTGGCGCCTGCCCGTGACGGCAAGCCCGCAGAGAACACAAAGAAATTTTGCGCAAAGGATTTATTGCGCAATAACTCCTTTGTGTTCGCCGTCGCCCTCGGGAGCTGCTGCGAAAAACACCATCGGACCACCCGTCGAGGATGGGGATTTCTTCGGGCGAGAGCCCAAGCTGGCTGGCTTCGGCGAAATGCTGCGTCTGGACAACGACATTCTGCTGCTCGGGCCGCGGCGCATCGGCAAGACTCTGGATCGCCCGTTCACCGCTGCCGCGGAGACGCCATGAATACGCTCGAAGAACTCCAGACGGTTGCCAGCCGGCTGCCGGAAGCCGCACAGCGCTTGCTGCTGGCGAAAGCCCTTGAACTGGCCGGTGACGGAGTACGGACACAGGCGCTGGAAACCCTGCGCGAGACCGGCGAACGGCTGGCGCTTGCCGACAGCGGCGAAGGGGTGCTGCCGGCCGGTCTGTCACTGTTCGATCGCTATGCCGGTGCGTTCGATGGCCGGATCAGCCGTGACGAATGTCATGAGCGCTGACATGTTCCCTTCGTATCACGGCGTTCTCGCCGTCAAGGGCTGCGCGCCGCTGGTGCTTGCGGCCGTGGCCGTCTTCGACCCAGTGACGGCTTGCGCTGCGCCGTGCTGGGGCCGGTTCCAGGCAATTCCGCCTGAGCAACCGGAGCACGATCATGTCGCAGCTTTCTCTGTCTCTCGATTCTTCGCTGCTGGTGCGTGACGCGCAGCAGGTAGCACATGGGTAGCACAGCCGGAATCATGCACCCGGCAAAATCAGGCAAGATATTGATTTATATGGTGCCCCGGAGAGGATTCGAACCTCCGACCTTCCCCTTAGGAGGGGGACGCTCTATCCAGCTGAGCTACCGGGGCGGGGTGTGGGCAGGCGGGAGCCGGATGCTAGCACGGTCGGCCGGCGGATGGCTGCTCCGCCGGCCGTGAGGGCGGCATCAGCCGCCGACATGCCTCGCGATGTACGCCTTCACCTGCGCGGCATCGGCGTCGATGACCTCGAAGCGCTGCGGCAGGGATTCGAGCCGTTCGTAGCCGTCCGGGCGCCCGGGCTTGCGGCCGAGGGCTTCGATGATGGTTTCCTCGAACTTCGCCGCCAGCGCGGTTTCGAGCACGATCATCGGCACGCCGGGTTCGGTGAATTCGCGCGCGACCTTGAGGCCGTCGGCGGTGTGCGTGTCGATCACGTCGTCGAAGCGCGCGGCGGTGTCGCGGATGGTGGCGAGGCGGTCGGCGTGCGTGCTGCTGCCGGAGACGAAGCCGTAGCGCCCGGTGATCGCGGCGAATTCCGGCGTGCCGGACAGATCGAAGGCGCCGCCGGCGTCGACCCGCGCCCAGAGTTCGCGCACCTTCGCGGCATCGCGGCCCATCAGGTCGAACACGAAGCGCTCGAAGTTCGAGGCCTTGGAGATGTCCATCGACGGACTCGACGTGTGCCAGGTCTCGGCACTGGCGCGCGGGCGGTAGACGCCGCTGCGAAAGAACTCGTCGAGCACGTCGTTCTCGTTGGTCGCGAGCACCAGCCGGCGGATCGGCAGGCCCATCTGCCGCGCGATGTGGCCGGCGCAGATGTTGCCGAAGTTGCCGCTCGGCACCGCGAACGCGACTTCCTCGTCGTTGCTGCGGGTCGCCGCGAAGTAACCGCGGAAGTAGTACACGACCTGCGCGACCACGCGCGCCCAGTTGATCGAGTTGACCGTGCCGATGCGATGGCGCGCCTTGAAGGCGTGATCGTTGGAGACGGCCTTGACGATGTCCTGACAGTCGTCGAACACGCCGCGCACGGCGAGGTTGTGGATGTTCGGGTCGAGCAGGCTGAACATCTGCGCGGTCTGGAAGGCGCTCATCTTGCCGTGCGGCGACAGCATGAACACGCGGATGCCGCGCTTGCCGCGCATCGCGTACTCGGCGCTCGATCCGGTATCGCCGCTGGTGGCGCCGAGGATGTTCAGCTCCTCGCCGCTCTGTCCGAGCACGTACTCGAAGAGATTCCCGAGCAGCTGCATCGCCATGTCCTTGAACGCCAGCGTCGGGCCGTTCGAGAGACCGAGGATGTGCAGGCCGGGTTCGAGCGTGCGCAGCGGCGTGATCGCGTCGCTGCGGTAGACGGCGGCGGTGTAGGTCCTGGCGGTCAGCGCGCGCAGGTCGGCTTCCGGGAGGTCGGTCGCGAACTTGCGCAGGATTTCGAAGGCCAGTTCCGCATACGGCAGCTCGCGCCAGGCGGCGAGTTCGGCCGCGCTCACCTGCGGATAGTGCTCGGGCAGGTAGAGGCCGCCGTCCGGCGCCAGGCCGGCGAGCAGGATGTCGGAAAACGTGCGGGCCGCGGCGTCGCCGCGCGTGCTGAGGTACTGCATGACGGTGCGGATTCCCCGGGTGGGCGCGGAAACAGAGCGGCGATTATACGCAAGCACCGCCTTCGCCCACGGGTGCGCCGCAAGCCGTCAGCTAGTCGCCGGCAGGCTTTGCGCAGCGCAGCAAAGCGTTATGCTGGTGCGCAGCCCGCCGACCGGAGCCTGCAGATGACCGCTGTTGCCGCGAAACCCGAGGGGCTGCTGATCGATCTGGCCGGCGTGCTGCACGTCAACGACCGCGCGCTGCCGGGAGCGGCCGAAACGCTGGCGCGCCTCGCCGCGGCCGGCGTGCCGCATGCCTTCGTCACCAACACCACGCGCCAGACGCGCACGGCGATCGCCGCCCAGCTCGCCGGGCTCGGCCTGCCGGTGCCGGAATCGCGCATCGTCAGCGCCGTCGATGCCACGCACGACTGGCTGGCCGTGCGCCGCCTGCGTCCGCATCTGCTCGTGCATCCGGCCGTTGTCGAGGCTTTTGCCGATCTCGAACAGGAATCGCCGGATGTCGTCGTGCTCGGCGATGCCGCCGACGGCTTCCACTACGAGAACCTGAACCATGCGCTGCAGCTGCTGCTCGGCGGCGCGCAACTGGTGGCGATGGCCGACAACCGCTACTTCCGCGACGGCGAGCGGCTCGCGCTCGACATCGGCCCGTTCCGCGCCGCGCTCGAATACGCGAGCGGCGTCAGCGCGACCATCATCGGCAAGCCGGCGCAGGCGATGTTCGAGACCGGCTGCGCGCGGCTCGGCCTGCCGCCGCAGCGCGTGGCGATGATCGGCGACGATGCCGAGGCCGATGTCGCCGCCGCGCTCGCCGCCGGTCTCGGCGCCGCGGTGCTGGTGCGCACCGGCAAGTACCGGGATGGCGACGAGCGCAAGTGTCCGCGGGCGGGGCTCGCCGATGACTTTGCGGCCGCAGTGGAGATGCTGCTGGACTGAAGCGGGGCCGGCCGGCGCGCGCAGCGGGCGCCAGACCCGGTGTTCACGGTTGCGGGGCCTCAATGCTCCCGCGGTCGCAGGTGTGCGAACCAGCGCTGTTCGAGCTTGCGGAAGCCCGCGAACAGCAGGAAGGACAGCGCCATGTACAGCAGGCCGGCGGTCAGGAAAGCCTCATACGGCAGGTAGTAGCGCGAGTTGATCACGCGCGCGGCCCCGGTCAGGTCCACCAGCGTGATCGTCGAGGCGATCGACGAGCCCTGCAGCATGAAGATGACCTCGTTGCCGTAGGCCGGCAGCGCGCGGCGGAAGGCGCTCGGCAGCACGATGCGCCGCAGCATCAGCAAGGTGTCCATGCCGCAGGCGCGCGCGGCCTCGATCTCGCCGCGCGGCATGGTCACGATCGAGCCGCGGATGATCTCGGTGGTGTAGGCGCCGGTGTTGAGCGTGAACGCGATCAGCGCACACCAGTAGGCTTCCTTCAGCAGCGGCCAGAACACGCTCTGCTGCACGGCCTCGAACTGGCCGAGGCCGTAGTAGATCAGGAAGGTCTGCACCAGCAGCGGCGTGCCGCGGAACACGTAGCTGTACGCGAACACCAGGCCGCGCGCCCACAGCGGCCCGACCGCCTGCACGGTGCCGAGCGGGATCGCGAGCAGCAGGCCGAGGATCAGGCACAGACCGGTCAGCTCGACCGTCGTGACCAGGCCTTCGAGGTACAGCGGCCAGTTGTCGAGGATGACGCCGAATTCCATCGCTGCTCACTCCATCCGCTCGTAGCCGAGGCTGTAGCGGCGTTCGGCCCAGCGCAGCAGCAGCACCGAGACGGTCGTGAACGCCAGAAAACCGAGCAGCACGGCGCCGTAGAACGTGAACGGCAGGCGCGTGGCGCCGGCGGCGAGCTGGGCCTTGCGCACGATGTCATCGAGGCCGATCACCGACACCAGCGCCGTGGTCTTCAGCAGCACCAGCCAGTTGTTGCCGAAGCCCGGCAGCGCGTAGCGCAGCATCTGCGGCAGGTGGATGCGCACGAACACCTGCGTGGCGCTCATGCCGTAGGCGTAGCCGGCTTCGAGCTGGCCCTTCGGCACCGCCATCAGCGCGCCGCGGAAGGTCTCGGTCATGTAGGCGCCGAAGATCAGGCCGATGGTCAGCACGCCGGCGACGAAGGGATTGATGTCGATGTACTCCCAGCCGAGCGCATCGCTGATGACGTTCACCAGCGTCTGGCCGCCGAAGTAGATCAGCAGCATCAGCACCAGATCGGGCATGCCGCGGATGATGGTCGTGTACAGCCCGGCGATCGTGCGCAGCACCAGCGAGCGCGACAGCTTCGCCAGCGCACCGGCAAGGCCGAGCGCGACGGCGACCACCAGCGACATCAGCGCCACTTCGAGCGTCAGCCATGCGCCTTCGAACACCGAGGCGCCGTATCCGTGGAAATCGAGCATCGGCAAGCGTCCGGGTGGAATGGGCGGGCGGATGAAAGAGGTGGAACGAGCGGCGGGCATCGGCACCGACGCTCCGGTGCCGATCTCCCCTTTTCCCTTGCTGGAGAAGGACTGCGACCAGAAGGGGAAACGCTGGCCCTGCACCCGACCGCTCTCCCCTCTCCCCAACCCATCTCCCGCAAGGGGCGAGGGGCTTTTTCATCCATGCTGCAGCGCGGTCCTGATTCGATCGCGCCGCCGTCGGGGTACACCTGCGACCTGCTGCTGCGGCCGATGCCGTTGATACGGCCGGCCGTGCTCAGCGCAGGACCCGGCTCACTTGCGCAGATACGAATCGAAGTC
>JAFEGB010000154.1 GCA_018240295.1 Pseudomonadota bacterium
GGTCACCGGGGGGGTGGTTGCTCAGTGCCGGCTCAGCAGGAACAGCAGCACCAGATTCAGCACAAGCGACAGCAGTGCCAGCGTCCGCCAGAGCCCGAGCGGGTTGCGCTCGATCAGCGGTGGCACCGGGCCGCCGGTGAACTCGGTGTTCGCGTGCAGCAGGTCGTGCATGAACTCGGTCTCGACCGTGTAGCGCAGGCGCGGATCGAGGCGCACGGATTTCTCGAGTGCGCCATCGACCCAGCGCGGCAGATCGCTGCGCGTCAGCCGGGCCGGGATGTAGTGCAGCTTCGCGAGCGCCTTCGCGTCGGTCTCGCGGCCGAGCCGCTCGCCGTAGGGCAGGTGGCCGGTCAGCAGTTCGTAGGCGATGACGCCGAACGAGAACAGGTCGCAGCGCGTCGTCGCCGACTCGCCGAGCAGCAGCTCCGGCGCGGTGTAGTCCCTGGTGCCGACCAGATCGGTGCGCTCGACCGGCGATGCGGTCTCGGCGATGCCGCCGATCTTCACCGAGCCGAAATCGATGATGCGCACCCGGCCCTCGCGGTCGATGTGGATGTTCTCGGGCTTCAGGTCCAGATGCAGCATGTCCAGCCGGTGAAAGGCGCGCAGGCCGCGGGCGATCTGCCCGAGCAGCGCGCGGGTTTCCGCGAGCGTCGGCTGCGGGTGCGCCTGCATCCACTGGCGCAGCGTCTGGCCGTCCAGGTATTCGAGCACGTGATACAGGTGCCGGCGCCGGCGTGGCGGCTCGATCACGCGCATCACGTGCGGGCTGTTGAGGCGACGGCCGACCCATTCCTCGTGCCGGAAACGCTCCAGATAGGCCGGGTCATCCTCGTAGTTGACGGACGGGGTCTTCAGCACCACGCGTTCGCCGCTCTGCTCGTCGACGGCCAGATACAGCTGGCTGGTGCTGCTCGCGTGAATCTCGCGCTCGATCCGGTAGCCCTCGAAGTGCTTGCCGGTCTCCAGTTCGGGCGGGAACGGCAGCTCGGCGAGCTGGCGGAACACCGAGTCGGCGTCCTGCGCCGGCAGCGAGTCGATGCAGATCAGCTGGCAGGTCAGGTTGTCGGGGCTGCCGGCGGCGTGGGCAGCGGCAGCCAGTGCCCGGCAGGCAGCGTCCGGGTCCTCGGAGTGTTCGTTGAGCAGGCGCTTGATCTCGCGCGGCTGCAGGTATTCGTGGATGCCGTCGGTCGTGAACAGGTAGCGGTCGCCGACCTCGACCGGCACGGCGCGGTAATCGATGTCGAGGCGCAGGTCGATGCCGAGCGCGCGGTTCAGCCAGCTGCGCCCGCCGCTGCCGAAGGCGTGGTGATCCCGGGTCAGCGGTTCGAGGGTCTGGTCGCGCAGCTGCCAGATGCGGCTGTCGCCGATGTGGAAGATGTGCGCCGTCGTCGATTTCAGCACCAGCGCACTGAAGGTCGTGACCAGGCCGCGCGCCGGATCGCGCAGCGCCGTGCTCTGCGCGTACAGCCAGCGGTTCAGCGCCGACAGCACCTTCTCGCCGGACTTGCGCACCGTCCAGGAGTCCGGCGTCGCGTAGTAATCATTGAGGAAGCCCTTGACCGCGTATTCGGCCGCAAGCCGCGCCGCCTCGCTCGAACTCATGCCGTCGGCGATCGCGATCGCCACGCCCTTGAGCTGCAGCGGCTGGCCCTCGGGCACCAGCATGCCGTGGAAGTCCTCGTTGGCGGGCTTGGCGCCGCGTTCGGAATGCTGGCCGATACGCAGGCTCAGGACGGCAGGCGAGGTGCGGGCGGTCATGGTGGTCGGCTCGGGCGCTCGGCTGGAAGGGCGGCTTCGGACAAGCCGACGGGGCGTGCAGCGATGCCGCACACCCCGTCCTGGCTGCAGGTGAGCGGATCAGGTCACGTCGATCATCTGCACGCTGCCGTCCGGCATGATCTCGGCCATCTGGCCGCTCGGCTCGTCGAGGAACTGCACGAGGCCGAGCACGACCAGCGCGCTGGCGGCGATGACCATGAAGAAGGTCGACGGCGTCACGAACGACAGCACGGTCAGGAACACGACGCTGCCGACGTTGCCGTAGGCACCGCTCATGCCGGCGATCTGGCCGGTCAGGCGACGCTTGATCAGCGGGATGATGCCGTAGACCGCGCCGCAACCGGCCTGCACGAAGAACGAGTTGATGACGGTCACCGTCACCGCCGCCCACAGCGGCATGCCGCCCATGAAGCTCATGCCGAAGTAGCCGAAGGTGATGCCGATCATGACGATGGTCATCGTGCGCTTGCGGCCGAAGCGGTCGGAGATCAGGCCGCCGGCCGGGCGCGCGAACAGGTTCATGATCGCGAAGCTCGAACCGACCAGACCGGCCTGGATCAGCGTCAGGTTGTACATGTCCTTGAAGTACAGCGGCAGCATCGACACCACGGCGATCTCGGAGCCGAAGGCGATCGCGTAGGCACCCGACAGGATCGCGACCTGCTTGAACTTGTAGCGGTGGATCTGCGGCACGACCTCACCGGCGAGGATGTTGCGGTTCACGTCAATCACCTGCCAGACGTTCCACGCGAACAGCGCGAGCAGCGCGACGTAGACGACGTTGGTCGTGGTCTGGTCGATCAGCTTGAAGCCGGCCGGCGACAGCTTCCAGGTCAGCACCAGCAGCGCCACGGTCATCGGCACGTACAGGAACACATACAGCCAGAAGTCGCTCTTGCTGGTGACTTCCATCGCGCCGAGCTTCTTCGGGCGGAAATAGGTCGAGCCTTTCGGGGTGTCGCTGGCCAGCGCGTAGAAGATCACCGAGTAGATGATCGAGATCACGCCGGTGACGCCGACCGCCCAGCGCCAGGCATCCGGGCCGCCGAACGCGTGTGCGAGCACCGGCAGGCTCAGTGCCGCTGCGGCCGAACCGAAGTTGCCCCAGCCGCCGTAGATGCCTTCGGCGAAGCCGACCTGCTTGGCCGGGAACCACTCCGAGATCAGGCGGATGCCGATCACGAAGCCGGCACCGACGCAGCCGAGCAGCAGGCGCGCCAGCGCCAGCTGCTCATAGCTGTTGGCGAGCGCGAAGAAGAAGCACAGGCCGCCGCAGACCGCCAGCAGCACCGAATACATGATGCGCGGGCCGAACTTGTCGACCAGCATGCCGATCAGGATGCGCACCGGGATGGTCAGCGCGACGTTCAGCGTCAGCAGCGCCTTCACCTGGCCGTCCGTGAGCTGGAATGTTTCGCGGATCGACGCGAGCAGCGGCGCGTGGTTGAACCACACCACGAAACTGATGAAAAACGCGATCCAGCTCAGGTGCAGGATGCGCACGTTGCCGCTGAACGACAGCAGCTTGATGTTCGACGATGCCATCGGTGAATCCTCTCGAAGAAAAGCGGTATCACCAATGGCAATTCGCAGGCCAACTTGAAAAAAGCCAGTCCGGCTGCGGGGTTCGGGAATTCAGGCCCGGCACGCATATTGGCGTAATGCACAGCGGCAGTGCTGGTTTTTGCGCCAGCACGGTGCATTTGTGCCAAAGCAGGGCAAAAAAACGCTTCGTGACCGCACTTGATCGGTGCGAATCAGGGGTATGGCGTAATACCACCAAAGAGGTATTCCCAGCTAATTCAATATGGTTAGCGGTTTTTGCACTGAATCAAGGCGTGGGGCACGGTTTTGAACCGAACCGGTGCATTACCAGAATGCAATCCCACGGGCACCGAAAGGTTTCTTGCCTTCATCTTCCGAAAAAACAGTTACTTGTATCCATTAAATGAAAATGGCACGACATATGCTTAACGGCGGCTCAGGCTAAGGCATTCACAGCCGCACGCCGAATCGGCTCTGCGTCAAAGATTCTTCCGCGAGGAAATGTTCATGAAAGAAAGACTGGTCCTGATCGGCAACGGCATGGCGGGCATGCGCACGATCGAGGAACTGCAGAAGGTCGCGCCGCAGATGTATGACATCACGGTGTTCGGCGCCGAGCCGCATGGCAATTACAACCGCATCATGCTGTCTCCGGTGCTCGCCGGCGAAAAGACCATTCCGGAAATCATGATCAATGATCTGGACTGGTACGAGCAGAATGGCGTCACGCTGCACGCCGGCAAGGACAAGGAAATCGTCGAGATCAACCGCGGCCGGCGCGAAGTGCGCGCTGCCGACGGCACGACGGTGAAATACGACCGCCTGCTGATCGCCACCGGTTCCAATCCGTTCATCCTGCCGCTGCCGGGCAATGACCTGCCGGGCGTCATCGGCTTCCGTGACATCAAGGATGTCGATGCGATGCTGCACGCCGCGAAGACCGGCAAGCACGCCGTCGTCATCGGTGGCGGCCTGCTCGGTCTCGAAGCCGCCAACGGCCTGATGAAGCAGGGCCTGCAGGTCACGGTCGTGCACGTGCTCGACACGCTGATGGAGCGCCAGCTCGACCCGTTCGCGGCCGACATGCTGCGCAAGACCCTGGAGGAGCGCGGCCTGCGCTTCCTGATGGGCGCGCACACCGCCGCGATCCTCGGTGACGACAAGGTCCGCGGCGTGCGCTTCAAGGACGGCCTCGAAGTGCCGGCCGACATCGTCGTCATGGCCGTCGGCATCCGCCCGAACATCGAGCTCGCGAAGAAGTCCGGCATCCACTGCGAGCGCGGCATCGTCGTCAACGACACGATGCAGACCTACGACCCGCGCGTGTACTCGGTCGGCGAATGCGTGCAGCACCGCGGCGTCTGCTACGGCCTGGTCGCGCCGCTGTGGGAGCAGGCCAAGGTCTGCGCCAGCCACCTCGCGCAGCACGGCGTCGGCCGCTACGAGGGCTCGGTGACGAGCACCAAGCTCAAGGTCACCGGCATCGACCTGTTCTCGGCCGGCAACTTCAACGGCGGCCCGGACTGCGAGGAACTCGTCCTGCGCGACCCGGCCCGCGGCGTCTACAAGAAGCTGGTCGTCAAGGACAACCGCGTGCAGGGCGCCGTGCTCTACGGCGATACCGTCGACGGCACCTGGTACTTCCAGCTGCTGCGCGAGAACACCGACATCACCGCCTTCCGCGAGACCGTGCTGTTCGGTCACGCGCACATGGCCGATGCCGGCCGCGAAGGCCACAGCGTCATGTCGATGTCCGACGACGCCGAGATCTGCGGCTGCAACGGCGTCTGCAAGGGCACGATCGTCAAGGCGATCACCGAGAAGAAGCTGTTCACGGTCGATGACGTGCGCGCCCACACCAAGGCCTCGGCCTCGTGCGGTTCGTGCACCGGTCTGGTCGAGCAGATCCTCGCGGCCACCGTCGGCAACTACGACGCGACGCCGAAGGAAAAGCCGATGTGCAAGTGCACGGATCACCCGCACGACGTCGTGCGCAAGGCGATCCGCGACGAGCACCTGACCTCGCTCGAATCCGTGTTCAAGGTGCTGAACTGGAAGACCGCCAACGGCTGCGCGTCCTGCCGCCCGGCGCTGAATTACTACCTGATCTCGACCTGGCCGGCCGAGGCGAAGGACGACTACCAGTCGCGCTTCATCAACGAGCGCGTGCACGCCAACATCCAGAAGGACGGCACCTACTCGGTCGTGCCGCGCATGTGGGGCGGCCTGACCAACGCCAGGGAACTGCGCGCGATTGCCGATGCCGCCGACAAGTACAACGTGCGCACGGTCAAGGTCACCGGTGGCCAGCGCATCGACCTGTTCGGCATCCGCAAGGAAGATCTGCCGAAGATCTGGGCCGATCTCAACGCCGCCGGCATGGTCTCGGGTCACGCCTACGGCAAGAGCCTGCGCACCGTGAAGACCTGCGTCGGTTCCGACTGGTGCCGCTTCGGCACGCAGGATTCGACCGGGCTCGGCGTCAAGATCGAGCAGATGACCTGGGGCTCGTGGACGCCGCACAAGTTCAAAATGGCCGTCTCCGGCTGCCCGCGCAACTGCGCCGAGGCGACGATCAAGGACTTCGGCGTGGTCTGCGTCGACTCCGGCTACGAGGCCCACGTCGGCGGCAACGGCGGCATCCACGTGCGCGGCACCGATCTGCTCTGCAAGCTCGAAACCGAGGAGCAGGTGCTCGAATACTGCGGCGCCTTCATGCAGCTGTACCGCGAGGAAGGCCGCTATCTGGAGCGCACCGCGCCGTGGATCGAGCGCGTCGGCCTCGAATACGTGAAGGCCAAGATCGTCGAGGACGAGGAAGGCCGCAAGGCGCTGTACGCGCGCTTCCTGGAATCCCAGAAGTACGCGCAGACCGATCCGTGGGCGGAGCGCGCCAGCGCCGGCGTCGATGCGCACGAGTACGCGCCGGTCGCGACGATCGGCTGATCATCGGCCGATCCGCTTCGTGAGTTCGCGAGATAAATTTTTATACCATCATCAATACTGAAAGCCGAGTCACTCCGGGTGCATGGATCCACATCAGCACCCGGGATGACCACGGTCCGGAGCAGAGTCCCCATGAGCGACTGGCACGACATCGGTACCGTCGAAGACATTCCGCGCCTCGGTGCGCGCGTGGTGCAGAGCCCGCAGGGCAACATCGCCGTGTTCCGCACGGCCGAGGATGAAATCTTCGCGCTGCGCGACCGCTGCCCGCACAAGGCCGGTCCGCTGTCGCAGGGCATCGTGCACGGCAAGCGCGTGACCTGCCCGCTGCACAGCTGGACGCTGGAGCTCGGCACCGGCGAGGCGATCGCGCCCGACGTCGGCTGCGCGGCCCGCTTCCCGGTGAAGGTGGAGGGCGGTCGCATCCTGCTGCAGGTCAGCGCCGTCGCCGCCGTGTCCGATCACAGCGCGGGCACGCTGGCCTGAAAGCCCGCGGGGCGGCGTTGTCCGCCGTCCCGCGCTGATCCTCACCGCCGGGACCGCGCGTCCCGGCACGCATCAAGGGTTGTGCACGCGCTGGCGTGCGTGACCGGCGCCCGTTCCCGTCACGGCGATCGTTCCAGGAGATTCCCGCATGCCTGCCGAGGCCCCCGAAGTCCGCACGACCTGTCCTTATTGCGGTGTCGGCTGCGGCGTCATCGCCTACCGCACGGATGACGGCACGATCGCCGTGCGCGGCGACGAGCAGCATCCGGCCAACTTCGGACGGCTTTGCTCGAAGGGTTCGGCGCTGGCCGAAACGCTCGCGCTCGAAGACCGTCTGCTGCATCCGGAAATCGACGGCCAGCGGGTCGGATGGGATGCGGCGCTCGATGCGGTCGCCGAGGGCTTCCGGCGCACGATCGCCGAGCACGGCCCGGATGCCGTGGCGCTGTACGTCTCCGGCCAGCTGCTGACCGAGGACTACTACGTCGCCAACAAGCTGATGAAGGGCTGCATCGGCACCTCGAACATCGACACCAATTCGCGGCTGTGCATGTCCTCGTCGGTCGCCGGCCACAAGCGCGCGTTCGGCACCGACACCGTGCCCGGCACCTACGAGGATCTCGAACAGGCCGACCTGCTGATCCTCGTCGGCTCGAACCTCGCCTGGTGTCACCCGGTGCTGTACCAGCGCATCCTCGCCGCCCGCCAGGCGCGCGGCGGCAAGCCGAAGCTGATCGTCATCGACCCGCGCCGTACCGCGAGTTGCGATCAGGCCGAGCAGCATCTGGCGATCGCGCCGAACACCGACACCGTGCTGTTCAACGGCCTGCTCGTGCACCTGCACCGGCAGGATGCCGTCGATCTCGACTACCTCGATGCGCACACCGACGGTTATCTGGCGGCGCTGCGCGCAGCGCGCGAGATTGCCCCGTCGATCCCCGAGGTCGCGCGCCGCTGCGGTCTCGACGAGGAGGCGGTCGCGAACTTCTACGGCGATTTCACGCGCACGAAGAAGGTCGTCACCGTCTATTCGCAGGGCGTCAACCAGTCGGCGCACGGCACCGACAAGGTCAACGCCATCATCAACTGCCATCTGGCGACCGGACGCATCGGCAAGCCCGGCTGCGGTCCGTTCTCGGTCACCGGCCAGCCGAACGCGATGGGCGGACGCGAGGTCGGCGGCCTCGCCAACCAGCTCGCCGCGCACATGGACTTCGCTCCGGCCGATGTCGAGCGCGTCGCCCGCTTCTGGCAGGCGCCGAACATCGCGCGCGGCCCGGGCCTGAAGGCGGTCGAGCTGTTCCGCGCCGTCGCCGAGGGCAGGATCAAGGCGATCTGGATCATGGGCACGAATCCGGTGGTCAGCCTGCCGGAGGCCGATGCAGTGCGCGAGGCGCTGATGAACTGCCCGCTGGTCGTCGTCTCCGATGCCGTGCGCGTCACCGACACCACGGCCTGCGCCGACATCCTGCTGCCGGCCGCGACCTGGGGCGAGAAGGACGGCACGGTCACCAATTCCGAACGCCGCATCTCGCGCCAGCGCGCCTTCCTGGATCTGCCCGGTGAAGCGCGCCCCGACTGGTGGGCGCTTGCCGAAGTCGGCCGCCGGCTCGGATTCACGGCGAATCTCGATTTCGCCGGTCCGGCCGCAGTGTTCCGCGAGTTCGCGGCGCTGTCCGGCTACGAGAACACCGCCTGGGGCGGCGAGGGCGACAGCCGGCGCGATTTCGACATCTCGGCCCTGGCCGGCGTCGCCGATGCCGACTACGACGCGATCGAACCGTTCCGCTGGCCGCGCCCGGCCGCCGGCGACGGCGCCGAGCGCTTCTTCGCAACCGGCGGCTATTACACGCCCGATCGCCGGGCACGCATGATCGCGGTCGGCGAGCGGGCGTCGGTGAACGCTCCGGACGAAACCTTTCCGCTGGTGCTCAACACCGGTCGCGTGCGCGATCACTGGCACACGATGACGCGCACGGCCAAGACCGCACGTCTGTCGGCGCACATCCCGGAACCGTATGCCGAAATCCACCCGGTCGATGCCGCCGTGCTCGGCATCCGCGACGAGGCACTGGTGCGCGTCGTCAGCCGCTGGGGCGAGGTGATCGTGCGCGCCAAGCTCGCACGCGAGCAGCGCCCGGGCTCGGTGTTCGTGCCGATGCACTGGTGCACGCCGTACGCGAGTCGCGGGCGCATCGATGCCGTCGTCAATCCGGCCACCGATCCGTTCTCCGGCCAGCCCGAATCCAAGCACACGCCGGTGCGCGTGATGGCGTACAAGCCGGCCTGGCACGGCTTCGTGCTGTCGCGCGACCCGCTGACGCTGCCCGACGATCTCGACTACGTCGTGCGCGTGCGCGGGGATGGACTCTGGCGCTACGAGATCGCCTCGGAACAGCCGGTCGCCGACTGGAGCGCCTGGGCCCACGAACTGCTGCACGAGCCGCCGGGCGAGGGCTGGATCGAGTTCGAGGACCGCTCGCTCGGCCGTTACCGCGGTGCGGCGATGCACGACGGCCGTCTGGTCGCCTGCGCCTTCGTCTCGCCCGGCCACGAACTGCCGCCGCGCGACTGGCTGGCCGGCCTGTTCGAGCGCCCGGAACTCGCCGCCCCGGAGCGCGCGAGCCTGCTCGCCGGGCGCCCCGGCAAGGGCCAGCCCGATGTCGGGCGCATCGTCTGCGCCTGCTTCCGCGTCGGCGTCAACACGCTGCTGTCGGCGATCCGCGAGCGCAAGCTGACGACACCGGAAGCGATCGGTGCCGCGCTGCGTGCCGGCACCAACTGTGGTTCCTGCGTGCCCGAGATCCGCAAGCTGATCGCCGACAACGCCTCCTGAGCCCGGCCCGGGATTTCCCATGCTTGCCTCATGGGAAATGACGCTGCTATACCTCCTCTGCCTTCACGAACGATGAGGGTGGCCGGCCGATGCCTTTACCGGCACCGGCCGGCGAACATAAATCAGGCAGAGGAGAGACTTCATGCACAAGCGCATCACGCGCGCAGCATTCGCCGCGGCCCTCGCGCTCACCGTCCAGATCGCCGGAGCCGCCGATTTCGGCAGCGCCGACGAGGCGAAGGCGATGCTCGAAAAGGCCGTGGCCGCCCTGAAGGCCGACAAGGCCGCCGCCCTGTCGCAGTTCGCCAAAGGGGAGGGCGGCTTCAAGGATCGTGACCTGTATCCGTTCTGCGGCGGTCCGGACGGCAACTTCACCGCACATCCGACCTTGACCGGCAAGAGCCTGCGTGACCTGAAGGACAAGTCCGGCAAGCCGCTCGGCGAGGAAATCTACTCGACGGCCCAGGAAGGCCGGATCAGCGAAGTCAACTACATGTGGCCGCGTACCGGCGGCACCGATCCCGTGCAGAAGGTCAGTTACGTGACCAGGGTCGGCGATCAGGTCTGCGCGGTCGGATATTACAAGTGATGCCTTGGGCATGAGCCGCAGTCTGCAATGCGCAGACGGGCGGACGAAACCCGACAAGGCGCCAAACGGCGCCTTGTTTATTTATAATCAAATAATTTTTTATACCATCATATTTTATACTGATCACAAATCCGATTTTATTCTTTCCACCACACCCATCAATATTCCGGCAACTCCAGAGAAGCAAACAGCTCATCCAGCGCCTCCTGGGATTCGGAAGCTTCAGCGGTCTGCACGACCTGCGCCGTCAGATGCGGTGCAAACAGCTGGATGAAGTCGTACTGGAACTGGCGCAGGAAGGTGCCGCGCCGGAAACCGATCTTGGTTGTATTGGGCGCAAACAGATGGCTGGCATCGAGCGCGACCA
>JAFEGB010000155.1 GCA_018240295.1 Pseudomonadota bacterium
GTGCGCAGCGGCAAGACGCCGGAGCAGCTTGCCGAGGAGTTCGAGCCCACGGCGCAGACGATCCGTAACTGGATGGCGCAGGCCGGGCGCGATGCCGGCACGGCGCACCCAAGCGCTGAACTGTCTACGTAAGCGGGGCAACTTCACTTGCGTATCTCGTCGTGGTGTTCGGCGATTACCAGGACCCGCGCTCTCTGGCCCTGCAGCGCATCCAGACCGCGCACGTGCTCGATGAGCCGGCGCGCCGCCTGCCGGGATTCGATCTCGATGCATGGCTGGCGCAGCGCGATTTCGATCTGCCGCTCGGCGATGACATCGAACTGCATGCCGTCCTCTCCCGCGAGCTGGAGGTGCTGCTGCGCGAACGGCCGCTGGCGCCGGATCAGCAGCTGGAAGCGGCCGGCGACCATGAATTTGTCCTGCGCGCGCGCGTTGCCGACACGATGCGCCTGCGCTGGTGGCTGCTCGGTTTCGGCGATCGCATCACGGTGCTGGGGCCGGACAGGCTGCGTGAGGAAATGGCGGCAACGGTCCGGCGCATGGCCGCGGTCTATGCAGGGGACGCGGCACGGGACAGCATGGAAACAAGCCGCACCCCAGCGACGGACATGGCCGTTTCTGCTGCGAGGAACGTGCAGACTGCCGCACATCGATGACCTGCCCGAGGAACCCTGCGCCCATGGACATCCTGAGCGATGACCCCGTGACCGACCGCATCCGCGCCAGCCTGCTCGCCGGCGCCATCGGCGATGCGCTCGGCGCACCGGTCGAATTCCATACGATCGGCCGCATCCGCGCCCGCCACGGCGTCCACGGCCTGCGCGACTACGTGCCGGCCTACGGCCGTCGCGGCGCGGTCACCGACGACACGCAGATGACGCTGTTCACGGCCGAGGGCCTGCTCGAAGCGCTGCGGGCGCCCGACAGCGCCCCGGGCAGCGCGATCGACGCTGCCTACCGCCGCTGGCTGCGCACGCAGCGCACGCCGTTTCCCGGCGCCGGGCGCGAGAGCGGCCTGCTCGCCGAAGCGGCACTCTGGGCGACGCGCGCCCCCGGCCATACCTGCCTGTCGGCACTCGCAAACCCCGGGCGCGGCCTCGGCGAGCGGGCCGACAACAACAGCAAGGGCTGCGGCGGGGTCATGCGCGTCGCACCGATCGGCCTCTGCCGCCGCGTCGGGGACCCGTTCGCGCTTGCCTCGGCCGCTGCGCGCCTGACCCACAACCACCCGAGCGGCTACCTCGCCGCCGCGGCCTTCGCGCTGCTGGTGCGCCGGCTGCTCGACGGCGAAGCCCTGCGCGACGCGCTCGCCGTGACGCTCGATCGCCTCGCCGGCGAACCCGGCCACGAGGAAACCACGGCCGCACTGCTCCAGGCCCGGGCGCTCGCCGAGGCCGGCGGCCCGGCCACGCCCGAGCGCCTGATGCAGCTCGGCGGCGGCTGGGTCGCCGAGGAAGCGCTGGCGATCGCGCTCTGGTGCGCACTGGTCGCGCCCGATCTCGAATCGGCGCTGCTGCTTGCGATCAACCACGACGGCGACAGCGACAGCACCGGCTCGCTGACCGGCAACCTGCTCGGCGCCGCGCTCGGCATGGCCGCGATCCCGGCGCGCTGGCTGGCGGACCTCGAACTGCGCGAGTGCATCGTGCGCGTGGCGGACGAACTCGCCGCAGCCTGAGCCCCTCGCCGCGCGTCCGGCGGCCTGTAAGCCCTGCATGCCGGCGATGCAGCCGGCGCAGGGCCGGGCCGGGGAGGGCTCGGCTAAGCTGCGCGCCCCCGTTCCTCCCGCCGGATTCCCGCATGTTTCCCCCGTCCGCATCCCCGGCGCATCGCGCCTTCGTCGCGGCGATGCCCGCGCTGTTCGTGCTGCTGTGGAGCACCGGCTTCATCGGCGCCAAGCTCGGGCTGCCGCACGCCGAGCCGTTCACCTTCCTCGCCATCCGCATGCTGATCGCCACCGCGCTGCTCGCCGTGCTCGCGTTCGCGACCGCCGCGCCGTGGCCGCGCACGCCGGCCGAGGCGGCGCGCATCGCGCTCGCCGGGCTGCTGAATCAGGCCGGTTATCTCGGTGGCGTGTTCTACGCGATCGGCACCGGCCTGCCGGCCGGCATCACCGCGCTGATCGTCGGCTTCCAGCCGCTGCTGACCGCTGCGCTCGCCGGGCCGCTGCTCGGGGAGCGGGTCACGCGTGCGCAGTGGGCGGGGCTCGGGCTTGGCCTGCTCGGCATCGTGCTGGTGCTCGCCGGGCGCGAGCACGCGGCCGGCGGGCAGATCACGCCGGCCGGCATCGCCTCGGCGCTTCTGGCGCTGCTGACCATCACCTTCGGCACCGTCTGGCAGAAGCGCCACTGCGGCGGCATGGACCTGCGCACCGGCGGCGTCGTGCAGTACGGCGCCTCGGCGCTCGCGCTCGGCGCGCTGGCCTTCGCCTTCGAGACGCGCATCGTCGACTGGACGCCGGCCTTCGCGTTCGCGCTCGGCTGGCTGGTGCTGGTGCTGTCGGTCGGCGCGGTCGGGCTGCTGTATACGCTGATCCGCCGCGGCGAGGTCGCGCGCGTCGGCAGCCTGTTCTACCTGACGCCGCCGGTGACGGCGCTGATGGCCTGGGCGATGTTCGGCGAACGCCTCGGGGCCGTGGCTATCCTCGGCATGGCGCTGGTGGCCGGCGCCGTGTGGCTCGCCAACCGCGGACCGCGCTGATGCCGATGCAGAAGCCCCGGCATCACGGCGCGGGTCAGCGGATCGGCACGGCGAGCCGGGGCGTGACGGGGCCGGGCTGAACTTGCGCCCGTCCCCGCGGGTACGCGGGTAAAGGCGGGGAAATTTCCCCGCCGGATCGGCAGGGCGGGGCGACGGGCGATGACGAGAATCCGGGCGGTGCTGTTCGACTGGGGCAACACGCTGATGCGCGACCTGCCCGGCCAGCACGGGCCGATGCGCGACTGGCCGCACGTCGAGGCGCTGCCCGGCGCGCTCGAAGCGCTCGAAGCGCTGCGCGCGCAGGGCCTGCGGCTGGCGCTCGCGACCAACGCCGCCGACTCCGGCCCCGCCGACATCCGCGCCGCGCTGGCGCGCTGCGGGCTGTCGGCGGCGCTCGAACAGATCTTCTGCGCCCGCGAACTCGGCCTCGCCAAACCGGCCCGCGCCTTCTACGGCGCCTGCCTCGCCGGACTCGACCTGCCGGCCGAGGCGGTGGCGATGGTCGGTGACGACTGGCACGGCGATGTATACGGCGCGCTGCAGGCCGGGCTGGCCGCCGTCTGGCTGCAGGCCCGGCGCAGCCTGCTGCCGCCGGTGCCGGACGGCGCGTGCGTGACCACGATCGCCGCGCTCGGCGAACTGCCGGAGCTGTTCACGCACTGGCCGCCGGTGCAGGACGACTGAGGCGAGGCCGACCGGTCCGCGCCCGCCCGCATTGTCCCGCCCCTGCGCCGGCCGTTACGCTCGGCCGGCAGAAGGAAGGGGGGCACGCGATGCCGGGCAAGGTCAAGGTATTCATCAGCTACAGCGATCAGGACGAGCGGTACAAGGATGCGCTGGAGAAACACCTGGGCGTCGCAGCTGACCGGCTTGAA
>JAFEGB010000156.1 GCA_018240295.1 Pseudomonadota bacterium
GTGCTCAGGCCGGATCAGTGCGGGTCGATGACGCTGAACGACCCTGGGCGGACAGTCGCCGGGTTCTTCCACATCCATGTAATCGAGCAGGACCAGCAGGGGCGCGTGGACGGTGGCCGGTGCCAGCTTCGGTGCCATCGTGCATACGTAGCCGCATCCGCGCTGCGGATACACGGTGCCGACCTCCAGACCGCAGGCATGAAGCAGGCGCCGGGCGACGAACAGGTCCGTCGGTCCTTCCACCAGCACATCGACCGGCCATCGCATTCAGGACGGCGCCAGTGCCAGCGCCAGTTGCTCCGCGCCGTCCGGGCGCGACAAGGGCAGCACGGCATCGGCCGCACTCATGCCCTGCTGCATCAGCAGCCTTTCCTTGTCGCCCGGCTGGTGGATCAGCGTGCCCTGTGCGGTCGGTCGCAGCCAGAGCACTTCCTCGGCCGCGATGCCTGGGTCACGCAGCAAATCCTCGGAATGCGTCGTGACAATGACTTGCCGGCCCCCGCCCTTGCGCCGGCGCGCACGCTCGAACAGCCCCGGCAACTGCGCGACGACGGCTGCGTGCAGGGACAGTTCCGGTTCTTCGAGCAGCAGCGGCCCGCCGTCTTCGAGCAGCGCCCACAACAGACCGAGCAGACGCAGCGTGCCATCCGAAAACTGCGCCTCGGACTGCCGCGCCGCGTTCGGGCGCCAGTGTTCGTAAAGGCCGACCAGATGCGGGGTGCCCGTCTCGTCCTGTTCGACGCGCAGCTCCCGAAACTGCGGCACGGCCACCTGCAGGACCTGGTTGATGCGCCGCAGCCGGGCTTCGCGGGTACGCTGCGGGGTTTGCCAGAGCCGCTGCAGGAAATCCCGGCCGTACGGGTCGTTGATGACCGGTGCGGAGCTGAAGCCCTTGGGATCGCGGATCACTTCCGGCACCGGATGCCGGTACGCGATGCTGCGGAAGAATTCGGCCAGCTCACGGAAACCGCGGTTGGCGTTGATCTGTTCGAGATAGGTCTGGGTCAGGCGCTCCGGGTCGCTGCGATCTTCCTCGTTCGGGCGCTCGACCAAGAGCTCCTCGCCGTGCCAGACACGCTCGCAGCGGATGACCGGCTGCTCCTGGCGATGATCCTTGTTGAACGCCAGACGGTAGCGCCAGCCGGAGCCGGCATCCGGACCGTCGTCCTCCACGAGGGTCACCTCGATCTGCACATCCGAACGGTAGGTCGCCGCCAGACAGCGCAGCGCCGACACGCCACCCCGTTTGTCGAGCACGGACTGACGCAGGCCGATGGCCGCCACATCGCGCAGGAAGCGCAGGGCATCCAGCAGGTTGGACTTGCCCGATGCGTTCGGGCCGATGATGAAGGTGCGCGCACCGAACGCGCCTTCGGCCTGCTTGAAGTTCCGCCAGTTCTGCAGGGCGAGGCGACTGACATACATGCTCAGCCGCCCGCCAGCGCCGCCAGCAGGCGCCCATGGATGCCGCCGAAGCCGCCGTTCGACATCACCAGCAGCACGTCGCCGGGCTGCACGCGGGCGACGGCCGCGGCGACGGTCGCGTCGATCGTCGTGGCGATGCTCGCGCGGCTGCCCATCGACGCGACGCTCGCGGCCAGATCCCAGCCGAGATCGGGCGCGGCGTGGAACACCGCGGCATCGGCGGCCGCGAGCGAGCCGGCCAGCGCGTCCTTGAACACGCCGAGCTTCATCGTGTTCGAGCGCGGCTCCAGCACGGCGACGATGCGCCGGCCGGCATCGAGGCTGGCGCGCAGGCCGGCGAGCGTGGTCGCGATCGCGCTCGGGTGGTGCGCGAAGTCGTCGTAGACGCGCACGCCGGCGGCCTCGCCGCGCAGTTCCATGCGCCGCGCCACGCCGCGAAAGCGCCCGAGCGCGGCGATGGCGTCCTGCGGGCGCACGCCGGCGTGGCGGGCCGCGGCGATCGCGGCCAGCGCGTTGGCGACGTTGTGCGCACCGAGCAGCGGCCATTCGACGCGCCCGAGCCGTTCGCCGGCGAGCTGCACGTCGAAGGCCGAGCCGTCGGCGGCGACCTTGGCGGCCGTCCAGTCGCCACCGGGGCCGAAGCGCTCGACCGGTGTCCAGCAGCCCATCGCCAGGGTTTCCCCGAGCGCCGCGGAACCGGCCTCGACCACCAGCCGGCCGCAGCCGCCGGGCACGGTGCGCACGAGGTGATGAAACTGCCGCTGGATCGCCGCGATATCCGGGAAGATGTCGGCGTGGTCGTATTCGAGGTTGTTCAGCACCGCCGTGCGCGGCCGGTAGTGCACGAACTTCGAGCGCTTGTCGAAGAAGGCCGTGTCGTACTCGTCGGCCTCGACGACGAAGAACGGTGCCGAGCCGAGCCGGGCCGAGACGCCGAAGTTGGCCGGGATGCCGCCGATCAGGAATCCCGGCGCCAGCCCGGCGTCCTCGAGGATCCACGCGAGCATCGAGCTGGTCGTGGTCTTGCCGTGCGTGCCGGCGACCGCGAGCGGCCAGCGCCCGTGCAGGATGTGCTCGGCCAGCCACTGCGGGCCGGAGGTGTACGGCAGGCCGCGATCGAGCAGGGTCTCGACGATCGGCAGGCCGCGGCGCATGACGTTGCCGACCACGACCACGTCGGGGGCCGCCAAATCAAGCTGGGCCGGGTCGAAGCCTTCGGTCAGCCGGATGCCGGCGGCTTCGAGCTGCGTGCTCATCGGCGGATAGACGTTGGCGTCACAGCCGGAAACGGTGTGCCCGGCCTCGCGGGCGAGCAGCGCGACACCGGCCATGAAGGTGCCGCAGATGCCGAGGATGTGCAGGTGCATGGGAGGAATCCGTCGCCCGCAGGCGTCAGTCAGGCATTCGGTCAGGCGTCCGGTCCGGCCTCGGCCGGCCGGCAGCAGGTTCTCATCCCCATCACAGCTGAACGCCCGGTCTTTTCAGCCCCTCCCCCCTCGCGGGGGAGGGGTTGGGGAGAGGGGATAAACAGCGCATTCACGTGTGACCGGTATCAATCGAACTGGGCATACAGGAACGCAAGCGCCACGAAGCTCAGCACGAAGTAGGCGATCGACCACGCCAGTCCGCGACCGCGCGCGGTCGACAGCGCCTGCGCGTAGACGTGGCCCATGACGGCGATGCTCCAGATCACCAGCCCGAAGTACAGGAAGGCCACCAGCGACGGCGTGCCCTGGCCGGGATCGTTCGGGAACGCGAGCAGCACCGGCGCGGCGGCGATCGCGAACAGCGCGCCGGTGCCGGTGAGCGCCGTGTAGGTCTGCAGGAAGCGCGCACGGTGGCGGTGCGCGCCGAGCAGCACCTGCGTGAAGCCGGTCAGCAGCACCAGATCGAGCACGGTCTGCGCCAGCGCCAGCACCGGCGGGCTGTTGAGCAGCACCGACAGGAAGCCGAGCAGTGCGTAGGCGACCGTGCAGACCGCGCACAGCGCCGTCGAGGCCGGCACGTCCTGCGGACCGCGGCGCATCAGCATGATGTCGAGGAACAGCTGCACCAGGGCACTCATGTCCGGACCGGCATCGGGAGGAAGTCCATGCTATTGCGCCGCCGGCGGTGCATCGGCGGCAGCGAGCAGTGCCTCGATGTCGACGGCATCGAAGGTGTAGGCCTGGCCGCAGAACTCGCAGTCGACGCCGACCGTGCCGCCGCGCTCGGCAAGCAGCGCGCGCAGTTCTTCGGCCCCGAGCGTGCGCAGCGCCGCCGCCGAACGCGCGCGCGAGCAGCTGCAGCGGAACGCGAGCGCCTCGGGCGCGAAGGTCCGCACGTCCTCCTCGTGAAACAGCCGGTGCAGCAGGGTTTCCGGTGCTTCCGACAGCAGTTCGGCCGCCGTCAGCGTCGCGCCGAGCTGCGTGACCCGCTGCCAGTGATCGGCGTCGGCATCGACGCCGGGCAGGCGCTGCAGCAGCAGGCCGGCCGCGCGCTGCGCATCGGCGGCGAGCACGAGCCGGGTCGGCAGCTGTTCGGATTGCGCGAACCAGTGTTCGAGCGCCGCGGCGATCGACTCGCCATCGAGCGGCACGATGCCCTGATACGGCTCGCGCGCGCCCTCGGTCTCGATGCTGATCACCAGCGTGCCATGGCCGCAGAGCCCGGCGAGCGGCAGTTCATCGGGCAGTCCGGCGGTTTCGTCCCAGCGCGCGAGGCCGCGCAGCGTGCGGTCCGAATGCACCTGCACGACCAGGAGGCGCAGCCGTCCGTCGGGCGCCTGCAGCTGCAGCGTCAGCACGCCGGTGTACTTGATCGTCGCCGACAGCAGCGCCGCGGCGGCCATGGCCTCGCCGAGCACGCGCCGCACCGGCGCCGGATAGTCGCGCCGCTCCAGCACGGTCTGCCAGAGGCCGTCGAGCGTCGCGAATTCGCCGCGCACGGGATGGGATTCGAACAGGAAGCGGTGCAGGGCGTCGGTCATGGGA
>JAFEGB010000157.1 GCA_018240295.1 Pseudomonadota bacterium
CGCATCAGGCGACGCCATCCACCCGTTTCATGCCCGCCGGAACAAGGCGCCGGTGCGCGCGGGAGCACACCTCGACAGGCCCGGGCAGCGCGGATGGAGCAGGGCAATGGCAAGGCAGGGGCGAACAAGCCCATCCCCCCTCGCGGGGGAGGGGTTGGGGAGAGGGGGCAAGGTCCGGACGCAGTGCCGGCGTCTCCCCCTCTCCCCCGGCCCCTCTCCCGCAAGGGGAGAGGGGAGATCGACGCCCGGGCGTTGGGGGTCGATCCATCCGGCCTGCAGAGTCGCTGACTCGTGTAGATACCGGCGAGGGGGAACGGGCTGAAAAGACCGGATGTTCAGCCGTGAGCGGTATTACTCCTTGACCTCGACCTTGGCGCCGGCCTTGAGCTTTTCCAGATAGTCGTTGACCAGCTTGCCCTGCAGCATCTGCGTCAGCTGCGGGCGCAGTTCGTCGAGCGGCGGCGGGGTCTGGTCGCGCACATCTTCGAGCTGGATCACGTGCCAGCCGAACTGGGTCTTGACCGGGGCCTCGGTGTACTTGCCCTTGTCGAGGCCGACCACGGCCTGCGAGAACGGCTCGACCATCATGTCCGGCGTGAACCAGCCGAGATCGCCGCCCTGGTCCTTGGAGCCGTCCGAGGAATTGGCCTTGGCCAGGTCCTCGAACTTCGCGCCCTTCTTCAGCTCGGCGACCATCTGCTTCGCCTTCTCCTCGCTGTCGACGAGGATGTGGCGCGCCTTGTATTCCTTGGTCTTCATGTTCGCGACCGCCTTGTCGTACTCGGCCTTGATGTCGGCCTCGGACGGCTGGGCGGTCTTCAGGTATTTGCGCACGACCGCGGTCGCCAGCATGTTGCGGCGCAGGAGATCGAGCTGGGCCGCGACCTCCGGATCCTCGGCGGTCTTGTCCTTCACGGCCTGCTGCACCAGCAGCTCCTGCATGACCAGCTCATCGACGATCTGCGCGCGGCTGCCGTCGGGATCGAGCGGCATGCCCTGCGCGGCCATCTGCCGGGCGCGCTGCTGCTGGTAGGTCAGGAAGGTGCTCTTCGCGATCGGCTCGCCGTTGACGACGGCGACCGGATCGGGCAGCGGCTTCGGCGCCGGGGTGGCGGCCGGTGCCGCCGGCGGTGCGACCGGAGCAGGGGCCGGCTGCTGGGCCGTGGCGTTGCCGGCGACGGCGAGCGCGAGGGCCAGGGCGAGCAGGGCGGGGGCGTGGCGGACGGTGGTCGTCATGTTGTCAGTGGGGTCCTGTCCGATCGGAAGCATCTGGAAAAGTCCGGAAAGAAACAGACGGCCGGATCACGGCTCGTCCGGGGTGCGGGCATCGATGCCCAGGGCGTGGATGTCGGTCTGCATCAGCGCGCCGAGCGCGGCATAGACCGCGCGATGGCGTTTGACGGCATTCAGACCGGCGAAGGCGGGGCTGACGATGCGCACGCGGAAGTGCCCGCCTTCCCGCGCACCGGCGTGGCCGGCGTGCTGGGCGCTGTCGTCGAAGATGGCGAAGTCGCTGACCGGATCAAAGGCCGCACGCAGGCAGGCCTCGATGCGCTGCATGCGCCCGGCGCTCATGCCGGCAGCACCTTGCGGAACGGATGGATCTCGACGCCCGCGTAGACGCCGGCCGCGACGTAGGGGTCGGCATCGGCCCAGGCGCGCGCGGCTTCGAGCGATTCGAACTCGGCGACCACGAGGCTGCCGACGAAGCCGGCCGGACCGGGGTCGTGGCTGTCGATCGCCGGCAGCGGACCGGCGAGCAGCAGCCGGCCTTCGGCCTGCAGCGCGTGCAGGCGTTCGAGGTGGGCCGGACGCGCGGCGAGGCGCGCCTCCAGCGTGCCGGGATGGTCCCGGCCGATCAGGGCGTAGAACATGCGGGATCACTCCTTTCGGGCGACGGAATCGCGACCTTCGGGCAGGTGGCGCATCAGCCACCAGCCCTGCGCGAACACGAACAGCACGGTCAGTCCGAGCAGGCCGAACAGCTTGAAGTTGACCCAGGTGTCGCGGTCGAAGTGGAACGCGACGACGAGGTTCAGCGCGCCGCAGACGGCGAAGAACGTCACCCAGGCGAGATTGAGCTGACGCCACTGGCGCTCGGGCAGTTCGATCTGGGCGCCGAGCGCGCGGCGCACCATCGGCTTGCGATCCCCGACGAAGGTGCTGCCGAGGAACACCACGGCGAACAGCCAGTTGACGGCGGTCGGCTTCCAGAGCACGAAGATGTCGTCGTGCAGCCAGAGCGTCGCGCCGCCGAGCACGACCATCAGCCCGGCCGTGACCAGCGCCATCTTCTCGACCCGGTGCTCGCGCCACCAGGTGTACGCGACTACCGCGAGGCTGGCGGCGATGGCGGCGGCGGTCGCGGTGTAGATGTCGGCGAGCTTGTAGGCGACGAAGAACGCAACGACCGGCAGGAAATCGAGGAACAGCTTCATCGGGGCGGCGGAAGGGGTGCGACGGGCCGGGAACGGCGGGCGGCCAGTCTATACCGAATCGCCGCCGCCACCGTCAGCGTGCCCGTGCGGGTTAAGCCGGCGTTCAGCCGGCGGCCGGCGGTGCCGTGCCGAGCCGCCCGGGCAGCTCGCCGGCGCTCAGCGGCTGGCCGAACAGCCAGCCCTGCGCGAGCGGGCAGCCGTGATCGCGCAGCAGCACGGCCTCGGCCTCGGTCTCGACGCCCTCGGCGACCAGCTCCAGCCCGAGTGCGCGCGCGAGCGCGACGAAGGCCTCGACGATGGCCGGGTCGATGCGCTCGCCGCCGGCGTCGAGATAGACGCTGCGGTGCAGCTTCAGCACCGCCAGCGGCAGCGTGCGCAGCTGCACGAGACTCGCGCGCCCGGTGCCGAAGTCATCGAGCACGAGCCGCAGGCCCGCCGCGTGCAGTGCCGCCCACAACTGCGGCGACGGCGCGCCCTGCTCGGTCAGCGTCGTCTCGGTGAACTCGAAGGACAGCCACGAACCGGCGATCTCGGCGAGCAGGCCCGGCAGCCGCTCGCCGTCGCGCAGCAGCGCCCCGGAGAGGTTCACGGCCATCGGCAGTGCGCCGGCCGGCGTGCCGGCCCAGGCGTGGTGCTGCGCGGCGGCGCTGCGCAGCACCCAGCGGTCGATGTCGCCGAGCAGCTTCACGTCGGCGACCGAGACGAGGAACTCCGCCGGCGCCAGCAGGCCGCGCTGCCCGTGGCGCCAGCGCAGCAGCGCCTCGCAGCCGACGATGCTGCGATCGGCCAGGCGCACCAGCGGCAGGAAGTGCAGCTCCAGTCCGCTGCCGCCGAGTGCCGCGCGCAGCTCGTGTTCGAGCGCCATGCGCTCGATCCACAGCGCGTTCATCTGCGGATCGTGGAAGCGGTGCGTGTGCCGGCCGGCGTGCTTGGCCTGATACATCGCGGCATCGGCGCTGGCGAGCAGGACCTCGGCTTCCGTGCCGTCCTGCGGACAGATGGCGATGCCGATCGACACGCCGGTGTCGATCGTCTGGCCGTCGATCGACACCGGGCCGGTGAGCGCATCGTGGATGCGCTCGGCCAGTTCGCTGAGCCGGCGGCCGTCGCCGACATCCTCGGCGAGCAGCACGAACTCGTCGCCGCCGTAGCGCGCCAGCGTGTCGCTGCCGCGGATGCAGCCGGAGATGCGCGTGCCGATCTCTTGCAGCAGCTTGTCGCCGGTCTCGTGGCCCCAGGTGTCGTTGACGTTCTTGAAGCGGTCGACATCGAGGAACAGCACCGCGCAGCGCGTGTTGTCCCGCCGGCTGCGCAGCAGCGCCCGCGCCAGCCGGTCGCTGAACAGGCTGCGGTTCGGCAGCCCGGTCAGCGAGTCGAAGTAGGCGATCTCGTGCATGCGCCGCTCGGCGGCCTTCAGCTCGGTGATGTCGCTGAAGATGCCGACGTAATGCGTGACGTGGCCGGCATCGTCCTGCACGACGTGGATGTGCAGCAGCTCCGGGTACACCTCGCCGCTGCGCCGGCGGTTCCAGAGCTCGCCGTGCCACTCGCCGTGCGCCTGCAGCTCGCGCCACATCTGCCGGTAGAAGTCCTGGCCGTGACGGCCGGAGGCGATCAGCGTCGGGCGCTGGCCGATGGCGTCCTCGCTGCGGTAGCCGGTGATCGCCGTGAACGCCGGGTTGACCGCCACGAGGTGCAGGTGCGCGTCGGTGATCATGATGCCTTCGCTGGTGTTCTCGAACACCGCCAGCGCCAGACGCGCGCGCTCGGCCGCCTGCACGCGCTCGGTCACGTCGTTCTGCACGCCGATGAAGTGCGTGCAGACGCCGTCCTCGTCGCGCATCGGCGAGATGTTCAGCTCGTTCCAGAACGGCTCGCCGTCCTTGCGGTAGTTGCGCAGCAGCACGCTGATCTGGCGCTGGTCGGCGAGCGCGCGCGCGATCTCGGTGATGATGCCGCGATCGGTCTCGCGCCCCTGCAGGAAGCGGCAGTTGCGGCCCATGACCTCTTCGGCCGAGTAGCCGGTGATGCGCGTGAAGCCGGCGTTGACGTAGCTGATCGGGCGGTCGGGTGCGCGCGCATCACAGATGACGATGCCGTTGTCGGCCGCCGCCAGCGCCCGCGACTGCAGCGCCATCTGCCGCACCTGCTCGCGGATGCGCTCCTCGGCGCGGCGGATGTCGGTGTTGTCCCAGAACACCAGCACCGCGCCGCGGATGCGGCCCTGCGCGTCGCGGTAGGGGCGGGCGCGCAGCAGGTGATCGCGGTCGCCGGCGAACTGGTGCGTCATCTCGTTGCCGGCATCGATGACGCGCTCGACCACCTCGCGCAGGCCCGAGAAGTCGAGGTTCGCGCGCAGTGCGTGCAACGGCCCGACCGAGTCATCCGGGTCGAGGCCGAACAGCCGGTCGGCGGCGGGGTTGGCGAACATCAGCCGCAGGCGCGCATCGACGACCAGCACCGGGCAGGGCAGCGTGTTCTTGAGGTTTTCGAGATCGGCGTTGGCCGCCATCAGCTGGGCGCTGCGGCTCTGCAGCTCCTCGTTGACGGTGATCAGCTCCTCGTTGGTCGACTGCAGCTCCTCGTTGGCGGTCTCCAGTTCCTCGTTGGTCGACTGCAGTTCCTCGTTGGCCGAGAGCATCTCCTCGTTGAGCGACTGCAGCTCCTCGTTCGAGGTTTCGAGCTCCTCGATGACGGTCTGCAGGTGCTCGCGTGAGGCGGCCAGTTCCTGTTCGAGTTCGAGCGTGCGCTGCATCTGCTCGGACTCGGCGCCGGCCCGGCCGGTCTCGATCTCGGCGCGCGGATGCTCGAAGCAGACCAGGAACAGCGGGTCCTCGGGGAAGTCGCCGGCCAGCGGATGCACGGCCAGACGCACGGCCGGGCCGCCGTCCATCGTGATGCGGCGGCTGGTGGTCAGCGCGTTGCTGCTGCGGCACTTCAGGATCAGGCCGCGCAGGTCGACGTGCAGCTCGCGCCGGATCAGCGTCGTGATCGACAGGTTGGCCTTGCCTTCGGCGAGGCGGATGTACGGCGACACGTCGCCGAGCGTGTAGCGCACCTCCATGGCCTCGTCGACGACGATGCCGGCCGGCGCGTAGGCGGCGAGCGCGACCAGCCGCACGCGCTCTTCGAGCGTCATGCCGGCGCGTGCCGGCGGGCGTGTGGCGCGGTCGTTCTCGCGCACCGGCACGCGCGGCATCTGCAGGCTGCGGGCGCGGGCGGCGTCGCGGCGGCGGAACAGCTTGACCTTGCCGGCCGAGGGCGCGAACAGATCGGCGGTATGCGGGTTCTCGGACTTGCCGAGCAGCAGCCAGCCGCCGGGGCGCAGCGCGTAGTGGAACATGTCGAGCACGCGCTCCTGCAGCGGGCTCTTGAAGTAGATCAGCAGGTTGCGGCAGCTGATCAGGTCGAGACGCAGGAACGGCGGGTCCTGCGCGAGGTCGTGGCGCGCGAAGATCACCAGATCGCGCAGCAGCTTGCCGACCTGGTAGCTCTCGCCGGCGGTCGTGAAGTAGCGCTCCAGCAGCGGCGGCGGCACGACGCTCGCGACGCTGTGGTGGTAGACGCCGCGGCGCGCGATCGCGAGCGCATTGGTGTCGAGGTCGGTCGCGAAGATGTGCACCTTGCGCTCGCCGAGGCGCGTGCCGAGGGCCTCGGCGAGCAGGATGGCGATCGTGTACGCCTCCTCGCCGGTCGCGCAGCCCGGCACCCAGACGCGCAGGTCATCGTCGGGGGACTTCTCGGCGACCATCTCGCGCAGCACGCCGGCCAGCGCCTCGAAGGCCGGCACATCGCGGAAGAACGCCGTCACCGAGATCAGGATGTCCTGATACAGCCGCTCGATCTCGCCCGACTGGGTGGCAAGCAGCATCTCGTAGTCTTCGAGCGTCGCCGTGTGCGTCGCGAGCATGCGTCGCGCCACGCGCCGGCGCAGCGTGTTCGGCTTGTAGTTCAGGAAATCGGTGCCGGTGTGGCGCTGCACCAGCCTGAGCATGCGCTCGAACACCGAGGCCGGCACGTGCGGCGAGCCGACCGGCAGACCACCCTGGACGCCGAGCTGCGCCAGGCGCATCAGCTCCTCGGCGATGCGCTCGGGCGGCAGCACCAGATCGACGCAGCCGGTGGCGATCGCCGCCGCCGGCATGCCCGAGTACTTGGCGCTGGCATCGTCCTGCGCGAACGTGAAGCCGCCGGCGGCCTTGACCGCGCGCACGCCCTCGGCGCCGCCGGTGCCGGTGCCGGAGAGGATCACGGCGATGGCGTTCTCGCCCTGGTCCTCGGCGAGCGCGTGCAGGAAGTGATCGGCCGAGGGCTTGGGCACGCCCGGGTCGCTGGCCTCGGTCAGCACCAGCCGGCCGTCATGGATCGAGACGTTCGTGCGCGGCGGCGTCACGTAGACGGTATCGGCGACGATCTCCTGCCCGTCGCTGACATCGACGACGCGCAGCGCGCATTCGCGCTGCAGCAGCTGCACCAGCAGGCTCGGGTGCGACGGCGACAGGTGCTGCACGACCACATACGCCAGCCGCCCGGTCGCCGGCAGCGGCCGCAGCAGCCCGCCGAGGGCTTCGAGCCCGCCGGCCGAGGCCGCGATGCCGACGATCAGCGGCGGACGCGGCCCGGAATCGGCGCCGTCTTCGGTCTCGTCCCGTTCGGCGTCCCGTTCCACGTGCGCAGCCGGATCATCGGCCCCGGCCTTCGGGTCGTCTTCGGATTCCTGCATGGCTGAATTCCGGTTGTTCTTCGCTGGATTCCGGGCGCTGACGGGCTGCTGACAGAAACCCTGCGGCCGGTCATTTGACCGCCCGCGCGTGGCGGTGGCAAGGTGCGCGCCGCTTCTTACAGGGTCGGTCCGTCCATGGGCGAGCGCATCGAGATACATCCGGTCAATCCGCAGCCGCGCCTGATCCGGCGGGCGGTCGAGGTGTTGCGCGAGGGCGGCGTCATCGCCTACCCGACCGATTCCTGCTATGCGCTCGGCTGTCGCATCGGTGACAAGGATGCGCAGACCCGCATCCAGCGTATCCGCCAGATCGATGATCGTCGTCATAATTTCACGCTGATCTGCCGGGACCTGTCGGAGCTGAGCCTGTACGCGCGCGTCGACAACGCCCAGTTCCGGCTGCTGAAGGCGCTGACGCCGGGGCCGTTCACGTTCATCCTGCGCGCCACGCACGAGGTGCCGCGGCGCCTGCAGAACGAGAAGCGCAAGACCATCGGCCTGCGCGTGCCGCAGCACGTGATCGTCGCGGCGCTGCTCGCCGAACTCGGCGAACCGATCATGAGCGCGACGCTGATCCCGCCCGGCGAGGACCGCGCGGTCAGCGATCCCGAGGACATCGAGACCGGCCTCGGGCGCGAGCTCGACCTGATCGTCGATGGCGGCAACTGCGGCATCGAACCGACGACGGTGCTCGATCTGGTCGAGGGCCTGCCGCCGGTGCTGATCCGTCAGGGCCGCGGCGACGCCAGCGCCTTCCTCGCCGAAGCCTGAAGCGGCTGCGCGGGACGGCATCTGCTGCAGCGCAACGCCGTTGTCAGCGTCCGGCCTGCGCCCCGTATACTCGACCCATGCCCGAACTCAACGACATCCAGCGCCTGGCCATCATGGCCCTGCCGATCCTGTTCGCGATCACCCTGCACGAGGTCGCCCACGGCTGGGCAGCGCTCAGGCTCGGCGACACCACCGCCTGGCAGCAGGGCCGGCTGACGCTGAACCCGCTCGCGCACATCGATCCGATCGGCACCATCATCGTGCCGCTGGTGCTGTACTTCACGGCCGGATTCATCTTCGGCTGGGCCAAGCCCGTGCCGGTCAGCATGCACCGGCTGCCGAATCCGCGCCGCGACATGGCCTTCGTCGCGCTGGCCGGGCCGCTGGCGAACTTCGTGATGGCCACCGGCTGGGCGCTGGTCATGGCGCTCGGCGCATGGCTTTCGCACGTGCTGCCGGAACTCGGCCAGCCGCTGTTCTTCATGGGCTCGGCCGGCATCGGCGTCAACGTCGTGCTCGCGGTGCTGAACCTCGTGCCGCTGCCGCCGCTCGACGGCTCGCGCGTGCTCGCCGCCGTGCTGCCGGCGCGCGTCGGCGTGCAGCTCTACCGCTTCGAACAGGCCGGCCTGATCCTGCTGGTGGTGCTGATGGCCACCGGCGTGCTCGGGCGCGTCATCGGCCCGATCGTCGAGGCCGTGCAGCAGTTCTATCTCTGGATCGTCGTGAGCCTGCTCGGCTGATCCCTGCCGCCTGCCGCCGCTGCAGCCGGTCACCGCCGGATGCCCGCTCCGGACCCGGCCTTGCTCCCTTCACAGGGCCGGGGCCGGCGAGAGGGGGATGAGAAAACCCTGCAGTCCTGCCGGTCACGGCGGAACGCCCGGACTTTTTCAGCCCCTTCCCCCTTGCGGGGGAGGGGTTGGGGAGAGGGGGATGAACCCCGCATTCATGCGTGATCGGCATCCCGTGTGATCGGCCTGACCGGCCTGACCCGAAATCCCGCGCCGCTGCCTTGTCCGCGGCCGCAGCCCTGGACCGCCTCCCGATGAGCAAGACCCGCATCCTGACCGGCATCACCACCACCGGCACCCCGCACCTCGGCAACTTCGCCGGGGCGATCGGCCCGGCGATCGAGGCCACGCGCCGCAATCCCGAGGCCGAATTCTTCTTCTTCCTCGCCGACTACCACGCGCTGATCAAGTGTCAGGAGCCCGAGCGCGTGCAGCGCTCGCGCCTCGAAGTCGCCGCCACCTGGCTCGCGCTCGGCCTCGACCCCGAGCGCGTCTGCTTCTACCGCCAGTCCGACATCCCCGAGATTCCCGAACTGACCTGGCTGCTGACCTGCGTCACCGCCAAGGGCCTGATGAACCGCGCCCACGCCTACAAGGCCGCGGTGCAGGAGAACCTCGATTCCGGCGACGCCGACCCCGACAGGGGCGTCACGATGGGGCTGTTCAGCTACCCGATCCTGATGGCCGCCGACATCCTGATGTTCAACGCCCGCAAGGTGCCGGTCGGCAAGGACCAGACCCAGCACCTGGAGATGGCGCGCGACATCGCCCAGCGCTTCAACCACATCTACGGCGAGCACTTCGTGCTGCCCGAGGCCGTGGTCGAGGACGATGCCGCCGTGCTCGCCGGGCTCGACGGCCGCAAGATGAGCAAGTCCTACAACAACACCATCCCGCTGTTCGTGAGCGCGAAGGAGCTGCGCAAGCTGGTCATGCGCATCGTCACCAACTCGCAGCTGCCCGGCGAACCCAAGGACCCGGACGGCTCGACGCTGTTCCAGATCTATCAGGCCTTCGCGAGCGCCGACGAAACCGCGGCCATCCGCGTGCGCTACGCCGAAGGCATCGCCTGGGGCGAGATGAAGCAGGTGCTGTTCGAGAAGCTCGACTCCGTGCTCGCCGGCCCGCGCGAGCACTACGCGGCGCTGATCAGCGACCCGGCGGCGCTCGAACGCATCCTGCTCGCCGGTGCCGACAAGGCCCGCGCCATCGCCAGCCCCTTCCTCGCCGGACTTCGCGCCGCCACCGGCCTGCGCAAGCTCGGCTGAACCCTTGACCCGGCCGGGCGGCGCATGACGGAAGGACTCACCGGCACCGCCGGCGACGCCACGGATGCGCCCGGCCCGGCTGCGGCTGCGCGCATCCGCGGCGTCGCGCTCGAACGCCTGCCCGAAGACCTCTACATCCCGCCCGATGCGCTCGAAGTCCTGCTCGATGCCTTCGAAGGCCCGCTCGACCTGCTGCTGTACCTGATCCGCCGCCAGAACCTCGACCTGCTCGACATCCCGGTCGCCGAGATCACCCGCCAGTACCTCGCCTACCTCGAACTGCTGCACGAACTGCGCTTCGAACTCGCCGCCGAATATCTGGCGATGGCCGCATGGCTCGCCGAGATCAAATCCCGTTTGCTGCTGCCGCGCCCGCCACGCAGCGACGAGGACAGCGAACCCGAAGACCCGCGCGCCGAACTCGTGCGCCGCCTGCAGGAATACGAACGCTACCGGCGCGCTGCCGAGGACCTCGACGCGCTGCCGCGCCTGGAGCGCGATGTCTTCGCCGCGAGCGCTGCGCTGCCGCGCCACGAGCGCGTGCGCGAACCGCCGCACGTCGAACTCGGCGAACTGCTCGGCGCCCTGCGCGAGGTGCTCGCCCGCGCCGAGCTGCACGCCAGCCACCGCGTCGGCCGCGAACCGCTGTCGATCCGCGCGCGCATGAGCGAAATCCTCGTGCGCGTCGATGCCGTGCAGTTCACGCGCTTCACCGAACTGTTCCACGCCGGGGAAGGCCGCCTCGGCGTGGTCGTCACCTTCATCGCCGTGCTCGAACTCGTGCGCGAGGCGCTGCTGGAACTGGTGCAGAGCGAAGCGTTTGCACCGATCCACGTGCGCCGGCGGGCCTGAGCCCCGCAACTCCGACCCGGCGCCGCTGCACCGGGGATGGACGCATCCCCGGTCATATCGAGCGCATCCCCAGTTGTACCGGGCGCATCCCCAGTCATCCCGAGCGCATCCCCAGTTACATCGAGCGCATCCCCGGTTGCACCGAGCGCATCCCCAGTCATATCGAGCGCATCCCCAGTTACATCGAGCACATCCCCGGTTGCATCGAACGCATCCCCAGTTGCCTCGAACGC
>JAFEGB010000158.1 GCA_018240295.1 Pseudomonadota bacterium
GAGGAAGTAGCGATCGTGCGTGACCGCGACCACGGTGCCCGGATACTCGTGCAGGA
Organism: Pseudomonadota bacterium; assembly: GCA_018240295.1. GTDB lineage: Bacteria > Pseudomonadota > Gammaproteobacteria > Competibacterales > Competibacteraceae > Plasticicumulans. Next base: position 57 of record JAFEGB010000158.1, read on the forward strand.
AGCGCTCGAGCCAGGCGACCGATTCGGCGTCGAGGTGGTTGGTCGGCTCATCGAGCAGCAGCATGTCGGGCTTCGACAGCAGCAGCCGGCAGAGCGCCACGCGGCGCTTCTCGCCGCCCGAGAGCCTGGTGACATCGGCGTCCCACGGCGGCAGGCGCAGCGCGTCGGCGGCGATCTCCAGCGTGCGCTCCAGATCGTGGCCGTCGGTGGCCTGCAGATACGCTTCGAGTTCGGCCTGCTCGGCGGCGAGCTTGTCGAAGTCGGCGTCGGGTTCGGCATAGGCCGCGTAGACGGCATCGAGGCGCGCGAGCGCGTCCTTGATCGGCTGCACGGCGGTTTCGAGGTTGCCGCGCACGTCCTTGCCGGCATCGAGTTGCGGCTCCTGCGCCAGATAGCCGACCTTGATGCCGGCCTGCGGCCGGGCCTCGCCGTGGATGTCGGTGTCGATGCCGGCCATGATCCGCAGCAGCGAGGACTTGCCCGAGCCGTTGAGGCCGAGCACGCCGATCTTGGCGCCCGGGAAGAACGACAGCGAGATGTTCTTCAGGATCTCGCGTTTCGGCGGCACCACCTTCGAAACGCGGTTCATCGTGTAGATGTACTGAGCCATGCGGAGTCCCAGGGGGTCGAGGTACGCGCGAATGCCGGGCGCGCCGCAGCGGTCACGGTCGACGGGCGTCCGGCAGCGGGATCATCGCGACGGGCAGTGCGGCACCGCCGGCGAGGCGCCGAACGATACACCGCATTGCCGGCCCCGGCACGGGGCCGGGGCAGGCGCCGGCTACGGGCAGCCGGCCTCGCGCTGCTGGCGCTGGGAATCCTGCTGGCCGGCGCGGTTGCCGATGTCGGCCGCGAGCCGGGTGCGGCGGGCGAGTTCGTCACAGGTCTGCTGGTCGGCCCGCTGCAGGGGGTTCGAGCCGGTGCGCGTACCGGTCGGGATCAGGCCGAACAGCTCGTCCCGGCGGACGGAATCGCCGGCGGCAAGCGCCGGCAGGCCGGCGAGCAGGCAGCAGGCGCAGCCGAGCAGCAGGCCGGTCGGCAGCCGGGGACTCATGCGGCGAGTTCCCGTTGCCGGGCCTGGAGGTCGATGACATCCGGGGCGGTCGGGGCCGCCGCCAGCACCGAAGGCGGTGCGGCGGCCGCGGGCGGGCTGCGCAGCAGCAGCCGTGCCGGTTCGCACTTGCCGCAGAAGCGGCAGTACGCGGTGCAGCGTCCGTCGGCCGCGATGTCGCGGAAACGCCAGTCGTGGGCCAGCACCGGGCAGATCGCGCGACGCACGCAGCGGCCGAGCATGGCGGCAAGATTCGTCATGGCGACGGGCCTCTGCAACGGGGGGAGGGGGCGCGTCCTTGTGCTGGTGCAGCATCAGGTCTTGCGAGGCTAGCGGCGCGATTGTGCAGGTGCAAGAAATTCGCAAAGCGATGGATTGCGCAGTGCGGCAAAACACGGGCTGGCGGTCTCAGCGCGGGCCGGAGGACGGTTTCGGGGCCGGGGGCGCGCCCGGCGAGCCGCCGGCCGCCGGCGGCGTCGCCTGACGGTCGACGCCGGCACGCGGGCGCGGGTCGTACCACTCGGCGTCGGCGCCCGGAGGCGGGCGGTCGCCGTAGTGCCAGGCACCGTCGCGATCCTTCCAGCGGTAGATCTCGCCGGCATCGGTGACAGCCGGGGCGGCGAGCAGGGCGGCGAACAGCGGCAGGAGGAGCGCGCGCATGACGGTCTCCGGGCGTGGCGATGACTCCGAGTCTAGTCCGCGCCGGCAGGAAGCCGCGGGGGCGGCCGTATACGCTTGCCGGGATGGCTGCCAACACCGATGCAGGCGCCATCCTCTTCCGCAACCGCACGGGAGCCCCCCATGGAACCGATCTGGCTGGCCGAATACCCCCCCGGCGTGCCGGCGACGATTGACCCCGACAGCACCGGCACGCTGCCGGAACTGTTCGCCGAATCCTGCGCACGCTTTGCTGACCGGGCAGCCTGTCGCAGCCTCGGGCACGAGATCAGCTACGCCGAACTCGCGCGCCGTGCCGGCGAGTTCACCGCCTGGCTGCAGGGCCTCGGCGTGGCGCCGGGCACGCGCGTCGCGCTGATGATGCCGAACGTGCTGCAGTACCCGGTGGCGCTGTTCGGCACGCTCGCCGCCGGCTGCACGGTGGTCGGCGTCAATCCGCTGTACACGCCGCGCGAGCTCGAACACCAGCTCGCGGATTCCGGTGCCGAGGTCATCGTGATCCTCGAGAACTTCGCGCACGTGCTGCAGAAGGTCGTCGCGCGCACGGCGATCCGGCACATCGTGGTCACGGCGATGGGCGACCTGCTGCCGGTGCCGCGGCGCTGGCTGGTCAACGCCGTCGTGCGGCACGTGAAGAAGCTGGTGCGCCCGTACGAGCTGCCGCGGGCGATCCCGTTCGCCGACACCCAGGCCGGCGGCACGCCGCAGCCGGTGACGGTGGCCGCGACCGACGTGGCCTTCCTGCAGTACACCGGCGGCACGACCGGGGTGGCCAAGGGGGCGATGCTCACGCACCGCAACCTCGCCGCCAACCTGCTGCAGGCGACGGCCTGGATCACGCCGGCGCTCGGCGGCGTCGGCAACGGCACCATCGTCACGGCGCTGCCGCTCTATCACATCTTCTCGCTGACCGCGAACTGCCTGACCTTCCTGCGCATGGGCTGGTGCAACCTGCTGATCCCGAACCCGCGCGACATCCCGGCCTTCGTCGATGAGCTCGCGAAGGCGCCGGTGCACGGCATCACCGGCGTCAACACGCTGTTCAACGCGCTGCTGAACCACGCCGAGTTCGGGCGCATCGACTGGTCGCAGCTGAAGGTGTCGCTCGCCGGCGGCATGGCGCTGCAGCGGGCGGTCGCCGAGCGCTGGGCGAAGGCCACCGGCGTGACGCTGGTCGAGGCCTACGGCCTCACCGAAACCTCGCCGGCCGTGTGCGTGAACCCGCTGTCGCTCGCCGAGTACAACGCGGCGATCGGCCTGCCGCTGCCCTCGACCGAGATCTCGATCCGCGATGCCGACGGCGTCGAACTCGGCATCGACGAGGCCGGCGAACTCTGCGTGCGCGGCCCGCAGGTGATGGCCGGCTACTGGCAGCGGCCCGACGAGACCGTGAAGGTGCTCGATGCCGACGGCTGGCTCAGGACCGGCGACATCGCCCGCATCGATGCGCGCGGCTACGTGCATCTCGTCGATCGCAAGAAGGACATGATCCTGGTCTCGGGCTTCAACGTGTACCCGAACGAGGTCGAGGACTACGTGATGCAGCACCCCGGCGTGCTCGAAGCCGCCGCGGTCGGCGCCGAGGACCCGGTCTGCGGCGAGGTGGTCAGGCTCGTCGTCGTGCGCCGCGATCCCCAGCTCACGGCCGAGGCCCTGATCGCGCACTGCCGCACCGGCCTCACCGGCTACAAGATTCCGAAATTCGTCGAATTCCGCGACGAGCTGCCGAAGACGCCGGTCGGCAAGATCCTGCGCCGCAAGCTGCGCGACGGTGACGACGCCGGGGACGAGGGCGCGGCCTGAGTGCACGGGTGCGCGGCTTGGCAGTGCCGGGGTGCAATCCTATAGTGCCGCGTCTGTCCTGCCCGTTGCCGCCTGCCCGCCGTGCGCGCAGGCCCGGAGTCTGCGCCGATGAGTCCGATCGCCCCGAATTCCGACCCCCGCCCCGAAGCCCTGCCCGAGAAGCTGATCGTCTTCGACACGACGCTGCGCGACGGCGAGCAGAGCCCCGGCGCCTCGATGACGCGCGACGAGAAGATCCGCATCGCGAAGATGCTCGAACGCATGCGCGTCGACGTGATCGAGGCCGGCTTCCCGATGGCGAGCCCCGGCGACTTCGAATCCGTGCAGGCCGTCGCGCGCGCGGTGCGCGAGTCGACCGTCGCCGGACTCTGCCGCGCCACGGCCGCCGACATCGACCGCTGCGGCGAGGCGCTGAAGGACGCCGCGCAAGCGCGCATCCACACCTTCATCGCCACCAGCCCGATCCACATGAAGATGAAGCTGCGCATGGAGCCCGACGCCGTCATCGAGGCGGCGGTCGCGGCCGTGCAGCGCGCGCGCCAGTGGACCGACGATGTCGAGTTCTCGGCCGAGGATGCCGGGCGCTCCGAGATCGACTTCCTCTGCCGCATCGTCGAGGCGGTCATCGACGCCGGCGCACGCACGATCAACATCCCGGACACGGTCGGCTACAACGTGCCGCAGCAGTTCGCCGAGACCATCCGCGCGCTGCGCGCGCGCGTGCCGAACGCCGGACGTGCGGTGTTCTCGGTGCACTGCCACAACGACCTCGGGCTCGCGGTCGCCAACTCGCTGGCCGCCGTGCTCGCCGGCGCCCGCCAGGTCGAATGCACGATCAACGGCCTCGGCGAGCGCGCCGGCAACGCCGCGCTTGAGGAAATCGTCATGGCTGTGCGCACGCGCCAGGATGTCTTCGGCTGCGACACGCGCATCGACACCACGCAGATCGTGCCGGCCTCGCGGCTGGTCTCGGGCATCACCGGCTTTCCGGTGCAGCCGAACAAGGCCATCGTCGGCGCCAACGCCTTCGCGCACGAATCCGGCATCCATCAGGACGGCGTGCTCAAGCACCGCGAGACCTACGAGATCATGCGCGCCGAGGACGTCGGCTGGACCGCCAACCGCATGGTGCTTGGCAAGCATTCGGGGCGGAACGCCTTCCGTGCGCGCATGGAGGAACTCGGCTTCGGCTTCGGCTCCGATGCCGAGCTGAACACCGCCTTCGCGCGCTTCAAGGACCTTGCCGACAAGAAGCACGAGATCTTCGACGAGGACCTGCAGGCGCTCGTCACCGAGGCCGCGCTCGAAGCCGGCAACGAGCGCGTGCGTCTCGCCTATCTGCGCGTCGGCTCCGAGACCGGCGAGATCCCGGTCGCCGAGGTCGTGCTGAGCGTCGACGGCAGCGAACGGCGCGCCCGCGCCCAGGGCTCCGGCCCGGTCGATGCCGCGTTCAAGGCCATCGAGCAGATCCTCGAAGCCGGCGCCGAGCTGAAGCTCTACTCGGTCAACGCCATCACTGGCGGCACCGACGCCCAGGGCGAGGTCACCGTGCGCGTCGAGAAGGCCGGGCGCGTCGTCAACGGCCAGGGCGCCGACACCGACATCGTCATCGCCTCGGCCAAGGCCTACGTCAACGCGCTCGGCAAGCTGGGCGCGAATGCCGGGCGCGCGCACCCGCAGCTCGGCGACGTCTGAGTCCGCCGTTTCCGGGATGTCCGACCGTCACCGCCGCTATCTCGCCGCGCTCGGCATCCCGCTGTGGCTGAGCCGGCGCGTGCTGCCGGGCGCAGCGCAGCCGGTGCCGGCGGACGCACAGGCGCTGTCCGGGCCGCCCTTCGAGCAGGACCCCGCCACCGCGCAGCAGGCGCCTGAGGGCCCGCCGGCGCTGCCCGCCGGCGTGGAAACCCGCAGGGCAGCGCCTGCCGGCGACGAGACGCAGCGGCTGCAGCTTCCGGATGCCGATGCCGTCGAGCCGCTGCC
>JAFEGB010000159.1 GCA_018240295.1 Pseudomonadota bacterium
AACAGCTGGTTGGCCGAGTACTTGAAGCCGAGGTTCGGCAGGTTCACGACCACGACCGACCAGACCATCCACACCGCAAACGCGAGCAGCAGGTTCGGGATCGAGATCCACAGATTGCGCTGCGCGATCTTCCGGCCCTTGTTTTCCCAGAAGTCCTTGTCCTCCGGCTGCCATTCGGTCAGCGTCATCGGGCTTTCCGAGACCAGCTCCGGCAGGTCCTGCGGCAGATCCTTCATCTGCGGCACGACGCGCCGTTCCATGCGCAGGATCGAGAAGTGCATCCACAGCAGCGACACGGTGACGATCACGAACAGCAGCATGAAGCAGCTCTGCCAGATGCCGGTCACGTCATTGAGCATGCCGAAGGTGATCGGCAGCAGGAAGCCGCCGAGGCCGCCGATCATGCCGACCACGCCGCCGACCGAGCCGACGTGCTGCGGGTAGTAGACCGGGATGTGTTTGTAGACCGCCGCCTTGCCGAGCGACATGAAGAAACCGAGCACGAAGGCGATTGCGATGAAGCCGCCGACGCCGGTGGACAGGTGGAAGCTGATCGGGCCGTGGATGCCCCTGACGACGAAATCGGCCGGCGGGTACGACAGGATCAGCGTGCAGATCGCCGAGACGATGAAGGTCCAGTACATGATCGTGCGCGCGCCGTACTTGTCCGACAGCCAGCCGCCGACGATGCGGAACAGCGAGGCCGGAATCGAGTACATCGCGGCGACCATGCCGGCTTCCTTGATGTCCATGCCGTAGGCGCCGGTCAGATAGCGCGGCAGCCACAGCGCCAGCGCCACGAAGGCACCGAACACGAAAAAGTAGTACAGCGAGAAGCGCCACACCTGCAGGTGCTTCAGTGGCTCCATCTGCTGCAGGCAGCTCTGCGGCTTCGTGCCGGTCGCGCGTCGGGCCTTCAGGCTTGGATCATCCTCGGTGCAGAGATAGAACAGCACGCCGGTGATCGCGATCGCGGCCGCCCAGACCTGCGCGACGGTCTGCCAGCCGTAGGCGACCATCACGAACGGCGCGACGAACTTGGTCAGCGCCGCGCCGACGTTGCCGGCACCGAACACGCCGAGCGCCGTGCCCTGCGAGCGGGTATCGAAGAACTTCGACACGTAGGCGATGCCGACCGCGAACGAGCCGCCGGCGATGCCGACGCCGAGCGCGGCGACCAGGAACATCTGGTAGCTCTGCGCGTAGGTCAGCAGCCAGGTTGCGATCGCCGCCGACAGCATCACCCACAGGAACACGACGCGTCCGCCGATCTGGTCGGTCCAGACGCCGAGCACGAGCCGGATCAGCGAGCCGGTCAGGATCGGCGTGCCGACCAGCAGGCCGAATTCGGTCTCGCTGAGGCCGAGTTGTTTTTTGATCTGGATGCCGATGATCGAGAAGATCGTCCAGACCGCGAAGCAGACGGTGAAGGCAAGGGTGGAAGCCACCGTCGCCCGCACCTGTTGGGGTTTTCCGACCGACATATGCAGATACCTCGGATGACCGGATCAGAGCGTTTCCCGGATCGTGGAATCCGGACTGAGCGCCATCGTCGGTGTCGGGCGGCGGGTGACTGCTTGATGTGAATCAATGGCTTCCGGTGGGGGTAGGCTGAATTGCCACGCGCGCTGCCCCGTAGGGAGTAAAACAGGCTCAGGCGGCAAGTGCCTGAATGCGCTATCAATGCAGGCCCGTGGTGCCGGAATCGCGCCCGGGCGGACGCAGGCGGTGCCGGTTCCGGCTACCCCGTCCTGCCGCCGGATACCCCGCCCGCGCGGGCGGGTGAGAGCGAAGGTGGCAGTGCCGGAGCCGGCCGGTGCGCCTTGACCGGCATCAAGGTCGCGGCTCCGGGCCCTGACGAGGCTGTGCTGTCCGCAAGCCGGCCCCTTCGACCACCGACCGGATTTCCTGCGAGAGACCCCCGCCGATGACCCTGCCCCCGCTGCCGCCGCTGCGCGATTCCCTGCTCTGGCGCATGGGCCTGCTGCTCGGCGGCATCGCGCTGCTCGCGCTGATCGGCATGAGCAACGCGCTGCTGACCGCGGTCGCCAGTGCCGGCGACGCCGCGGCGATCAACATCGCCGGCTCGCTGCGCATGCAGAGCTACCGGATCGCGACCCGGCTCGGTGCCGCGGCCGGGCCGGCTGCCGTGCGCGACGAACTCGACGAGTTCGAGCGCCGCTTGACGCACCCGCAGCTGCTGCACGCGATTCCGGCCGATGCCGGCGACGCGCGCCGGCTCGACTACAGCGCGCTGGCCACGCAGTGGCACGAGCGGCTGCGGCCGCTGGCGCTGGAACTGAGCAGCGGTACGGCACAGCCCGAGCGCCTGCGCACGGCGCTCGCCGAGATCGACGACTTCGTCGCCGGCATCGACGGCTTCGTCGGCCGGCTGGAGACGCACGCCGAGGCCAAGCTGACCGCGCTGCGCTGGGTGCAGGGCGCGATCCTGCTCGCGACGCTGCTGCTGGCGGTGCTGGCCTGGCGCAGCGTGCGCCTGCGGCTGCTGCCGCCGCTGCGCGAACTGCTCGGGCTTGCCGACCGCGTGCGCCGCGGCGATTTCATCGGTCGGGCGGAGCACGTCGGTCGCGACGAACTCGGCGTGCTGGCGCAGGCCTTCAACGCGATGGCCGAGGATCTGTCGAAGATGTATGCCGATCTCGAATCGCGCGTCGAGGCGCAGACGCATGCGCTGCGCCGCTCCAACCGCTCGCTGGAGCTGCTGTACGCGACCACACGCCGGCTCAACGAGGCGCCGCCGACCGCCGCGACGCTGACCGCGGTGCTCGCCGAGGTCGAGCGCTACACCGGGGCGCGCGGTTCGAGCCTGTGCCTCGTCGATGCGCAGTCGCTGAAGCTGCAGCAGAAGATCAGCACGCATCCGGACTTCCCGGAGCGCTGCCGCAGGCCCGACTGCGGCAGTTGCGTCGGCGACGGCAGCAGCAGCGAACCGGCGCATCTGCCGCAGACGCTGTCGGTGCCGGTGCAGGAGCTCGGCGAGTATTACGGCGTGCTGCTGCTCGAAGCCCCCGGCATCGGCGTCGATGACGCCACGCAGGTGCAGCTGCTGGAAACCGTCGCCCGCCACATCGCCTCGACGCTGCGCGCCACGCGTCAGGAGGTCTCGAAGCGGCGTCTGGCGCTGCTGGAGGAGCGCAACGTCATCGCCCGCGAGCTGCACGATTCCCTGGCCCAGCAGCTCTCGTACCTGAAGATCCAGGTCAGCCGCCTGCAGTCGGCGCTGCCCGACGGGCAGCCGGCCGCGGTCGGCGAGATTCTCGCGGAGCTGCGCGAGGGCCTCAGCAGCGCCTACCGCGAGCTGCGCGAGCTGCTGACGACCTTCCGCATCACGATGGCCGAGGACGGCCTGCAGCCGGCGCTCGAACGGGCGCTGCGCGAGTTCGGCACGCGCGGCAACCTCGCCACCGTGCTCGATGACCGCCTGAACGGCCACCCGCTGTCACCGCATCAGGAAATCCATGTGCTGCAGATCGTGCGCGAGGCGCTGTCGAACATCGTCCATCATGCGCGGGCCCGCACCGCACGCGTCACGCTCGCGCATGTCGATGGTCGCATGCAGGTCACGATCGAGGACGACGGCGTCGGCCTGTCCGACAATCCCGAGCGCGAGCGCCACTACGGGCTCACCATCATGCGCGAGCGCACGCGCAGCCTGCACGGCGAACTGCAGCTCGGGCGCAGCACCCACGGCGGCACGCGCGTGGCGCTCGACTTCCCGGCGACCCACGCCGAACCCCCGAGCGATACCTCCGCCGAGGAGTCCCTCCATGTCTGATGCCCCGCAAACCCTCCTCGTCATCGATGACCACCCGCTGCTACGCAAGGGCGTATCGCAGCTGGTGGCCATGGAGCCGGAAATGCGCCTGGTCGGCGAGGCCGCCGACGGCAGTGAAGGCCTGAAGCTCGCCCGCCAGCTCGAACCCGACCTGATCCTGCTCGACCTGCAGATGAAGGGCATGAACGGGCTGGAGACGCTGAAGGCGATCAAGGCGCTCGATACCGATTCGCGCGTGATCATGTTCACGGTCTCGGATTCCGAGGATGACATCCTCGCCGCGCTGCAGGCCGGCGCCGATGGCTATCTGCTGAAGGACATGGAGCCCGAGGAGATGCTCGCCAACCTGCGCATGGCGGCGCGCGGCCGTCTGGTGCTGTCGGGGCCGGTGACCGAACTGCTGGCGCGCTCGCTGCGCAACGAGAGCAGCTCCGGCGCGCTGCCGGCGGCCGATCTCACCGATCGCGAGCACGAGATCCTGCTGCACATCGCCGAGGGGCGCAGCAACAAGCTGATCGCCCGCGCGCTCGACATCACCGAGGGCACGGTCAAGGTGCACGTCAAGCACCTGCTGAAGAAGCTCAACCTGCGCTCGCGCGTCGAGGCGGCGGTCTGGGCCGTCAAGAGCGGCATCGCGCAGCGTCACGGCTGAAGCAGCGGCCCGGTGCGCAGGGCCGGCGCAGGCCATGGAAACAGCAAGTCACGGTTTTGATACGAAAGCGTGAAACTTCCGGATGAACGGAAGTTCAGAATCCGCATTGATTCCACGTCCGCCAACCCTGCACAGCGAGGAACGCACCAGCGCCCGGGTACGGGTCCAGGGCAGGTGGGGCAGACACGAACAGATGCGGAGGCCAGCATGTCCGGCCCGAATCGAAAGCTCGACCGAAACGACCGTTATTTCCGCCTGCCGTCCGCCGGAAGCCCGGTCAGGCTGCCGGCGGCGGTGGCGCATGGCGCGCAGCCGCGGCTGGAGGACTGGTGCCTGATCGCCGGGGATCGCCTGAGCGGCCGGGTCTATGACGATCCGCGTTTCGAGGACGGCGAGCACATCACCACCAGTCCGGTGCTGCTGCTCAGCAATCACGCCGCGGCGACGTGCACGACGCACTATCGCCTGGGCCGGCCCGCCTGAATCCATTCCTTCGCAAGCACACCGGTCCCAGCAGACAGCCGGCGACGTTCCGGTCGCCGGATCTCAGAGCCGTGACAGCAGTTCTGCCTTCTTGGCGTTGAATTCATCGTCGCTGATGAAACCCTTCGCGCGCAGGCCGGCGAGTTTCTCGATGGTCGCGAAGATGTCGGATTCGCTGGCGGTGCCGGATGCAGCAGCCGGTGCCGGCGAGTTCATCGGCGCAGGGGAGGACGGTGACGATGACGGGGACCAGGCATCCGGCTGCCTGCCGCCGCCGGAAATCACCGGCAGGCTGGAGAGGTTCACGGTGCCGTACTGGCTCGTGAAGCTCAGCGTGCCGGAGCTGCCCTGCTGTTGCGAGACGCCGCCGATCTGGTGATCGAGCGTGTCGTAGATCGTCACGTGGCCACCGGTTTCGATGGCGAGGCGGTGGGCCTGCGCGAAGTACGCATAGCGCACGCCGTTCTGCGCCCCGGTGCTGTTCGGCCAGCGCAGCTCCGGACCCCACCAGTCCGCCTGCGGCGTGAACAGGCTGGAGCCAGTGCCGGACTGACCGGACGGCGGGTTCCAGTTGCCCTGCTGCTGGTACGAATCGTTGTGGCCGCTGCCCTGGCTCTGCGACTGGAAGCTGCCGGTCTGCAACAGGCCGGGCTGGTTCGCGACCAGCGTCGAGAGTTCCTGGCAGAGGGCATCGACGCGCGACTTCAGGCCGTGGTTGAACATGTCGCCCAGCATCAGCATGCCGCCGGCCATCCACTGGCCCGAACCACCGAATTCGTGGTGGCTGAACTGCGCCATCGTGCCGTTGCCGTTGATGACGGCGTCGAGCATGGCGCGTACGGCATCGCTGCTGAAGCCATGACGGCGGGAAATATCGTCGACGGCCTGCTGGCCGGCGGGGGAAAGCTGTCGCATCGGATTCATCTCGCTTCCGGACGGGCAGGGGTTGTTCGCCACGGTCCGGTCAGATAGCCGTATTTACGGCGGGGGGCGAGTCTAGGAGGGTAGCGCGATGGAGGCAACGCGTTTCGCACGATTGTCGCCTGTAACCGACAAATCAGGGTTTCCCGCCCATTCGTCGCCAGATCGCCGGAATTTCTCGTCGGATCGCTGTCCGTCCGTGATCCCGCTCGGCTACGCTCGACGCAGATGCCGCATTGCCGGTGCCATCGCGCCGGCAATGCCGTTGCGATCGAATCTGCCCGAAACCGAATCTGCCCGGAGGTGGATGCGCCATGCCCGGACGCGTCGAATTTTCCTTTGGCCCGCAGCGCCGCAGCGCCCGGACCGATGGCAGCACGGTCTGCCGGATCCTGATCCTCGCTGATCTGGTCGGCGAAACCCTGCGTCCCCCGATTGCCGAACGCCAGCCGATGCGCGTCAGTGCCGCAACGCTCGATGCGCTGATGGCCAGACTGGCACCGCGGCTCGAACTGGCCGCCGGTTCCGGCCTGCCGGCGCTGACGATCGACTTCGCCAGCCTCGACGACCTGCATCCGGATCAGCTGCTGGCGCGCGTACCCTTGTTTGCAGACATCGACGCCAGCGCCCGGCGGCTGGCCGTGCAGCCGCAGGCTGCACCGCCGGTTCCAGCCGGACAGCCGGCATCGCCGGCGGATGACTTCGCCGCGCTGCTCGGTGGCAGCGTCGGCAGGAGCGCTGCCGGCAGCGACATGCAGCAGAAAGCCGAGGATTTCGTGCGTCGCCTGCTCGCCGGCACGTCATCGGCAACGCCGGTGCCGGACCCGCGTCAGACCGTGCTCGATGCCGCCTGCGCACTGGCCCGCACGCAGGCCCTGCGGGCCTTGCTGCACCATCCGGACTTCCAGCGGCTCGAATCCGCCTGGCGTTCGCTGGCGATGCTGGTGGCGGGCGTCGACAACGATGCCGGCGTCGAGGTCTGGGTGCTCGACATCGGTCGCTGCGAACTCTGCGCCGATCTTGCCGCCGACCTGCCGATTCTGGCGAACCTCATCCTGCAGAGTGCCGAACAGACGGGGGAGTGGGGACTGCTGGTCAGCACCGAAACCTTCGGCGCCTCGGCCGAAGACGTGACCGTGCTGGCAGCCTTCGGCGCCATCGCCGGGGACTGTGGCGCCACGGTGCTTGCAGGCATGGACCCGGCCATCACCATCGATCCGGCCGGTTTCGCGGCCGATGCCATTTCTGCCGCGCGCTGGTCAGCCGTGCGGGCCCTGGTCGGCAGCAACCGGATCGCGCTCGCGGCTCCGCGTCTGCTGCTGCGCCGCCCCTATGGCGCGCGCTCCGATCCGCTTTCCTCGGCCGCCTTCGAGGAAGTCGATGCGTGCCCGGCGCACGAGGATTTCCTGTGGGGCAGTGGCGGTGTCGGGCTTGCCCTGTTGCTCGGGCAGGCGTGGGAGCAGAACGAAGGCTGGGAATTCGATCCGGACCAGTGGCGGGAACTCGACGACCTGCCGATGGCACTGCTCGCCCGCAACGGCGAGCGCGAACTCGTGCCCTGCGCCGAGCGCTGGTTGAGCGATGTCGCCGCCCAGACCCTCGATGGTCTGGGCGCCACCGTGCTGCTCAGTCGACGCGACCGCAATCAGGCCTCGGTCCTCCGTTTCCGCTCACTGGCCGGCGCCCTGCGGGGCCGCTGGAACGACTGAAATCAAAATCAATCGTGCAGGGATGCACGGTTATTTTTAATTTGTATTTTTATACCATCATATTTTCAATAAAACTTGAATAAAACCGGATATCTGACAACTGCCAGATATCCGGAAAACAGAAGCATTCAGGCAGCCGTCGGAACGCCCGCACCCGTCGCCGTAACGGCTCGATCCAGAAACACCTTCATGCGCCGCGGCCGCACCCAGACCGGTTCGCCGGTGGCGTAGCCTTCGAGCTGGAAGCGCTCGCGGGTCAGCTCGACTTCGAGCGGCTCGCCATCGCCGTCGAGCTTCAGCTCCAGGCGCACGACCGGCCCGAGCGGGCGCACCTCGGTGATCGTCGCCGCCAGCGCGGCCTCACCGGCGCTGCGGCTCAGGTCGATGTCGTGCGGGCGCACGTAGGCGAGTGCCGGCGCGTGCTCGGCGTCATCGTGCTCCGGCGCCGGCACGCGCAGGCCGGCGATGCTGGCGATGCCGTCGTGCACGCGCGAATGGAACAGGTTGACGTTGCCGAGGAACTGGTACACGAACGGCGTGGCCGGGGTCTCGTAGACGGCGTCGGGCGAGCCGATCTGCTCGATGTGGCCGCGGTTCATGACCACGATGCGATCGGCGACCTCCAGGGCTTCCTCCTGATCGTGGGTCACGAACACGCTGGTCACGTGCAGCTCGTCGTGCAGCCGGCGCAGCCAGCGGCGCAGCTCCTTGCGCACCTGGGTGTCGAGGGCGCCGAAGGGCTCATCGAGCAGCAGCACCTGCGGCTCGACCGCGAGCGCCCGCGCCAGTGCCACGCGCTGGCGCTGGCCGCCGGAGAGCTGCGCGGGGTAGCGCGCGGCGAAGCCCTCGAGCTGCACGAGCTGCAGCAGTTCCATGACCTTCACGCGGATCGCGGCCTCGGCCGGGCGCGTCGCCCGCGGGCGCACGCGCAGGCCGAAGGCGACGTTCTCGAACACGCTCAGGTGCTGGAACAGTGCGTAGTGCTGGAACACGAAGCCGACGCGGCGCTCGCGCACGTGCTTGTGCGTGGTGTCGGTGCCGTCGAACCAGACCTGGCCGGCGTCCGGGCTTTCCATGCCGGCGATGATGCGCAGCAGCGTCGTCTTGCCGCAGCCCGAAGGCCCGAGCAGCGCGACCAGCTCGCCGGAAGGGATGTCGAGGCTGATGTCATCGAGCGCGGTGTACGGGCCGAAGCGCTTGGAGACGTTGTGGATGCGGATGCTCATGGCAGCGGAATCTCCGGCGTCTGGCGAAAGAGGCGAGGGCAGCGGGCGGTGCGGCTTCATTCGCCGTGGCGGCGCGTGCGCCATTCGATGGCGCTCTTGGCCGCGAGCATGAGCAGCGCCGACAGCGTCAGCACCGAGGCGCAGGCGAAGGCGGCCGTGAAGTTGTATTCGTTGTAGAGAATCTCGACGTGCAGCGGCAGCGTCGTGGTCA
>JAFEGB010000015.1 GCA_018240295.1 Pseudomonadota bacterium
CCGGCCCGTCGTGTTTATACCGATCACCGCTGCACACGCGGTTCTCTAAGCCCCTCCCCCGCGAGCATTAGAGGGGCCGGGGAAGAGGGGCTGAACCGCAGGTTCGGCTACGTTTTCTCAGTGATGCAGGATCTGGCTCAGGAACAGCCGCGTGCGCTCGTTCTGCGGGTTGTTGAAGAACTCGTGCGGGTCGTTCTGCTCGATGATCTCGCCGCGGTCCATGAAGATCACGCGGTTCGAGACCTGCTTGGCGAAGCCCATCTCGTGGGTCACGCACAGCATGGTCATGCCGTCCTCGGCGAGGCTGACCATGGTGTCGAGCACTTCCTTGACCATCTCCGGGTCGAGGGCCGAGGTCGGCTCGTCGAACAGCATGATCTTCGGCTTCATGCACAGCGAGCGGGCGATGGCGACGCGCTGCTGCTGGCCGCCGGAGAGCTGGCCCGGGTATTTCTTCGCCTGATCGGGAATCTTGACGCGCCTGAGGTACTGCATCGCGACTTCCTCGGCCTCGCGCCGCGGCATCTTGCGTACCCAGATCGGCGCCAGCACGCAGTTCTCCAGCACCGTCAGGTGCGGGAACAGGTTGAAGTGCTGGAACACCATGCCGACCTCGCGGCGGATGGCCTCGATGTGCTTGACGTCGGAGGTCAGCTCCGTGCCATCGACGATGATCTGCCCCTGCTGGTGTTCCTCCAGGCGGTTGATGCAGCGGATCGTCGTCGACTTGCCGGAACCGGAGGGGCCGCAGAGCACGATGCGCTCGCCCTGGCGCACGTTCAGGTTGATGTTCTTCAGCACGTGGAACTGGCCGTACCACTTGTGCACGCCCTTCATCTCGATCATGACCTTGTCGCCGATCACGAGCTTCGGGCTGGAGGCGGTATCGCTCATCGGGAATTTCCTCGAAGTGGAGGCGCGCTCAGCGCTTGTGGCCGGTGTGCAGGCGACGCTCCAGATGCTGGCTGTAGCGCGACATGCTGAAGCAGAAGACCCAGTACAGCAGCGCGGCGAACACGTAGCCTTCGGTCGCGAAGCCGAGCCAGTTCGGGTCGACCGCGGCCTGCTGGATGCTGTTGAGCAGGTCGTAGAGCCCGATGATGATGACCAGCGAGGTGTCCTTGAACAGCGCGATCATCGTGTTGACGATGCCGGGGATCACCAGCTTCAGCGCCTGCGGCAGGATGATCAGGCCCATCGCCTTCGGATAGTTGAGCCCGAGCGCATCGGCGGCCTCGTACTGGCCCTTGGGGATCGCCTGCAGGCCGCCGCGCACGACCTCGGCGATGTAGGCGGACTCGAACAGCACGACGCCGATCAGCGCGCGCAGCAGCTTGTCGAAGCTCATGCCCTCGGGCAGGAACAGCGGCAGCATCACCGAGGACATGAACAGCACGGTGATCAGCGGCACGCCGCGCCAGAACTCGATGATGGTCACGCACAGCGTGCGGATCACCGGCATCTTCGAGCGCCGTCCGAGCGCGAGCAGGATGCCGCCCGGCAGCGAGCCGGCGATGCCGACCACGGCGATGGTCAGCGTCAGCATCAGGCCGCCCCACTGCGAGGTCTCGACGTGCGGCAGGCCGAACAGCGGGCCGGTGTACAGGCCGTAGGCGATCACCGGGAACACGAACAGCATGAACAGCCCGGCCGGCACCTGCAGGCGGTTGCGCTTCAGGAACAGCGGCCACGAGGCGACCACGGCGATGACCCAGACCAGGTTCACGCGCCAGCGCTGGTCCTCGGGGTAGAAGCCGTAGATGAACTGGCCGAGGCGCTGCTTGATGAACACCCAGCAGGCGCCCTCGCCCGTGCAGTCCTGGCGGCTGCTGCCGCTCCAGTCGGCGCTGAAGATCAGCCAGTCGAGGATCGGCGGGATCCAGCGCAGCAGCGCCGCCGCGACCAGCAGCGTCATCAGCGCGTTCAGCGGCGACGAGAACAGGTTGGCGCGCAGCCAGCCGATCACGCCGGTGGTGGCGGCCGGCGGCGGCAGGTCGGGATGCGGCGTGAAGGTGGCCGCGGGTGGATTCGGCTCGGTCATGATCAACGCTCCACCAGCGCCTTGCGCTTGTTGTACCAGTTCATCAGCATCGAAATGCCCAGCGACAGCGCCAGATACACCGACATCGTGATCGCGATGGTCTCGATCGCCTGACCGGTCTGGTTCAGCACCGTGCCGGCGAAGGTCGCGACCAGGTCGGGGTAGCCGATCGCCGCGGCCAGCGTCGAGTTCTTGGCAAGGTTCAGGTACTGGCTGGTCAGCGGCGGGATGATCACGCGCATCGCCTGCGGGATCACGATCAGGCGCAGCGTCAGGCCGTTCGGCAGCCCGAGCGCGCCGGCGGCTTCGGTCTGGCCGTGGCTGACCGACAGGATGCCGGCACGCACGGTCTCGGCGATGAAGGTCGCCGTGTACAGCGTCAGCGCCACCAGCAGCGCCGCGAGTTCCGGAATCACCACCCAGCCACCGCGGAAGTTGAAGCCGGCGAGCTTGGGGATGTCCCAGGTGAGCGGCTGGCCGGCCGCGAAGTACGTCACGCCGGGCAGCACGACGAGGATCGCGAGCGACACCAGGAACACCGGGAAGGGCTGGCCGGTCGTTGCCTGGCGCTGCCGCGCCCAGCGCCCCAGCAGCACGGCCAGCACGACGGCCAGCGCCAGCGCGCCGAGCACCCAGACGAAATCGTCACCGAACACCGGGCGCGGCACGTACAGGCCGCGGATGTTCAGGAAGAAGGCATCCCCGAACGCCAGCGAGTTGCGCGGGTTCGGCACCGTGCGCAGCACCGCGAAGTACCAGAAGAAGATCTGCAGCAGCAGCGGGATGTTGCGGAAGATCTCGACGTAGACCATCGCGATCTTCGCGACCAGCCAGTTGCGCGACAGCCGCGCGATGCCGACCACGAAGCCGAGCACGGTCGCGAACACGATGCCGAGCACCGAGACCAGCAGCGTGTTCAGCAGTCCGATCCAGAACACGCGGCCGTAGCTGTCGGCCGGCGAGTAGTCGATCAGGTGCTGGACGATGCCGAAGCCGGCAGCGTTGTTCAGGAAGCCGAAGCCCGAGGCGATGCCGCGCTGGGCGAGGTTCTGCTGCGTGTTGTGGACCAGATACCAGCCGAGGGCGATGACGGCGATGAGCGCGAGCGCCTGGAAGACCAGGGCCCGGACCGCGGGATCGTTCCAGAACGGCGGCCGGGCAGGTGCTGCGCCTGCGAGGGGCGTAGTCATGGGAGGCGCTCCGGACGGCGGCGCGATCGGGGGATCGCGTCACCGCGCACGGCCCGGGGTCCGGCGCATCCGGCGCCGCCGCGGGCTCGGGTCGGTGCGGCGGCGCGAGTCCGGCGCCGCCGGTGAGGTCATGCGGCCGGCGCGGCTCAGCGGAAGGGCGGTGCGTACTGCAGGCCGCCCTGGTTCCACAGGGCGTTCAGGCCGCGCTTGATCTTCAGCGGGCTGCCGTCACCGACGTTGCGGTTGAACATCTCGCCGTAGTTGCCGACCTGCCTGACGACGTTGACCACCCAGTCGTTGGCCAGCCCGAAGTCCTTGCCCTTCTCGCCCTCGGCGCCGAGCAGGCGCTTCACGTCGGGGTTGGTCGAGGTCTTGGCGGCCTCGGCGACGTTCTTGGAGGTCAGGCCGTATTCCTCGGCGGCGACCTGCACGTACAGCGTCCACTTGACGATGTCGAACCACTCGTCGTCGCCGTGGCGCACGACCGGGCCGAGCGGCTCCTTGGAGATGACCTCGGGCAGCACGATGTAGTCATCGGGCGCGGCGAGCTTGATGCGCTGCGCGTAAAGCTGCGACTGGTCGGAGGTCAGGCCGTCGCAGCGGCCGGCTTCCATCGCCTTCGCGCTCTCGTCGGACTTGTCGTAGCTGATCGGCGTGAACTTCATGTTGTTGGCGCGGAAGTAGTCGGCGAGGTTCAGCTCCGTCGTCGTTCCGGCCTGGATGCAGATCGAGGCGCCGTCGAGCTCCTTCGCGCTCTTGACGCCGAGCTTCTTGTTCACGAGGAAGCCCTGGCCGTCGTAATACGTGACGCCGGTGAAGTTCAGGCCGAGCGCGGTGTCGCGCGAGGAAGTCCAGGTCGTGTTGCGCGACAGGATGTCGATCTCGCCGGACTGCAGCGCCGTGAAGCGCTCCTTGGCCGTCAGCGGCGTGAACTTGACCTTGGTCGCATCGCCGAACACCGCCGCCGCCACCGCGCGGCAGAGGTCGGCATCGAGACCGCTGACGTTGCCCTTGTCGTCGGTATACGAGAAGCCCGGCAGGCCGTCGCTGACGCCGCACTGCACGAAGCCTTTCTTCTTGACCGCATCGAGCGTGGCACCGGCGTGGGCGGTGCCGGCAAAGGCGAGCAGGGCGGCCGTGACGACGGCGGCACTGTGGCTGGACTTGCGCATGAATTACCTCCGGGGGTGATGGGAGTCGCTGCCGCGGTCGGTCCGCGTCAAGATCGATTGACAGGGAAGGACCAATCGTGCGCGCTGCTTCGTGTGCAACTCGTCGCAGCATCGGGCGGCGAGCCGGTCTGGAGTCTAGCCACGCCCTGCGTCATCAGCAGCGCAGCATTGCCGGTTTCGGCAAGGGTTCGTGACAGTGGCCGCTTGCCTGCCGCCAAAGCAATCACCGCGCCAGAAGCGCGGCAGAACCGGAAAACGGCCGCCAAACCGTGGATCAGCCGGTCCTTTCCCGCGTCGGCCGGGGCATGGTGCGTGCTAGCATCGCCCGGTCATCGCCGCCCCGGGGGTGGGCGGCTGCACCAGATCGGCCGCGGGCGAGCGGCACACCGACAAGGCAGAACATGAAACCGACGGAAGAACACTCGGGAGGGCCGCGCTTTGCCGTGGCGCTGCGCGAGACGCTGCGTGCCGGCTACGGCGTGAGCGACCTGCGCGCCGACCTGCTGGCCGGCATCACGGTCGGCATCGTCGCCGTACCGCTGGCGATGGCGCTGGCGATCGGCAGCGGCGTGCCGCCGCAGTACGGTCTGTACACGGCGGTGATCGCCGGCCTGCTGATCGCGCTGACCGGCGGCGCCCGCTTCAGCGTCTCCGGCCCGACCGCGGCCTTCATCGTCATCCTGCACCCGATCGCCGAGCAGTACGGCATGGGCGGGCTCGTGCTCGCGAGCCTGATGGCCGGCGTGATGCTGCTCGGCATGGGCATCGGGCGCATGGGCAAGCTGATCCAGTTCATCCCCTACCCGGTCACGACCGGCTTCACGGCCGGCATCGGCGTCGTGATCGCGTCGCTGCAGTTCAAGGATTTCTTCGGCCTGAGCTTCGCACACGCGCCCGAGAGCTTCTTCGAGCGCATGCATCAGGTGGGGCTCGCGCTGCCCGGCCTCAATCCGGCCGACCTGCTGGTCGGCGCGGTGACGCTCGCGGTGCTGATCCTGTGGCCGAAGCTGCGCACACCGATCCCGCAGCACCTCGTCGCGCTCGCCGTCGGCACGCTGCTCGCGTACGGACTCGAACGGCTGTTCCACGTCGAGGTCGCGACCATCGCCTCGCGCTTCTCGTACACGCTCGATGGCGAAACCCTGCACGGCATTCCGGCGCTGCTGCCGCAGTTCGTGCTGCCGTGGAACCTGCCGGGCGCGGACGGGGCGCCGCTCGGACTGACGCTGGCGACGGTCAAGTCGCTGGTCGGGCCGGCGATGGCGATCGCGCTGCTCGGGGCGATCGAATCGCTGCTCTGCGCGGTGGTCGCCGACGGCATGGCCGGCACCCGCCACGACCCGGATGCCGAGCTGATCGGTCAGGGCCTCGGCAACCTGATCGCGCCGTTCTTCGGCGGCATCGCCGCGACCGGCGCCCTGGCGCGCACCGCGACCAACATCCGCGCCGGCGCGCGCTCGCCGCTGGCCGCGGCGATCCACGCGCTGTTCATCCTGCTGGTGCTGATCGCGCTGGCGCCGCTGCTCGGTTACCTGCCGATGTCGGCGCTGGCGGCGCTGCTGCTGCTGGTGGCGTGGAACATGAGCGAGATGAAGCACTTCCTGCACATCACGCGGGTGGCGCCGAAGAGCGACATCATCGTGCTGCTGGTCTGCTTCGGGCTGACCGTGGTGTTCGACATGGTGGTCGCGGTCGGCGTCGGCGTCGTGCTCGCGGCGCTGCTGTTCATGAACCGCATGGCCGAGTTCGCCGGCATGCGCCTGCAGGGCGAGGAAACCCACGCCCATGCCGGAGCCCTGCCGGCGCACACGCGGCTGTACGAGGTCGCCGGCCCGCTGTTCTTCGGCGCCGCCGAGAAGGCCATGAGCGCGCTGCACCGCATCGATGACCACTGCGAGGTCGTCATCCTCGACATGGAATCGGTGCCGGTCATGGACATCTCCGGCGTCGTCGCGCTCGATTCGGCGATCCGCCGCCTGCATGCCGACGGCATCTGCGTCGTGCTCGCCGGCGTGCGCGGCCAGCCGGCGAAGGTGCTGGCACGTGCCGGCATCGAGGAAGTCCCGGGCCGGCTGCTGATCGAGGGCAAGGTGTCGACGGCGATCTGGCGCGTGCGCCGGCTGCTCGGACTGGAGGACACCGCCAGCGTGGCGCTGACCGAGCTCTGAGCCCCGGCCAGCGGCCGCGGCCGTGCGATGATGCGCCGCGTCACCGTCGCCGAGGAGCCGCCCGATGCTGCAACTGCCCGATCGCTACGTCGCCGCCGTGCCCGCCGCCGACCCGGCGGCACCGGGCTGGTGGTTCGCGCTGCAGGATGGCCGCCTGCTGGTGCTGCGCGACGCCGCCGGCGCCAGCCTGCCGTTCGGCCGCGACGCGCCGCTGCCCGGCAGCGTGCTCGGCCTCGGCCACTTCGACGGCGTGCCCTGCCGCGCGCTCGCCGTGCCGCCCGAAGCCGGGCCGCTGCCCGGCGCGGCCTTCGTCAGCCTGCGCGCGCTGTGGGGCCAGCTCGATCCGGAGCTGCTCGGCATCGCCGCGCAGGCCGCGCAGCTGCTGACCTGGGACGCCACGCACCGCTTCTGCGGGGTCTGCGGCACGCCGACCGAATCACGCACCGACGAGCGCGCCCGCGCCTGTCCGGCCTGCGGCCACATGAGTTATCCGCGCGTGTCGCCGGCGGTGATGGTGCGCGTGACGCGCGGTGAGGAAATCCTGCTTGCGCGCTCGCCGCGCTTCGCGCCCGGCGTCTGGTCGATCCTCGCCGGCTTCGTCGAGGCCGGCGAGGCGCTCGAACAGACCGTGACGCGCGAGGTGCGCGAGGAAGTCGGGCTGGAAATCAGCGGACTGCGCTACTTCGCGAGCCAGCCGTGGCCGTTTCCGCATTCGCTGATGATCGGCTTCACCGCGGAATGGAGCGGTGGCGAGATCGCGATCGACGGCGTCGAGATCATCGAGGCCGCGTGGTTCACACGCAGCCGAATGCCGGGACTGCCGCACGAAATGAGCCTGTCGCGACGGCTGATCGGGGACTGGCTTCAAAAGGGCTGATGCCCCCGGCCCCCTCACCGAGCACGGCCGCGGCCAGCCGCTCGATCGGCAGCACGGTTTCGGCGGCACCGATGCGCACGGCCGCGCGCGGCATGCCGTAGACGGTGCAGGTGGCCTCGTTCTGCGCGAAGGTGCGCGCGCCGGCCCGGCGCATCGCCAGCAGCCCCTGCGCACCGTCGCGGCCCATGCCGGTCAGCAGCACGCCGGTGACGTGCTCGCCGGCGCAGCCGGCGAGCGATTCGAACAGCACGTCGACCGAGGGCCGCACGTCGTTGACCGGCGGGGCGTCCGACAGCCGCGTCAGGAAGTGGCTGCCGGCGCGGCGCACGGTCAGGTGCGCGTGACCCGGCGCGATGTAGACGTGACCGGGCAGGATCGACTCGTTGCCGGCGGCCTCGATCACTTCGAGGCCGGTGGTCTGCGTCAGGCGCTCGGCGAACAGGCGCGTGAAGCCGGCCGGCATGTGCTGCGCGATCACGACGCCCGGCGAGCGCCGGTTCAGGCCGCGCAGGAAGGTGCGGATCGCATCCGGACCGCCGGTCGAGGCCCCGACCGCGATCAGCCGCTCGACCGGCTGGGCGGCGCTGCTGCTGACGCGCCGCGCCGCCGCACAGGCCTGCTCGGCCAGGCGTGCAGCGAGCTGGTCGAGATCGGCGCCGCGCCGCAGTTCCGCCGAGGCGCGCTCCAGCAGCGCCCGCGCCGTCTCCGTCCCGGCATGCACGCCGCGGCGTTCGAGCTGTTCGCCCAGGCGTTGCAGCAGGGGATCGTCATCCGGCGGGCGGCGGTCGTTCATCGGCAGGGTTCTCCCGGAGTCCTGTAAGACGCAGCTTCATGCACCGCGCCGGTGAGCCGCCGGGTTCATGCCCGGCCAGCATCTGCATGCCGGCGATTGTGCCCCGAACCATCGCCCGGCAAACCCTACGATCGGAATAGGTACTCCCTGCGGCCACGCATCTTCACAGTCAGCCGGCCAGCAGCCGCTCGATGTGCGCCTTCAGCGCCTTGGCCTCGAAGGGCTTGTGCAGGAAGGCCGAGACCCCGGCGGCACGCGCCATGTCCAGCCGCCCGCCGTCGGCCTCGCTGGTGATCATCACGATCGGCAGCGAGCGCTGCTGGCTCTCGCAGCGCACGTAGCGCGTCAGCTCGATGCCGTTCAGCAGCGGCATGTGCAGGTCGGTGATCAGCAGGTCGTAGTAGTGCTGGTCGATGAACGGCATCGCCGTCGCGCCGTCGTCGGCCTCGTCGATGCGATCGATGCCGAGGCCGCGCAGCAGTTGCACGAGGAAGCGGCGCACGGCCGTCGAATCGTCGGCGAGCAGCACGCGGATCTCCTCGATGTCGCGCTCGCCGAGGTGCAGCGTGCCCGGTTCGAGGTGATCGAGCACCGCGTGCAGCGCCTCCTGCATGAAGCTCGCGTCGAAGGGCTTGCGCACGATCGCCGCGGCGCCGGCCTGGCGCAGCGGTTCGAGATAGGCCTCGTTGGTCTCGCTGGAGATCAGCATGAAGGCCGGGCGGAACGGCCGGTCGAGGGCGTTGATGGTCTTGGAGAGATCGGCTCCGGACATGTCGGGCAGGTACAGGCGGCTGACGACCAGATGCAGGTCGCGCGCCTGCACGACCGGCAGCGCCGCGGCGCCGCTCGTGACCGTCTCGATGCGCGTGACACCGAGGGCCTGCAGCTGCTGGCGCACGATCTTTGCCTGGGTGGCCGAGGGCTCGACCAGCAGCACCGTGAGATCCTGAATCTTCATGGCCCGACGCTCTCCTCTGGTGTACCGGCCCGTCTGTGCGGGCATGGGGAATCCAGTCTAGGCGCGCTGCCCCGGGCCTGTGTCCGGCCTACGTCCGGGTGAAACGCGACTTCACGTAGTCATCGACGATGGCCTGGAAATCGGCCGCAATCGTGTCGCCCTTTAGGGTCACGGTCTTTTTTCCGTCGACGTAGACCGGCGCGACCGGGTCCTCGTCGGCGCCGGGCAGCGAGATGCCGATGTTGGCCATCTTGCTTTCGCCGGGGCCGTTGACGACGCAACCCATCACCGCGACCGTCATGGCCTCGACGCCCGGGTGCTCGGCACGCCAGAGCGGCATCTGCGCACGCAGGTAGGACTGGATCTGCTGCGCGAGGCGCTGGAAGTAGTCCGAGGTCGTGCGCCCGCAGCCGGGGCAGGAGATCACCATCGGCGTGAACGAGCGCAGGCCCATGCACTGCAGGATCTCCTGCGCGACGATGACCTCCTGCTCGCGCGCCGCGCCGGGCTCCGGCGTCAGCGAGATGCGGATCGTGTCGCCGATGCCTTCCTGCAGCAGCACGGCGAGGCCGGCGGTCGAGGCGACGATGCCCTTCGAGCCCATGCCGGCCTCGGTCAGGCCGAGGTGCAGCGGGTAGTCGCAGCGCGCGGCGAGCTTGCGGTAGACGGCGATCAGGTCCTGCACGCCCGAGACCTTGGCCGACAGCACGATGCGCTCGTGCGCGAGCCCCAGCGCCTCGGCGGCCCCGGCGCTTTCGAGCGCGGAGGCGACCAGCGCCTCGTGCATGACGGTCGCGGCGTCCCAGGGCTCGGGCCGGCGGTGGTTCTCGTCCATCAGCCGCGCGAGCACGGCCGGGTCGAGCGAACCCCAGTTGACGCCGATGCGCACCGGTTTCTCCATCTCGACGGCCAGACGCACGATCGCGGCGAACTTCTCGTCGCGCCTGCTGCCGCGCCCGACGTTGCCGGGGTTGATGCGCCACTTGCCGAGTGCGTGGCCGCAGGCCGGGTACTTCGCGAGCAGCCGGTCGCCGTTGAAGTGGAAATCCCCGACCAGCGGCACGGCGAGCCCCATGTCATCGAGCCGCGCGCGGATCTCGGGCACGGCGGCGGCGGCTTCCTCGGTGTTGACGGTGATGCGCACCAGCTCGGAGCCGGCACGGGCGAGCTGCGCGACCTGGATCGCGGTGCGCACGGCATCGGCAGTGTCGGTGTTGGTCATCGACTGCACGACGACCGGCGCCGTGCCGCCGATGGCGACGGAGCCGACCTGCACGCGGACGGCGCGGCGGCGGGGAAGCGCGGAAGCGGAACTGGACTGGGACATGGCGGGCATACCGGGGTGGGAAGCGCGGCGAGGCCGGCGATTATCGCAGCCGCGGCGCCCGGCGGCGTAGCGGCGTCCGGACGGCTGCACCGGCGGCACGTCCGGCGGCCTTCAATCGTCCCGGCCGGCCGGCGGACGGCGCTCGCGCCCGCCGAACACCGCCTCCATCTCCAGCACCGCCGCGCGCGCCGCGGCCAGCATGCGCCGCTCGTCGTGATGCAGGCCGTGCAGCCGGCGCAGGTTGCGCTGGTCGTGCTCGCGGAAGCGCTCGACCTCGGCACGGATCGCAGCCGGCGCATCGCCGAGCGCGACGCCGACACACTCGGCCATCTCCAGCGCCGACAGGTAGGTGTCGCTCGCCACCGCCTGCACGCCGAGGTCCATCAGCCGCAGCGTGTGCCGGGCGTTGCAGGCGCGCGACAGCACGCGCAGCTGCGGGAAGTGCCGGTGCGCGGTCGCCGCCGCGCGCAGCGAGGTCTCGACATCGTCGATGCCGATCACCAGCACTGCGGCGTGCGCGGCGTGCGCGGCGCGCAGCAGCTCGACGCGCGAGGCATCGCCGTAGTGCACGGTCTCGCCGAGCTGGCGGCCGAGCTCGATGCGCGCGACATCGGTGTCGAACAGCGTGTACGGCACGTGGCGCACGTGCAGGAAGCGCGCCAGCGTCTGGCCGAAGCGGCCGTAGCCGGCGATCAGCACCGGCGCCGGCGAGATCGGCGGCAGCGGCGGACCCGGCGGCCGCGGCCGGCGCGCGGCCAGCCAGTGTTCGCCGGCCTGCAGGGCGGCGAGCAGCAGCGGCGTCAGCGCCATCGACAGCGTCACGACCACGCTCAGCTCTTCGACGCGCGCCGCATCGAGCAGGCCGAGACCGGCGGCATTGGCGAACAGCACGAACGCGAACTCGCCGCCCTGCGCGAGCAGTACCGCGACCCGGCCGGCGCTGGCCGCGGCATGACCCCAGGCGCACGCGACCCCGAACATCAGCCCCGCCTTCAGGGCCATCAGCCCGAGGGTCAGGCCGAGCAGGCGCAGCGGCGCCTCGGCGAGCAGGCCGAGGTTGGCCGACATGCCGACCGCGATGAAGAACAGCCCGAGCAGCACGCCCTTGAACGGCTCGATGTTGGCTTCGAGCTCGTGGCGGAACTCGGAATCGGCGAGCAGCAGGCCGATCAGGAAGGCGCCGAGCGACATGCTGAGGCCGATCTCGGCGCAGCCGAGCGCGGCGGCGGCCACCACCAGCAGCGCGCCGGCGGTGGCGACCTCGTGCGAGCGGCTGGCGGCGATCAGCCGGAACAGCCGCGGCACCAGGTAACGGCTCGCGAGCACCGCGACCGTGATCGCCGCGACCGCGACCGCCGCCTGCCGCAGCCCGTCGCCCTCGTCGCCGGGCCGGGCCTCGGTGGCGAGCAGCGGCAGCAGCGCCAGCATCGGGATCACCGCCACGTCCTGCAGCAGCAGCACCGCGAAGGCATCGCGGCCGTGGCGGCTGCCGAGTTCGCCCTGCTCGGCGAGCAGCTGCAGCACGAAGGCCGTCGAGGACAGCGACAGCGCCAGCCCCGCGACCAGCGCACCGGCCGGCGGGTAGTCGAGCAGCCGCAGCGCCAGCGTCGCGACGGCGCCGGTCGCGAGCACCTGCACGCCGCCGAGCCCGAACACCGGCCGGCGCAGCGCCCACAGCCGCGAGGGCTTCAGCTCCAGGCCGATCAGGAACAGCAGCAGCACGACGCCGAGCTCGCCGATGTGCAGGATCGCCTCGTGATCGCGGATCAGGCCGAGTCCGGACGGCCCGATGACGACGCCGGCGATCAGATAGCCGATCACGGCCCCGAGCCGGCAGCGGCGTGCGAGCGGCACGGCCAGCACGATGGCGGTGAGGATGACGACGAATTCGGCCAGATCGGACATGAGGGCAGCGGGACAGACAGGATGCGGCCGCCCAGTGTCGCACGATCGCGCACCGCGGCCGGGGCGCGCGCTCAGCCCGTGCCGCCGCCCTGCGGTGCCTCGCGCGGTGCGATGCGCGGCAGTGGCGGCGCACCGGCCGCCGGCGGCTGCGTGGCCGGCGTGTGCCGGCGCTCGCGAAAGACCTCTTCCATCTCGGCGATGATCGCGCGCGCGGTGTCGAGCATGCGTGCCTCGTCGTGATGCACGGCGCGCAGCCGGTCGAGGTTGCGCTGGTCGTGTGCGCGGAAGTGCAGCACGTCGGTGTGCGCCTGCCCGGCCGGCACGCCGAGCGCGACCGCGACGTGCTCGCTCATCTCCAGCGCCGACAGGTAGGTGTCGCTGGTGACGACGCCGACGCCGAGCTCCATCAGCGCCAGCGTGTGGCGCACGTCGCAGGCGCGCGAGATCGTGCGCAGCCTCGGGAAGTGATGACGCACCGTGCGCGCGATGCGCAGCGAGGTCTCGCCGTCATCGACCGCGATCACCAGCACATGCGCGTCGCCGGCCGAGGCCGCGCGCAGCAGCTCGATGCGCGAGGCATCGCCGAAGTGCACGGTCTGGCCGAGGGCGCGGCCGAGTTCGATGCGCTTGAGGTCGGTCTCCAGCACCGTGCAGGGGATGCCGTGCACGCGCAGGTAGCGGGCGACGGTCTGGCCGAAGGGGCCGTAGCCGGCGATCAGCACCGGCGCCGCGGCGATCGGCTCGGCCTGCGCCGGGGAGCGCCGGCGCCGGCGCTCGGCGAGCCGCTCGGCGAGGCTGTCGGTGAGGCGCACCAGCATCGGGCTCGCCGCCATCGACAGCGTCACGGCGAGGTTCAGCTCGTCCTGCTGGCGCGTGGTCAGCAGCGCCAGATCGCGCGCGACCGCAAACAGCACGAACGCGAACTCGCCGCCCTGCGCGAGCAGCACCGCGACCTTGCAGGCCGGGCGCGGCGCGGTGCCGAACAGCCGGGCGATCAGGAACAGCAGCAGCGCCTTCACCGCGATCAGCGCCGCGGTCAGCGCCAGCAGCACGCCGGGTTCCTTGGTCAGCAGGCCGAGGTTCGCCGACAGCCCGACGGCGACGAAGAACAGCCCGAGCAGCAGGCCCTTGAACGGCTCGATGTTGGCTTCGAGCTCGTGGCGGAACTCGGAATCCGACAGCAGCATGCCGACCAGGAAGGCCCCGAGCGACATGCTCAGGCCGATGTACGTGAAGCCGAGCGCGGTCGCCGCGACCACGAGCAGCGCCGCAGCCGTGGCGATCTCGTGCGAATGCGCGGCGGCGACCAGCCGGAACAGCCGCGGCAGCAGGTAGCGCCCGGCGAGCACGACGCCGGCGATCGCCAGCCCCGCGACCAGCGCCTTCTGCAGGTCCTCGCCGGGTTCGAAGCGCTCGCTCGGCGCGAACAGCGGCAGGATCGCCAGCATCGGGATCACCGCCACGTCCTGCATCAGCAGCACCGCGAAGGCGTCGCGGCCGTGGCGCGCGGTCAGCTCGCCGCGCTCGCCGAGCAGCTGCAGCACGAAGGCGGTCGAGGACAGCGACAGCCCGAAGCCGATCACGAAGGCCGTGCCCGGATGCCAGCCGAGCCACTGCATCACCGCCATCACCGCGCCGCCGGTCAGCAGCACCTGCAGGCCGCCGAGCCCGAACACCGGCCGGCGCAGCGCCCACAGCCGCGAGGGCTGCAGTTCGAGGCCGACGATGAACAGCAGCAGCACGACGCCGAGTTCGCCGACGTGCAGGATTTCCTCGTGCTCGCGGATCAGCGCCAGCCCCCACGGCCCGATCAGCACGCCGGCGAGCAGATAGCCGATCACGGCCCCGAGCCCGAGCCGCTTCGCGAGCGGCACGGCCAGCACCGCGGCGGCGAGGATGACGACGATTTTCGCGAGATCGGACACGATGGCGGTTGCGGCGGCAGGACGGCGGGAATGCGTGCCCGACAGTGTGCCTGAGCCAGATGACGGCGCGCCGCGTCAGTCCGCCGGGTCGATCAGGCCGGTCAGCCAGTCCTCCAGCGCCGCGGCCTTGTCGGCAACCGGCGCGCTGCCGGCGAGGATGGTCTTCGGCGCCTCGAAGGCGCTCGCGAAATCCTCGCCGGTCAGCCACGCGCAGGCCGCGTAGACGAAGCCGGTGTCGGCATCGGCAAAGCCGTGCAGCGCGGCGTGGCGCAGTACCGGGCGCAGGAAGGCGTGCAGTTCGGCATCGGACTGCTCGCTCGCGTCCTCGAACTCGGCGCGCAGCCGCGCGGCGACCTCGGGCAGCAGCGCCTCGACGGCGGCGAAATCGAGCATGGCGGCATCTCCGCGGCTTCGGGAACGGAGGCGGCACGGTAGCCGCGCGCCCGGCTGCGGTCCACCGCCGGCCATGCCAGCCGGAACTTCCGCCCGGGCGTGCGGCTCTGTCGGGATGTGCCGGGCCCGTCCCGGACAGCTCACGCCGCTGTGACACGGGGCCCCGAGCGGCGACAACGAACCCGAACCCCGGAGCTTCGATCATGAACCGACCTGCCACGCGTTCCGTCCATCTCGCCGGCAGTGCCGCGCTCGCGGTGCTGCTGATTGCCGGCGGTCTGGCCGCGCCGCGCGCGCACGCCGATCCGCGTCCGCACACGGTGATCACCGAGGAAGTCCGTCAGGAAGTCACGGTCAGCCGCCACTCGGTCGGCCCGGCCACCACCCCGCCGCCTGCCCCGGCCGCCACCGGGATGACCCCGCCGCCGCCGCCCGGCGCCGTGGTCGCCGCCGACGTGCCGCCACCGCCGCCGCGCGTCGAGCAGCCGGTCGGCCAGCCGGCCCCGGAATACCGCTGGGTGCCGGGCCACTGGAGCTGGGAGAACGGCGCCTGGGCGTGGACGCCGGGCACCTGGGAGCAGCCGCCGCAGCAGAGTGCCGAATGGGTGCCGGGCCGCTGGGAGCAGCGTCCGGACGGCTGGCAGTGGATTCCGGGCTACTGGTCGTAAGCCCGGCGCCGGACGGCACCGGCGCGTGAGGTTTTCCGCGCCGATCCTCACCGGGAAGCCGGATACGCGCTTCCCCGCACTCCACCGGAAACACCGCGGGCCCTGTCGCCGGATCGGCGCAGGGCCCGCGGCCGTTTGCGGCCCGCTCAGCCGGCGGCTTCCGGCACCGCCCGCACCCAGGCCTGCATGTTGTCGAGCTTCGTGTCGCCGAACGGGGTCGCCAGCGCCACGTCGAGCGCATCGCGGCCGTAGCCGATGATCACGCGCCCGCCGCGCGGCCCGGCCTGCGTGGCGTCGAAGGTGTACCAGCGACCGTCGACATACGCCTCGAACCAGGCGTGCAGGTCCATCGGCTCCAGTTCGTGCAGGTAGCCGGCGACGTAGCGGGCCGGAATGCCGAGCGCGCGCGTCAGCGCGATGCCGACGTGCGCGAAGTCGCGGCACACGCCCTTGCGCATGCGGATCGTGTCGCGCGCCGAGGTCGATTCGTTGCTGACGCCGTAGCGGTATTCGAAGCTGCGGTGGATCCAGGCGCGGATCGCCTCGACCTGGTCGTAGCCGGGCGTGGCTCCGGCCGTCACGTCGCGCGCCTGATCGGCGAGCGCGTCGGATTCGGCGTAGCGGCTGGCGAGCAGGAAGCCGATGACCTCGACCGGCAGCTGATCGACCGGCGTGCGCGGCGCCCCGGGCGCGAGCGCGATCGTGTCATCGGTGTCGACGCGCACCTGCGTCGAGATGTGCAGCCGCCCGGGCCGGGCCACGATGCGCTGGCAGAGATTGCCCCAGGCATCGGCGTACTCGCTGGCCGGCACGCGCGGCTGCAGCGCGTAGCGTTCCGCTTCCACCCACTGACCTTCGCCGCTGCGCGGACGCAGCATCAGCAGCATCGGCGTCGGTTCGAGGATTTCAAATTCGAGCTCACAGCCGGCATCGAGGCGCATGGCGGATTCTCTCTCCGTATGGCGCGCCGGCACCCAGCGCGCCGGCCGCGTGCGCAGGCAGACGGCGCGCGGACGCGGAAGTTCGCCCCGCGCCGGCGCCTCAGCGGCCGTAATCCGGAAAGAACAGCTGCTCGCCGTTGATCCGGTAGCCGGCGATGGCCTGCTGGCCTTCCGGCGAGATCACCCAGTCGATGAAGGCCTGGGCGTCGGCCTGCCTGACGTGCGGGAACTTCGCCGGGCTGACCAGCAGGATGCCGTACTGGTTGAACAGCCTCTTGTCGCCCTCGACGACGATCTTCAGCGGCCCGCGGTTCCTGAACGACAGCCAGGTGCCGCGATCGGTCAGCGCGTAGGCCGGCAGGCCGGCGGCGGTGTTCAGCGTCGGCCCCATGCCCGAGCCGGTCTCGCGATACCAGCTACCGGAGGCGGCCTTCACGTCGATGCCGGCCGCCTTCCACAGCGCCTGTTCGGCCTTGTGCGTGCCGGAATCGTCGCCGCGCGAAGCGAACGGAGCCTGTTTGCCGGCGATGGCCCTGAAAGCCGCGACCACGTCGTGTCCGCCCTTGATGCCGGCCGGGTCGGTGCCGGGACCGACGACGATGAAGTCGTTGTACATGACCGGGAAGCGCTGCACGCCGTAGCCCTCGGCGACGAACTTCTCCTCGGAGGGCTGGTGGTGCACGAACAGCACGTCGGCATCGCCCTGCTGCGCGATCTTGATCGCCTGACCGGTGCCGACCGCGACCACGCGCACCTCGATGCCGGTCTTTCCGGTGAACTTCGGCAGCAGGTAACCAAAGAGCCCGGACTGCTCGGTCGAGGTGGTCGAGGCCACGGTGATGAAGCGCTCGGCCGCCTGCACCGGCAGCGACAGCACCGACAGCAGCAGCGCACAGAGGCCGGCGCGCAGGCCCGGCAGCGAAGGACGGAAGGACATCGCGACGACTCCTCGGGGGGTTCTGTCTCGGGTTTTTTTTCGTCATGGGGCATGCACGGCGCCGCAGCCGCGCGGCCCCTCAGGCCGGCACGGCGAGCAGCACGCTCGAAGCCTTGATCAGCGCGCAGGCGCGCCGCCCCGGTGCCAGCCCGAGTTCGTGGACGCTGGTGTGCGTCAGCGTCGCGGTGACGCGCTGGCCGGCGTCGAGGCGCATGGAAATCTCGTCGTTGACGGCGCCGGTGCGCAGCGCATCGACGACGCCCCACAGCGCGTTGCGCGCCGAGACGAAGGGCATGCGTTCGGTCGTGAAGATCACGCTCGACGCCTGCACCAGCGCATAGACTTCCCGGCCCGGACGCAGCGTCAGCGCGTCGATGCTCTCGTCGGTGACGATCGCCACCATCGAGGCCCCGCCGCCGATGTCGATCAGCACCTCCGCGTTGACCGCGCCGCGCTCGACCGTGACGACATGACCGTGAATCTGGTTGCCGGCGCTGACCTTCAGCGGCGGGCGTGGCAGGGTGGACGACGCGCTGGACACGGCGACGGACCTCGGTGACGGACGGCAGGGATGGCCCGGTCGGCTGGCCGGACGCGGCAGACTTTATATGAATCAAAATATATAGCGAAGTACAGTGGCGACTCTCAAGCCCATGAGCCCGATCGATCCCCCGTCCCCGGCCGACATCGCCACGCAGCTCGCCTTCTTCGCGCGCGACGGGCAGACGCTGCTGAAGCCCGAGCGCGTCGCACTGCTCGAACACATCCAGCACAGCGGCTCGATCTCGGCCGCCGCGCGCGCGATCCCGATGAGCTACAAGGCGGCCTGGGATGCGATCGACGCGATGAACAACCTCGCGCCGCAGACGCTGGTCGAGCGCGTCGCCGGCGGCCAGCGCGGCGGCGGTTCGCGGCTGACCGAGTACGGGGCGCGCATCGTCGCGCGCTACCGCGCGATCGAGCGCATGCAGCGCCAGCTGATTGATCTGATTGCCATGGACGATCCGCAGATGCTCGGCGACCTGCCCGGTCTCGGCCTGCTGTTCGGGCTGCGCACGACGGCGCGCAACCTGTTTTCCGGGCGGGTGGCGCGGGTCGCGGCCGGTGCGGTGTCGAGCGAGGTGGTCATCGACATCGGCGCCCAGGACCGGCTGGTGGCCATCGTCGGGCGCCAGGATGTCGAGGCCCTGCGCCTGGTGCCGGGGGCGGCGGTGCTGGCGCTGGTGCAGGCCACGCAGGTGATGCTGGCGCTGGCGGAGGCCGGGCTGCGCACCAGCGCCCGCAACCGCCTCGACGGCACCGTGCTCTGCATCGGCCCGGGCGCCGTCAATGCCGAGGTGCAGATCGCGCTCGCCGGCGGCAAGCGGCTGACGGCGATGATGACGATGGAAAGCCTGCAGGCGCTCGGCCTCGAACCGGGTCAGCCCTGCACGGCCTGGATCAAGGCTTCGAGCATCGTGCTGGCCGCCATCGGCTGAAGCCCCGGCACCCGCCCCGCCGCGGTTTCGCCTACCTCTTTCGTATCAATCAGTTGTATGTGTCGCACCCGGCGCAGCGCCTTGTCTGCGCCGGGGCGGCGTCACAGCCTGTGCCGCTGCAGGGACGATTTCCATTGGCTTTTTCATGGGAATGAATTTTCCGCAATGTCACAAACTCCTGTTTTCCCACAGGAAGTTTTTTTATGAATGTCACTTTATAGAATGGCATCCATATTGCGATGGCTCTCCTGCCCAAACTGGCACGACCGCAGCAGACGGCCGTGACGACCACCCATCAAAGAAGATGCAGGAGAGCCTCATGATTTATGCAAAGCCTGGCCAGCCCGGTTCGAAGGTCACCTTCAAGTCGCGCTACGCCAACTTCATCGGCGGCGAGTGGGTGCCGCCGGTCGAAGGCCGCTACTTCGAGAACGTCTCGCCGGTCGACGGCAAGGTGTTCTGCGAGATTCCGCGCTCCTCGCCGGCCGACATCGAGCTGGCGCTCGATGCCGCACACCGCGCCAAGGATGCGTGGGGCAAGGCCTCGCCGACCGAGCGTTCGAACACCCTGCTGAAGATCGCCGACCGCATGGAGGCGAACCAGGAGATGCTCGCGGTCGCCGAGACCTGGGACAACGGCAAGCCGATCCGTGAATCGCTCGCCGCCGACACCGCGCTCGCGATCGATCACTTCCGCTACTTCGCCGGCTGCATCCGCGCGCAGGAAGGTTCGATCGGCGAGATCGACCACGACACGGTTGCCTATCACTTCCACGAGCCGCTCGGCGTCGTCGGCCAGATCATCCCGTGGAACTTCCCGCTGCTGATGGCGGCGTGGAAGATCGCCCCGGCGCTCGGTGCCGGCAACTGCATCGTGCTGAAGCCTGCCGAGCAGACCCCGGTCTCGATCCTCGTGCTCGCCGAGCTGATCCAGGACATCCTGCCCCCCGGCACGCTGAACATCGTCAACGGCTTCGGCCGCGAAGTCGGCCAGGCGCTCGCCACCAGCAAGCGCATCGCCAAGATCGCCTTCACCGGCTCGACCGCCACCGGCCGTCTGGTCATGCAGTACGCGACCGAGAACATCATCCCGGTGACGCTCGAACTCGGCGGCAAGTCGCCGAACATCTTCTTCGACGACGTGATGGCGAAGGACGACTCCTTCCGCGAGAAGGCGCTCGAAGGCTTCGCGATGTTCGCGCTGAACCAGGGCGAGGTCTGCACCTGCCCGTCGCGCGCGCTGGTGCAGGAATCGATCGCCGACGAGTTCCTCGCGCTCGCCGTCGAGCGCGTCAGCCGCATCAAGCAGGGTGATCCGCTCGACACCGACACCATGGTCGGCGCGCAGGCCTCGGCCGATCAGGTCGAGAAGATCATGTCGTACATCGACATCGGCCGTCAGGAAGGCGCGCAGTGCCTGATCGGCGGCGAGCGCAACCAGCTCGGCGACAGCCTCGGCCGCGGGTACTACATCAAGCCGACGGTGTTCAAGGGCAACAACAAGATGCGCATCTTCCAGGAGGAGATCTTCGGCCCCGTGCTGTCGGTCACGACCTTCAAGGACGAAGCCGAAGCGCTGGAAATCGCCAACGACACCATCTTCGGCCTCGGCTCCGGCGTCTGGACCCGCGACGGCGTGCGCGCCTACCGCATGGGCCGCGGCATCCAGGCCGGCCGCGTCTGGACCAACTGCTACCACCACTACCCGGCGCATGCCGCGTTCGGTGGCTACAAGCAGTCCGGCATCGGTCGCGAGACGCACAAGATGATGCTCGACCACTACCAGCAGACCAAGAACCTGCTGGTCTGCTACAGCCAGAACCCGCGCGGCTTCTTCTGAGCCGACGCTTCGCAGCGTCGCTGCCTGCCGGCGCGACGCCTGCTCATGCCGGGGACGGACGGGGACACGCTCCCGTCCGTCCTTTTTCATCGGCACTGCCTTCATCGGCGCCGCCGCCGCTTTCCGGATGACGGCCTGCGCGCCGGCTGCTGCGGAATGCTCCGCGTTCGCATCGCGCGTTGGCCGGACCGGGGGTGGCCGGTAGAATGCGCCGATGAACGCACCCTCTCCCCTCGTCGGTCTCATCATGGGCTCCAGATCCGACTGGAGCACGCTCGAACACGCCGCCGCGACGCTCGAAACCCTCGGCGTCCCGCATGAGGTGCGCGTCGTCTCCGCGCACCGCACGCCCGACCTGCTGTTCGAATACGCCGGCAGCGCCGAGGCACGCGGACTCGAAGTCATCCTCGCCGGCGCCGGCGGCGCGGCGCACCTGCCGGGCATGGTCGCGAGCAAGACCGTGCTGCCGGTGCTCGGCATCCCGGTGCAGTCGGCGGCGCTCAACGGCCTCGATTCGCTGCTGTCGATCGTGCAGATGCCGGGCGGCATCCCGGTCGGCACGCTGGCGATCGGCAAGGCCGGCGCGATCAATGCCGCGCTGCTCGCCGCGTCGATGCTCGGCGGCAAGTACCCGGCGATCCGCGAGGCCGTGCGCGCCTTCCGCACCCGTCAGACCGACACCGTGCTCGCCGATCCCGACCCGAGGCTGCCGCTGTGAGTGAGCCCGTCGATCCTTCCGGCCTGACGGTCGGCATCGTCGGCGGTGGCCAGCTCGCCCGCATGCTGGCGCTCGCCGGCTATCCGCTCGGCCTGCACTTCATCGTGCTCGATCCGGCGAAGGATGCCTGCGCCGGTCAGGTCGCCACGCAGCTGCACGGCGAATACGACGATCCGGACGCGCTCGATGAGCTGGCGCGCCGCTGCGACGTGGTCACCTTCGACTTCGAGAACGTGCCGGCCGCGGCGCTCGAACATCTCGCCGCCGAAGTCCCGGTCGCGCCGAACCCGCGCGCGCTCGGCACCGCGCAGGACCGCCTCGCCGAAAAGACCCTGTTCCGCGAACTCGACATCCCGACACCGGTGTATGCCGCCGTCGACAGCCGCGAGGAACTGTCGATCGCCGTCGCCACCACCGGCCTGCCGGCGGTGCTGAAGACGCGCCGCTTCGGCTACGACGGCAAGGGCCAGCGCGTGCTGCGCGAGCGCGCCGACCTCGATGCCGCCTGGGCCGAACTCGCCGGCCATGCGCTGATCCTCGAAGGCTTCGTGCCGTTCACGCGCGAGCTGTCGATCCTCGCCGCGCGCAGTGCCGACGGCACGACCGTGTTCTGGCCGCTGGTCGAGAACGTCCACACCGGCGGCATCCTGCGCCTGTCCCGCGCGCCGGCCGACGCCGAAGCCCTCGAAGCCACGGCCCGCGCCCACGCGCAGGCCGTGCTCGATGCGCTCGATTACGTCGGCGTGCTGGCGATCGAGTTCTTCGATGTCGGCGGCACGCTGATCGCCAACGAGATGGCGCCGCGCGTGCACAACTCCGGGCACTGGACCCTCGAAGGCGCCGAGACCTCGCAGTTCGAGAACCACCTGCGCGCCGTCTGCGGCCTGCCGCTCGGCTCGACGCACGCCGTCGGCTACAGCGCGATGCTGAACTTCATCGGCCGGCTGCCCGAGCCGGGGCCGTTTCTCGCCACGCCCGGCCTGCACTGGCACGACTACGGCAAGGCCCCGCGCAGCGGGCGCAAGGTCGGCCACGCCACGCTGCGCACCGATCAGCCGGACGAACTCGAGCACGCACTGGCGCGGCTGCAGCCCCTGCTCGCCGCTGACTGAACATGGCGCCGGCGGGCGCTCAGTGCAGGCGCAGCGACTCCGGGTGACTGTGCTCGAAGCCGCTCAGCACCGCTTCGAGATGGCAGGCATGCGCGGTATCGCCGTGCACCCGGGCGACGCCGATGTCGTCGCGGATGAAGTCGTGCAGCCTGAAGATGCCGGCCGCCGACTGCAGCAGCTCCTGCCCGCAGCCGGCCGCCGCGACCTCGGGCAGATGTTCGTGCTCGGCGATGGCCGCCACTTCGTCTTCGGAAAGCGAACAGAAATCGCAACAGTCCTGCAGTGACAACATGATGGGCTTCCTGACGAAGAGCCTGCCGTCCCCGGGGTAGCGGGGCTGGAACAGACGCTGCGCAGCGGCGCTTATGCGCCGTGGTCTGACCGGGCACAAGCGAAGTTTCATGACCATATGGCAATGCGGGCCGCAGGCCCCGGCCGGCAGTCGCCCCGTCCCGCCGGGGCCGCGGGCAGACGTACGGCCC
This sequence comes from Pseudomonadota bacterium, assembly GCA_018240295.1. GTDB lineage: Bacteria > Pseudomonadota > Gammaproteobacteria > Competibacterales > Competibacteraceae > Plasticicumulans. The sequence continues at coordinate 22,926 of JAFEGB010000015.1, forward strand.
CGGCCTCATGCCGATCACGGCCGAACACACCGTCTTTTCAGTCCCTCTCCGCTCACGGGTGAGGGCCTGGGGAAAGCGGGCGCAAACCGCGCATTGAAGCGTGATCGACCTCCGCCCTCACGTCGTCTCCCGCCGGCGGCGCCCGAGCAGCCACGCCCCGGCCCCGATCAGCGTCAGCAGGTCCGGTTCCGGAATCGCCGCCAGCGGCACCAGCAGCAGCGCGCGCGTGTCGATGCCGCCATCGTTGCCGTAGCCGACGATCCAGCCGTTGTCGTTGATGTCGGTCGCCCCCCGGATCGTCCAGCCCGAAGCCGGATCGATCAGCGCATTCAGGTCGCGCAAGGCCCCGCCGTCCCAGAACAGGCCCACCGGAAACGCCGCCCCCGGCAGGAAGCTCATGCCGACGCCCTGACCGGCGGCGTTCAGCGCCACCAGAAAGTCGCTGTCGCCGCCGAGCGTGCCGAGATCCGTCATCACGCCGCCGCTGTAGAGGAACGGATGCGTGCCGGTGTCGCCGGTGATCTGCCCGTAGCCGGCGATGAGTCCGCCGGCATTGATCGCGGTGGCGGTGCTGGTCGTGCCGCCGAGCGTGCCGAGGTCGTTCATCAGCCCGGCCTCGTACAGGAAGGCATGCGCATCGCCATTGCTGTCGAAGGACTGGCCGACGATGCGGCCGCTGTCATCGAGATCGAGCGCGACGCTGGTCGTGCCGCCGAGCGTGCCGAGATCGTTCATCGTCGTGCCGTCGAAGAAGAACGCATGCGACTGCAGATTGCCGGCGATCTGCGAAAAGCCGACCACCTGCCCGAGGTTGTTGATCGCCGCCGCGCCGCTGCTCGCACCGCCGAGCGTGCCGAGGTCCGTCATCGTGCCGCCGCTGTAGAGGAAGGCATGCGTGTCGCTGTTGCCGGCCGTCAGCGACGAACCGACGACCTGCCCGGCGGCATTGATGTCCTGACCGTTGCTGGTCGCGCCGCCGAGCGTGCCGAGATCCGTCATCACGCCGCCGCTGTAGAGGAAGGCGTTGGCACCGGCGTTGTTGGTGAGCGCGGCAATGCCGCTGATCTGCCCGGCGTTGTTGAGGCCGAGGGCCTGCGACGAACCGCCGCCGAGCGTGCCGAGATCGATCACCGCATACAGCGGTGCCGCCCCGCTCGCCGCGTGGAATCCGAACAGCGCGGCCAGCGCCAGCGTCGGCAAGGTCTTCGACTGATGCATGCTGCTCTCTCCTGTCCTGAAACGGCCGGTCAGGTCGACCGGCCTTGGGCATATCCGCTGTTCGTTCCCGTTTGCGGACAACAGCCTAGTCAGGGAAATGCAGGAAACCGGGCCAGGAACACGCCATGCCTGCAGCAACCGCTTTCGTCCTGTACCGGCATCCGCCGACACGCAGGTCCGCGCCGCCGGCGAGCCCGTGTGCGCTCGTGTTCACCTTGCGCTGCAGCAGCGGTCTGGCGGATCGCATGGGCCCGCACTGCGCCTTCCCGGAAACGGATGCCGCGTGCGGGCCATCGCGACCCGCACGCGCAAGTGAGTCTGCGCCACCCGAAACCACCGGCAGCAGACAGGCGTCCGTTCCTTCTTTTTGGCGGACAGGCGGCGTCAGGGGGTCGAAAAACAATGCAGGGTATCGAACCGGATTTGTCCGGTTTCAGGTTTTCCCAGAAACGCCAGCCCGACACTCCATTGTTCAGCCTTGTTCGGAGAATAAAAATAGAACCGGCAATCCTGGTATTCAGTTTCCGCCGCCATGCGCCTGCACTCGGCCCTGACTTCAAGGCGTACCGAATACCGGACTGCACGCACCATGATGGCAGTCAACTCCTGACTGACCGACAACGGCTTTCTGTCCGAAGCGCACAACTGCTGTTCATCCCTGATTTCAAGCGTGCCATTCCTGTTCAATTCCTCTGCGAACACTCCTGCCATTCGAATGGCGCGCTGATCACCCTCAACCGCCCGGACCGTCGCACTGAACAGGACGGACAGTATCAGCCCCCATACGACAACGGCATTATTTCGGGAATTTGCCATATAAAGCGACCGTACCGGTGCCATACAGATTTTCAAAATGCGCAACTCCATCCATACGCACCTTGTCTTTAGTATTGCCATAGTTGTAGGCACTGCCTTTCAGATAGATGCCAACATGCTTCTTCGGATGCGTGCCTATCGTCAAAACCCCGTCCGTATCCGTCACCTGCGATTGCAGCACTGCAAAGATGAGGCAGCAATCGAGACCTTCAGGCTTGCCACTCCAGTAGCCGCGCTCAGGACAATTATTAAAAAGATCATTGACCCTGATCGTACGCCCTGAATCAAGATCATCTTTTGTCTCATACTTCATGGTATTGCACAACTGACCGATCCTGAAACCCAGCACATGACTGACAAAATGAGCACAATGATTATGCTCGTCTCCTGTCGCCCCGAAAATACTGCAAATATCCTCGATCTTTTTACCCACAAAACCATCCAGAAAGGCCTTGCTGATTTCCTTCGGAAAGTCGATCGTACTCAGAATGATGGTCATTTTCTATCCCTTTCCTGTCAGAACCACGATGACAAACCAGCATCATCCACCAGCAAAATTAAAAAACCGGAATATCCCGGGAAGCCGAAACGGACTCCCGAATCAACATATAGATCAGCAAAGTATCGGTCGCAATACAGCAGCCCCATGCTTTTGCCGGATACCTGAGCGTGTTGCAGGCAACGCAGGCGCAAGAGCCGCCGGACACCGGCGCAGCAATTCTGCCCTGCTGCGCAGGGAGGAACCCGGGCTTTCAGGGCACGGCCGGTGTGCCTGCGATTACACGGCGTCCCGGCGCCCGGCCGCACGCCAGCCGGAAGAACGGAACCGCGGCGCGAATGGCCGTGCATCGACTGCCGGGGCAGTCCAGGGATGCATGTCGTGTCCGTGCATGTGGCTGCCCGGCAGGCTGTGGCGGCGCGCCCCGTGCCGATCCGCCCGCCGGGCAGGAAGGACCGGCATCCTCCTCCGGCCCCGGTCCGGCATCACGTTGCCGTATCCAGCACATCCTTCCGACTGCCAAGTTCCGCGAGTGCGCCGCGGATGACGTGCAGCGACGAGCGCAGCAGCAGCAGCGCCAGCAGCCCGGCGACGACCAGGTCCGGCCAGCCCGCATCCAGCAGCCAGACGCCGCCGGCGGCCAGCAGCACCGACAGGTTCGAGGCGATGTCGTTGCGCGAGCATTCGAACACCGAACTCATGTTGATGTCCTCGTGCCGGTGACGCCACAGCAGCCACAGACAGACGGCGTTCGCCGCCAGCCCGGCCAGGCTGAACAGGCTCATGACCTCATGCGACGGCGTCGCCGGGTAAGCGAGTTTCCAGAGGATCTGGCCGATCACGACCAGCGCCGCGCACAGGATCAGCCCGCCCTTGAACAGCGCGACGCGCGCCTTGGCGCGCAGGTCCTGCGACACCACGTACAGGCTCAGCCCGTAGGTCAGCGTATCGCCGAGATTGTCGAGGCTGTCGGACAGCAGCGCCGTCGAACGCCCGTAGACCGCCGCGCCGGCAATGAGCACGAACATCACGGCGTTGATCCACAGCACCTTCAGCAGCGTGCCCTTCTGGCGCATGCGCAGCGCCTCGACGGCACAGCCGCCGTTACAGCACGAACCGGCCATGTTCACCTCCCGTGCGGCAGACGCACTCCGCTCCTTCGACCCCGCCTGCACCGTTTCCCCCCGCTGCGGGCCTCCCGCCGCGCCGGAGCCCTCCGGCATCGCAGCCATCGCCTGTCCGATCGATCCTGCACGCCGCCCGCGCCCGCCGGCATGATTTTCATCATCCGTCCGGCACTTTCCGCGCACCCCGTCCGTCTCCGGCGCATCGCCCTGCATGCCTTCCTCCGGCCGTCGGCAGCCGGATGCACGCGCATCGGACGGGCGGGCCGTGCCGGTCCGGAGTCATGAAGCGCGTTTTCATCGGGGTGAACCGCATTCACGTGAGGTGGAGCGCAGTTATATCGAGGCTGAGCATCATGGGGGCTTTGACGGGATGCCATCCACGAGACTGCGAATCTCGTCTGCAAGCCGTTGCGGCCTTTCTGTCTGGAGGTGGTTTCGCAGGGTCGCATGTATGCATGCCCTGCATGACCGACGCACCCTAGGTGCTGCCGATCGGCAGCCGGCCGTTCAGCCTTGCATCGCCGTAGGTGCGCAGCACCTGCGAGATGATGACCTGATAACCGTCCAGCCATTCGGCCTGCCGGGCCTTGGCCTGCAGATGCGTCGGGTGCTGGATCAGCGCCTGCAGGGCTTCGAGGGATTCCCAGTAGTAGACGTTCGAGACCAGACCGGTCGTGGGATTTTCCCAGGCTTCCTCGCCGAGATAACCCGGCATGGTGCGCGCGGCTTCGGCGATCTGCTGATCCAGCCGATGGAATTCGTCATCGAACTGGCGCTTGGCGAAGATGAAGGTGGAGGAGTACATGGGAATTCCGGGGAGAAGGAACGGGGCGGGAGAAAAGGCTTGCGGCGTGCAGGCGGGATTGAGGAACGAAACCCGGTATCGGGAGCGGCATGACTCCGCAAAATGCTGTAACGATTGAGCAGATGCGCGAATCCGAAGCCCGATTATCAGAACGGCCGGGGTTCCTTCGTCAACCCAGCCTGCCACGCTGACCGGGAGGCGGGAAGGATCGCAGCCTGCTGCGACCCGGCTCAGGCATACGCCCGCCTGCCCCGAACGCCCCTTCCCGCCCCCGGCCCCGCCGGCCGCTGTAAACCGCCAGCGGCACCGGTCGCCCGTGGCCGTGCCGCACGGCCTGCTGCTCCTGCGGGTGCCAGAGCGCCGGTGGAGCAGCGCATTTCCCTTGCTGTACAGGGTCTTGGCGGAACCGCCTTCGCCTGCAGGCAAGATCGGCTGCCCGGTCACGGTGATCACCGCCTCTCCGGAAGCCACGATTTCGACTCATTTTGGGGCGGTGGCGTCCCAAAATGAGTCGGCGCCAACTGTTGAAGAGTCGGTGCCGATGGTTCAAGTGTCGACGCCGGCACTTCGAACCCCAAGTCTGGCCTTCCGGAAGCCGATATTGCTTGTTGAAGTGCCGGCTTCGGTGTTCCGGACACCGGCGCCGGGGTGCAAGACCTCAACGTCATCACTTCAACTATCGACGCCGACTCATTTTGGGGCGGCGTTGATTCAAAATGAGCCGGCGCCGACTGTTCAAGTGTCGGCGTCGATTGTTCAGGAGTCGACGCCGGTAGTTCAGGAATCGACGTCGATTGTTCAAGTGTCGGCGTCGACTGTTCAGGAGTCGGTGCCGGTAGTTCAAGAGTCGACGTTGATTGTTCAAGTATCGGCATCGATTATTCAGGAGTCGGCGCTGGCAGCGCAGGAGTCGACGTCGATTGTTCAAGTATCGGCGTCGACTGTTCAGGAGTCAGCGTCGGTAGTTCAGGAGTCGACGTTGATTGTTCAAGTGTCGGCGTCGACTGTTCAGGAGTCGACGTTGATTGTTCAAGTGTCGGTGTTGACTGTTCAGGAGTCGGCGCTGGCAGCGCAGGAGTCGACGTTGATAGTCCAGAAGCCGGCATCGACCGCTCAGGAGTCGGTGCCGGTAGTTCAGGAATCGACACCGGGAGTCGGGCAGGTTGCTCAGGTCGGTGCAGAGGTAGCGGGGCTTCTGCTGCCATCGGAGAAGCGGGGACGCAGGTTTTCGTAAAGCGGCTGCGCCCCCGGCAGGCCACGCCGCGCGGTTTCGTGCATGTTCTGGTGATAGGCGAGAGCGGCCATCCACCCGGAAGCGCGGCAGGCGGGTTACGGCGCGATTGAGCGAAGTGCCAGCCTTAAGCCATTGCCAACGCGCCTAACCCGCTCTATGCGCTGGCCTGCCGTAGCGCCACCGGTTGACCAACCAGTTAGGCGCCACCGCTATTGCGTGAAATTGGGGTTGTCTTGAGCCAATAACGAAACGCGAATGATGCGACTACTAGCACGAGCAAATCCGCGGCAATAAGATATGGAAGTGGATCTTTCCACTTGTCCATGTTTGTTGTTCTAGAGAAATATGGTGGACCTGACCCATAGGCTTCATATAGCGCACTGAAGTTGATCCATGCAGCCCCCAGACATAGAGCAACGCCAAAGATCGCGGCAATGACCTGTGAATTGGTC
>JAFEGB010000160.1 GCA_018240295.1 Pseudomonadota bacterium
AAGAATGAAAGACTTCGAGCCGCTGTTTGTGATTCTGACGGCCAGTGCCGGGCATTCGGTGTCGAGGTAGGTTTCGCGCTTGCCTTCCTGCGGCAGCGGCAGCGATTCCAAAGCGCGTTTCGTGAATTTCAGTCGGGCTGACGGCATCGGATTTCACCTGTCGGGCATACGCCGGGCATACACCGGGCATACATTCAGGGTGAAATCAGGTGATGCCCGGTGAAGTGATGATGTGCTCAAGTTACTGAAAAATCAACAATCAGTGATGTTTGATGATAAAGGGTGATGCCCGCATCCGATAACTCATAATGCTGGGGTCCTCAGTTCGATTCTGAGCGTAGCCACCAAAAATCAAGGGCTTAGGTGAAAACCTAGGCCCTTGTCCTTTTCGGGGTCACGCCGGGCTCACCCTCAAGCCGTGACTGTGACCCCGGGACCCGCGGTCATGCGGCTGGCGCGTCATTCTGGACGGCGCCGGCAGGCGGGTGGCCGGTGCTGGTTCGATGCCGTGCTCGCCACCGGCGCGAACGCTGCCTTCCGTCCGGCTGCCCGGCCGGTCTCGTCATGCCGATCAGCTATGGGATGGGTATCACTCGGACGGCTTCTTCCAGCGTCCGACGACGAACACCGTCGCCAGCCCGACAACGGTTGTGCCGCCTATCGTCATCGCGGCTTTCTCGTGACCGAGAAACAGCGCCATGCCCGCCACGGCGAGCGCTGCCAGGCCGATCAGCAAGCCGTACCGTTGTCCGCGTGCCTCGATACGCTCGGACGCTGCGAGCGCCTGCGTTTCGAGGGCGTGGCGGTGTGCGGCTTCGGATTCGGTCAGGCGCATCAGCCGCTCGACCAGATCGGGCGGCGGTAGCGGGCCGCGCCTGTGCTGCCACCTGCACCATGTGTGCGGCAGCGCTGTTGATCGTGCTCAGGTCGTCAGCGACCGCGGCGGGCAGGTCAGGAGTGCGGGCAGGCGGTACGGCGGGCGTTACAGGCCGGACGCCGTCGTGATGCCCGGCGCCGGTTTCCTCAGTGGTCGGCATTGCCAATCCGGTCCAGCACTTTGCGCAGGTCGGCCGCGACGCGCTCGAAATCACTGCGCAGCGCCTCGCGGTCATCACGGTACAGGCGCACGCGGCGCACGCGCTCGCGGAAGCCGGCCACGCCCGGACCGGGCGCGATGGCGAGCACGCTGCCGATGCCGCGCAGCGCGGTATGTAGGCGTTTGCTCATGGACTGCGATTCCCTGGGTGGCCTTCGGGGCATGGGCGATTCATGGACAGTATACGGTGACGGCTGGTGGCGGACGTGCCATCGCAGGCAGCTTCCAGCCTCGCCACCCGCGCGCAGGGTGTATTCAGGGCCGATGCCATGGCGATCCGGTCGAAGGGTGCCCGGAATGTGGGCGGCCCGGCCGCAGCCGGCGTTCCCGCTGCATGTGCCGCTCGCGCCCGGCGGGCACATGCAGGATCAGGAGTGATCCGACACCGGGCACGGCATCCGCCGGTCCGGTGCGCAGGCAGGGCCACGGATCAGGGGCGGCAGGGCGCAAGGTCATTGGCTGCAATTTGCACGAGGCTGTCCAATTGGCAGCGACGTGGCAAATCATGGCCAATCGGCCAGCCTCCGCCGTGCGCGTTCGAGCGGGAATGGCAGGTGATGGCCGTCGCGTCGCCGTCGCGCCCTGCCGGGCACGGAATCCGCCTTCTGGGGCCGGGCGCTTTTGCAGGGGCGCTGCGGCGGGCATCCGCTGCGCTTCAGGCCGTCCGGGAGTCGGCGTCGGCGGCCCGTTCGCAGGGCGGGGATTCCGCCGGCGTCGCAGCGTGGCGGAAGGCGTTGCCGCCCGCGCGCTTGGCGGCGTACATCGCCGTGTCGGCGGCCTGCAGCAGGGTGTGGATGTCCTCGCCGTGTCCGGGCAGGCAGGCGATGCCGATGCTGGCGCTGATCGGCACCCGGCCGGCGGCGTCGGGCTGCGGCGTGCGGATGCTCTGCAGCAGGCGCACGGCGAGCCGGTCCGGATCCCCGATGCTGCAGCTGCTCGGGATGAGGATGGCGAATTCGTCGCCGCCGAGCCGGGCGAGCAGGTCGGATTCGCGCAGGCACTGCTGCAGGCGCGCGGCGATGTCGATGAGCAGGCGGTCGCCGGCGGCGTGGCCGTAGCGGTCGTTGACGGCCTTGAAGCCGTCCAGATCGAGCAGCAGCACGCAGGCCGGCCGCTGGCAGCGCAGCGCGTGCGCGAGTCCCCAGACGGCGCAGTCGGTGAACAGGCGCCGGTTCGGCAGCTGCGTCAGCGGATCGTGGGTCGCCTCGTATTCCAGATGCCGCAGGCGTTGCTGCCAGTCCGCCGACCGGCGACGGACCAGATGCAGGGCGAGCAGGGCGCTGCCGGACAGCAGGCCGCCGAGCCACTGCAGGTAGTGCTCCAGGCGCAGGCGATGGATATCGGCGGCATCGGTGAGCTGCTGCGCTTCGGCCGCGGTATGGGCGTGCAGCCGGGCGCTGGCGCTGCGGTATGGCTCTGCAGGTTCGCCGGGCCGGCCCTCGGGAGGGCGCCCGGGAGCCGGTCCGGGGTCGGGCGGCGCGAGGACGGCGATGCGGCTCGCGACCTGCCGTTCGAAGGCGGCGTAGTCGTGGTGCAGCGTGCTGTCGGCGGCAAGACCGGCGCCGAGCGCGGAGAACGCGAGGCTGAACTGCTGCCAGGCGGTTTGGCTGGCGGCGAGGGCCGCTTCGCGCGCGGCCGGCGCGGCGGTCTCGGCGTTGCCGAGGGCAAGCGTCAGGCGTTCGAGGGCGAGGCCGGCCGTGTGCAGCCGGGCGAGGCGCTCGGCGGCCTCGAAACCGTATCGGGCCTCCACGACCACGAGTCCGCCCAGGGCGGTGAGCACAAGGGCGATGCCCGTGACGAGCGCGAGGAAGCGGCGGCGCGGGGACCGCCGGATCGGCACGGACGTGCGCAGAGACGGAAGCGCTGCCGGCTCCGGCATCGGTACACCGCCGGCACTCAGCGTCTGTGGGCGGCATCCTGCCGGAGCGCGCCGGCAGGGCCGTGCCAGTCGGCGGCCTCGTCGCAGCCGCGCTGGCGGAAGCCGGTGGCCGTGTCCCTCCGGGCGCCGGAGGCCGGCTCGGCGGGCAGGATGCGGATCAGGGCCATGCTGATCGCACCATTGCTGTCGAGCAGCGGCAGGCCGTTCAGGCGCAGCCGCCGCGGGCCGTGCGTGATCTCGGTTTCGGTCAGCGCACCGGCGAAGACGCAGCGGCACAGCCCGCTCACGACCGTGCGCAGCGCCGGTGCGAGCGTCTGCAGGCCGGTGCCGCGGGGCGGATTTTCGATGCCGAGCGCGCCGAGTCCCGGGCCGCTGGCGTAGCAGCAGTGCAGGTGAACGTCGAAGCCGAGGATGGCGTAGTCGGTCTTTGCGGGGATCGCGGAGCAGAGGTCGTCGAGAAAACCGTGCTCTGTTCCGGACAGCGGTGTGGCAGGTTCGGACGAAGATTCGGACATGACAGGCTTCCCCTTTTCCCAGGTGATGCGATCCGGCGGGCCACCGCCGTCGCCGGACAGGCTCCGGCCCGGGCAATGGCGCTGGAAGCGACGGTGACGTGCGGGAAATGCCTAGCAAAAGCGGCGCGGAGGCTCGTCCCGAACCGCCGCGCTACTTCTGGCGCAACACGCTGGCGCGTGTCCCGCTCCTCCGGGGACGTATCGTCACTTCTCTTGGCCCCGTCTCGCTGCCTGCCACCCTCCCTGTCGTGGCCCGGACTGCGGGGCTGGCGTCACTGTGCTGGCAGGAAGGGCAAAGCACCATTGGCGCTTTCCCCGGCGGCTACCGGTTTGTACCTACTTTTTCGGGGGAAACTTGAAGCGGCCGGCGGATCAGCGGCGCGGAGGAGGGAACGATCGACGCCGGTCTCGACGATCCCGTGCTGGCAATCCCGTCATGCCGGGGATGAACGGCTGCGCCGTGGCGCGTGCGCTGCGTGAACGGTGGTATCCGGACGCCGCGCCGCAACGGGTCGTGCTGACAGGCTGCCGCTTGCTCCCGGCCATTCAGCCGTCGTCCGCAGGTCGTCGCGGCGGCATCCAGAGGTCGAGGGCGTGATACGGCGTGCGCGGGTCGGTGCCGTTCGTGCTCGCGGCCACGTGCAGCTGCACGAGCTCGGTCAGCGTGCCGGCCCCGAGCTTGCGCATCAGGTTGCGGCGATGGACTTCGATCGTCGATTCGGTGAGGCCGAGCTCGGCGGCGATGCACTTGTTGCGCAGGCCGGCGACGATGCCGTCGAACACGGCCCGCTCGCGTTCACTGAGCTGCGCGAGGCGCTGGCGCGCGCGCTCGTGCGGTGCACGCCGCTGGCGCCGGGCGGCATCCTCGGCGATCGCATCGGCGACCGTCGCCAGCAGCACGGCCGGTTCACACGGCTTCTGCAGCACGTCGAAGGC
>JAFEGB010000161.1 GCA_018240295.1 Pseudomonadota bacterium
CCGGCAATCCTGCCCGCCAAGCCCTGCCGGCAAAACCCCCTGAAAAGCTTTGGGCCGGACGCCCGGGGCCGGTGCGCCGGGGTTCTGCTGTCCCTCCCCGAAGCCCGGTCCGAGTCCGTCGATGCCGGACACGATGCGGCCGGCCTGCCGGGCCGAGGTGCGACGGTTTGCGGCAGGATCGTCGGAGCCGGGCCGGGCGTCGCGGCTGTTTCGGGCGGGGCCGGCGCAGCCGGACGCTGCGGCGGCCTCGTTCCGGGCCTCGGGAACATCCTCTTGAGGAGTTGCCACGGGCCGTGGAGGTGAGAAACCCCGTTCTTGCGCTGTGAGGGTGCAAGAGCGGGGTCGGCAAATCGGGTGAGCGGGTCCGCAGGCTGGGCGAGGCTCGAAACCTGGCCTCCACCCTGCAAGCGTCATCGATCACCTGCCAGCAAACAGTCTCATGAATGGAATGTACGGATGGCTGAAGTGTCTCTGCAGACTTTACCGTTCTGGTAATCAGCAGTTGCCGTCGCAACGCATTCCGTTGTATTTGAACCGGCGCAAATGCAGCAGACCAAGAAGACCGGTGCCGATCAGCATTAAGGGTGCAGGTTCTGGAATGCTGGTACTGGAACTGGGAATCACGTTGAGCAAAAGTGCATGGTAATCACCATTGCTTTGACGACCATAAGCGGCGATTGATCCTGATTCATTGATGTCGTAGGCAATCCGGATGAGCCAGCCGGAGGCCGGATCAATCAGGTCATTCAGGTCGAGCAGGTTGCCGCTGGAATACAGGAATGCGTGATAGATAGAGCCGGAAATGTTGGATGAGCCAACCACGACACCGGAATCATTGATCGCATAAGCTTCGCTTGTCGTCCCGCCAAGGGTGCCGATATCCTGCATGACACCATTGCTGTACAGAAAGGCATGGCGCAGGTTGCTGCCGACGGGATAGGCATAGCCGACGATCTGGCCGGCGTTGTTGATATCTGCGGCGCTGCTGTTGGTGCCGCCCAGCGTACCGATGTCGACCATGCTGACGCCGTCATATACGAAGGCGTGGTAGTTGGTGCTGCCGGTCACTTCAGAATTTCCGACAACCTGGCCAGCATCGTTCATGCTGTTGCCCTGACTGTTCACCCCGCCCAGGGTGCCCAGATCCTGCATGATGCCGTTACTGTACAGAAAGGCATGCCGGGTCGTGGCATTCGTGTCCGAAGCCCCGACGATCTGGCCCTGATTGTTGATGACGCGGCCGTAACTGTTTGGACCACCAAGGGTTCCAAGATCGGTCATCAGGCCGCCCGAGTATACGTAGGCGTGGTCGGCGGTATCACCGGTGATCTTTGCGGAACCTGTAATCGTTCCGGCATCGTTGATGCTGTCGGCAAAGCTGGTGGTGCCACCCAGCGTGCCCAGATCCTGCAACCCCCCGTTGCTGAAAACGACGGCGTGACTTGGGCCGGAGAACTGGGTCAAGGATTGACCAACAACCGTGCCTGATTCGTTCAGGCCGCGGGCAAGACTGTCATTGCCAGGCAGTGTGCCAAGATCGACTACGCTGTAGACTGGAGTGGCTGCAGCCGCAGTGGCGGCCGTCATGGCAATCAGAAAAAGCGTGATGGGACGAAGTGACTTCATGTCGGAGAATCCGCAGGCCATTGGAAAACGCCAATTCGCGTGCGCTTCGTGGCCTTCGGACGATCGCGCGCGCAGGCGGTCAGTGCGCTGGCAACAGGTAGAGGACGAAAGATCGGGTGAAACGGCAGTTTGCCTTCGAGAGACAAGTACTGGAGCCTGGTGCATTCTTGCCGGAATTCTTGCACGCGGGCAGGCCGTTACCGAAGCAATGCATCCACCTGATGAATGGTCTTTGCTGACGCAGGAATATTATCCCGTCTTGAATGGATATGGTCAATTTCTTTATTTAATCAATTGCATGCGGCATGCTGTGAACTGCCATGGCGGCAGTGCATCCGCTCACTTCGCCGTCTGGCAGACCATCTCCTTCGCCCCGTATCCCCACACCACCCGCGCTTCGCCGTGGTGTTCCCGGAAACTCTCGTTCGGCCCCTGATACTTCGCCCCGCTCGCCGCCGGCTGCAGGACCATCAGCGAACTCTGATCGCCGCGCTCGGCCACCAGCGTCGGCGGATCGGTCTGGAAGAAGGTTGCGACGATTTCGTCCGACGGCTTGCCGTTGCAGGCGTAGCGCACCGGGCCGGTGGCGGGCACGAGGCGGTAGCGGGCCTGCAGTTCGGCGATGCGCAGCGTGTAGGACTCGTGCACGCAGGCAGCTTTGTCCTCACTCTTCCCGCAATCGTCGCGGCCTTTCACCCAGCCGCGCTGTTCGGCCCTGAGCATCGGCGGGTGCTCGTAGGCGGCCTGTTTCGCGGCGACGGCGTAGACCGCGGTCAGCTTGCGATCGAGCGCCGACAACTGCGCATCGGCGCAGACCAGTGCCGCGATGCTGTCGGGTTTGACCTTGCTGCAGTCGAAGGACGGGCCGGCAGGCGGCAGGTCGGCGGTGGCGCTGCTGCAGGCGAGGCCGAGCAGGGTGACGGTGCAAAGAGAGCGGGCGAGCATCGGGGACTCCGGAGGGCGAGGGCGGCGGATGCGGTCTTTCCGGGGGGGAAGCGGCCTCACTGTAGCCAGCGGCCGGCGGCTGTCCGGCCTTGCCGTTCCCGGCGGCAACCCGATGTTCCGGGAGAAAATCCGAACCCCGCCGCGATCCCGGCCTCGAAACCCTGCCCGTCCCCCCGCGGGCAGAGCAAGAGGTCAGATGATGATGAGCGAATCCCGTCAGACGCTGCCGCCGCAGCAACAGGACCGGCAGCCCGGACTGCAGGGCGCAATGCAGCCGCAGCCCGATACCCGGCCGCGCTACCCCGGCAGCGGCCGGCTGCGCGACCGGGTCGCGCTGATCAGCGGCGGTGACAGCGGCATCGGCCGCGCGGTCGCGCTGGCGTTCGCGCGCGAGGGCGCCGATGTCACGATCCTGTACTTCAACGAGCACCAGGACGCGCACGAGACCGTGCGGCTGATCGAGGCCGAAGGCCGCCAGTGTCTCGCGATCGACGGCGACATCGGCAAGCCTGCGTTCTGCCGCAGCGCGGTCGCGCAGACGATCGAACGCTTCGGGCGGCTCGACGTGCTGGTCAACAACGCCGCCGAGCAGTATCCGCAGGAGCGCATCGAGGACATCAGCCCCGAGCAGCTCGAACGCACCTTCCGGACCAACCTCTACGGGCAGTTCTTCCTGATCCAGGCTGCGCTCGCGCACCTGCACGAAGGCGCGGCGATCATCAACACCACGTCGGTGACCGCCTACCACGGCAGTCCGAAGCTGCTCGACTACTCGGCGACCAAGGGCGCGATCGTCGCCTTCACGCGCTCGCTGGCGCTGTCGCTGCTCGAACGCGGCATCCGCGTCAACGCCGTGGCGCCCGGACCGATCTGGACGCCGCTGATTCCGGCGACCTTCAGCGCCGACGAGGTCGCGAGCTTCGGCGCCCATACGCCGATGCAGCGCCCCGGCCAGCCCGACGAGGTCGCGGCCAGCTACGTGTTCCTCGCCTGCGCCGACAGCTCGTACATGGCCGGGCAGGTGCTGCACCCGAACGGCGGGCAGATCGTCAACGGCTGAAGTCCGGCCCGGGGCCGGACGCCGGTCCGGCCCCGTAGCGCCGGGTCTCTTGCCGCGAGCGGTGAGGGCGGCGGGTGGCCCGCCGCGGCCTGCGCGCCGGCACGGCGGCCGGCGGTGTCAGCCGAGCATCCGTGCCACCCAGCCGGCTGCGCCGTCGAGGCTGCGGAAGTCGGCGACCGAGCGGGCGGCGAGTTCCGGGTGGCGGTCGCGGGCCATGCGCGACAGGCCGCTGCCGGGGCCGAGTTCGAGCAGCACCGTGCAGCCGCGCTCGACGAGGGCGTCGGTGCAGGCGGCCCAGTCGACGGTCTGCGCGATCTGCGCCGGCAGCGTGCGCAGGGCATCCGTGCCGGAAAAGCCCGCCGAGCCGTCGATGCCGGCGAGCACCGGCGCCGAAGGCGTGCCGGGTGCGGACGCGGCCAGCGCCTGCGCGAACTGCGGCACCGCAGCGGCCAGCCACGGCGTGTGCGAGGCGAGCGGGACCGCGAGTGGCGTCAGTTGCGCGCCGAGCGCGAGGGCTGCGGCCTCGAAGCCCGGCAGCGCGGCGCGCGGGCCGCCGACCACCAGCCGGTCGTGGTCGTTGACGATCGCCGGCGCGCAGCCGTGGGCCGAGCACAGCGCCTCGATCTGCCGCCGATCCAGCCCGCGCACGGCAAGCAGGCCGGTCGGCTCGCGGCAGGCGGCATCCATCGCCGCGGCGCGCAGGCTGGCGAGGCGGATCAGCGTGGCGGCCGGCAGCGCCCCGGCGCAGGCCCAGGCCGTGAGTTCGCCGACGCTGTAGCCGGCGAACACGCGCACCGGCGGCAGCTTCGGCGCCAGGGCCGCCCAGGTCGCGAGGCCGGCGGCGCAGATCAGCGGCTGCGCGACGGCATTCGTGAACAGCTCCGGGCCGGCGGCGAGCGCGGCCGGCGCGGCGCCGAGCACGGCTTCGGCCTGCGCGAGCACGGCGAGCGCGGCCGGCTCGGCGTCGAGCAGCGCCAGCATCCCTGCATGCTGCGCGCCCTGACCGGGGCAGAGGATGCCGAGGCCGCTCATGGCTTGTACTTCGCGTATGACTGCATGGTTTTCCCTCGCTGATCCGCGCCCTGCGCTCAGGACACGGAAATCTCAGCCGCCGGCCTGCTGCACGGCGTGCACGAAGCACGCGGCGGCCAGCACGTCGGCGCTGCCGCCCGGCGACAGCCGGCGTTCGACGCAGCCGCGGTGCAGCGCCAGCGCGCGGGCTTCCCAGCCGCTGCGGCGCACGCCGCCGGCGGCGAGGAAGGCATGGGCGCCGGACTGCACGTAGTCGAGGCCGGCCGGGCCGCCGCGGTGCAGGACGTTGGTGTCGCCGAGCACGGCCATCGACGCGAACAGCGCCTGCAGGCGGGCGCGGCGCAGGCAGCCGGTGTCGGCAAGCGCGGCGCGCAGCGCCGGCAGCGCGACCTCGAACACCGCCGGGAAGCCGGCCAGCGCCTCGGCGCGTGCGCCGCCGGCGCCGTAGCGGCGGGCGACGCGCTCGCCGTGGCTCGCCGGGGC
>JAFEGB010000162.1 GCA_018240295.1 Pseudomonadota bacterium
GTCCGTGCCAGTCGTTGACCAGCGTCATCAGCGGCGTCACGGCCGGCCGCGATGCCGTCACCTGCATCGCCGCCTCGGCGAGACTCGCGCGCAGCCCCGGCACCGAGCGCGCCGGCACGCGCTCGGCATAGGCTCCGAGTCCGGCAAGCGCCTGACGGGCGAGCTCGATGGCGCCGGCGGCACGATCTTCCCGCAACTGACGGATCAGGGTTTCGAGTTCGGCAGGCATCGGCGCACTCCGGGGAACGGGAAGCTGCGCGCAGTATTGTCGCTGTCCGCTCCGGCTGCGGCCTGTGCGAGACAGATTTGAGAAGATTTCAGGAACGGCGGCGCAGGTGGCGGACCAGCGCGAGCAGCACCAGCCCGAGCCCGAGCTGCCAGACCAGGTCCGGCTCCGGCAGCTCGGCCGGCGGCGACACCAGCCGGACTTCGGCATACAGGTCGTAGCGGCCGTTGTCGGCGAGGTCGAGCGGCCGGAAATGCACGCTGAGCACGCCGCCGCGGCCGAAGCCGATCTGCACCGGCTCGGCGCCGAAGTCGAAGGTCAGCCGCTCGCCGTGCGCATCGCCGGCGCGCCCGACCACGGCGCTGGCGCTGATGTGCACCGGTGCACTGCCCTCGGGCTGCAGCTCGAATTCGAGCCGGTAGCGGTCCTCGTCGGCCGGCACGCCCGGCACCAGCACGCGGGCGCTGTCGAAGGCCCCGACGACCAGCTCGCCGAGCGGCAGCATGCGCGTCTCGCCGGCCTGCAGCTCGAAGCGGGTCTCGACCCCCGGTGCGGCATACCACCAGCCGGCGCGGGCAGCCGGTTCGGTGTCGGACGGGCCGCCCAGACCAAGCCCGAAGGCATGGGCGAACACGCTCGCCGCCAGCAGCAGCAGCGCGCACAGGCCGCGCAGGGCATTGAAGCTCGGGATTCGGGACAGGACGTGCGACATGGTTCGGGCCGGGATCGGTGGGGGGAACGGCGTGAACGATCCGGGTTCCTCAATGACGCCGGGCAGGGTCCAGTGAACTTTTGGACAGACACAGTGAATCCAAGCAATACCCGAGCCAATTAATCAAGTCATTGCCATGAAAGCAATTATCTCAACCACCGCATCCTGAACCCGACAGGGTTTGTAAAATCGTCTGACGCAACCGGACACATTCACGCCTGCCGGCAGGCCATGGCCGGGATACCGGAACCGGCATTGCCGGACGCAAGCGGCCGGGCCTAGGCTGGCCGTCCATTCGCGCCTGCCCCCGGAGTCATGCCATGCGCATCCAGTCCAGACTCGATGAAGCGCACGCCCGCAAGCTCGACGAAATCCGGCGAATGACCGGCGCCAGCATCAGCCGCGTAATCGAGCAGGCGCTCGACCTGTATCACGACCGGCTCGTGACCGGGCAGCCGTCGACGTATCAGGCCCTGCTGGACTCAGGCTTCATCGGCTGCGGCCCGCAAGGCCAGACGGAGCTTTCCACGGAATACAAGAAGGCATTCGCCGCCATCGTCGAAGACGGACATGATCATCGCTGACACCGGTTTCTGGATCGCGCTGGCCATGCCGGACGACCGTTTTCATGAACGGGCGTGCCGCCAGCTCGCGGACCTGAAGGAGCGGCTGATCGTGACCTGGCCGGTGATCACGGAAAACTGCCATCTGCTGGGCAAGCGCGTCAGCCGGCACGCGCAGCAGCTGTTCCTCCAGCACCTCGCCACCGGAGTCCTCGATATCTTCGACCTGCGCGACATCCATTTGCCGCGTGTCATCGAACTCATGCAGCGCTACGCCAACCTGCCGATGGACCTGGCCGACGCATCCCTAGTCGTGCTCGCGGAACATCTGGGCGACGGCCGCATCCTGTCCACCGACATGCGCGATTTCGGCACCTATCGCTGGAAGAACACCGCCCCGTTCCGCAACCTGCTGGCCGACTGATCCCCCCGATGACCGATCCCCGCACGCCCGTCGTGCCCGCCACCGGCGCGATCCGGCTGCGGGATGCGCACCAGAACAACTTGAAGCACCTCGACCTCGACTTCCCGACCGGCCGGCTGACCGTCGTCACCGGCGTCTCGGGTTCGGGCAAGTCCTCGCTGGTGTTCGACACGCTGTACGCCGAAGGCCAGCGTCGCTACGTCGAGACCTTCAGCCCCTACGCGCGCCAGTTCCTCGACCGGCAGGACCGGCCGCAGGTCGGCTCGGTGGCGGGGATTCCGCCGGCGATCGCGATCGACCAGACCAATCCGGTGCGCACCTCGCGCTCGACGGTCGGCACGATGACCGAGCTGAACGACCATCTGAAGCTGCTGTACGCGCGCATGAGCACGCCGTGCTGCCGCGGCTGCGGCCGGCCGGTGCGCCGCGACGGGCCGGACAGCATCCTCGATGACCTGCACACCCGCGCCGCCGCGGCCGGCGATCCGCGTCTGGCCGTGAGCTTCCCGGTCGCCGTCCGCGATCAGGCCGGGGCCGATGTCGAGGCGCTGCTCGCGCAGCAGGGCTATACGCGCATCCAGGCCCGCGAACCCGGCTGGCTGCACGTCGTGCAGGACCGCTTCCGGCTCGGCACGGCCGAACGGGCGCGCGTGATCGAGGCGCTGGAAACCGCGCTGCGTCAGGGGCGCGGGCGGGTCGACGTGCATGTGCTCGACCCTGCACCCGCTCCGGACGGCGACTCGCCCGAAGCGCCCGCCCCGCGCTGGCGCTATTCGGCCGACCTGCACTGCCCGGACTGCGACATCCATTACGCCGAGCCGGTGCCGGCGGCGTTCTCGTTCAACTCGCCGCTCGGGGCCTGCCCGATCTGCCGCGGCTTCGGGCGGGTCATCGATGTCGATTTCGGGCTGGTCGTGCCCGACGAATCGAAGACGCTCGCGCAGGGCGCCGTGAAGCCGTGGCAGACCGAGAGCTTCCGCGAGTGCCAGCAGGATCTCGAAAAGTACGCGCGGCTGCGCGGGGTCGCGCTCGACGTGCCGTTTCGCGACCTGCCGCCCGAGCACCGGCACTGGGTGCTCGAAGGCGAGGACGGCTGGCAGAGCTGGGAGCGCTCGTGGCCGAAGCTCTGGTACGGCGTGCGCCACTTCTTCGACTGGCTGGAGAGCAAGGCATACAAGATGCACATCCGTGTGCTGCTCTCGAAGTACCGCGCCTACACGCCCTGCACGGCCTGCGCCGGCGCGCGGCTGAAGCCCGAATCGCTGGATTTCCGTCTCGGCACGCGCGCCGAAGCCGACGCGGTGCTGGCACCGGCGCGGCGCTTCCTGCCGACGCAGGTGCGCTACCGGCGCGCCGTGCTCGAAACCCTGCCCGGCCTGACGCTGCACGACCTGATGCTGCTGCCGCTGACGCGGCTCGCGAGCTTCTTTGCGCAGCTGCGGCTGCCGGCCCCGCTCGACGAGGCCACCGGACTGGTGCTCGGCGAGATCCGCACGCGCCTGCGCTTCCTCGGCGAGGTCGGGCTCGGCTACCTGACGCTCGATCGCCAGTCGCGCACGCTCTCCGGCGGCGAGGTGCAGCGCATCAACCTGACCACGGCGCTCGGCACCTCGCTGGTCAACACGCTGTTCGTGCTCGATGAGCCGAGCATCGGCCTGCACCCGCGCGACATGCACCGCGTGATCGCGGTGATGCAGCGCCTGCGCGCGCAGGGCAACACGCTGGTGGTGGTCGAGCACGATCCGCAGATCATGTTCGCGGCCGACCGGCTGCTCGACCTCGGCCCCGGCCCCGGCGCACGCGGCGGCGAGGTCATGTTCTTCGATGCCCCGGCGCGGCTGGCCGGAGCGCGCGGTTCGCTGACCGCCGACTACCTGCTCGGCCGCCGCCACGTCGCCGCCGGGCGCGTGCCGCGACCGGTCGATGACAACACGCCGCGGCTGCGGCTGTGCGGCGCGGCCGAGCACAACCTGAAGGCCATCGATGTCGCGATCCCGCTCGGACGGCTGGTGTGCGTGACCGGCGTCTCCGGCTCCGGCAAGTCGACGCTGGTGCAGGAAGTCCTGGTGCCGGCGCTGGCCCGCCGGCTCGGCAGGCCGACCGAGGCGCCCGGCGCGTTCCGGGCGCTCGAAGGCGGGCTGGAGATCGGCGAGGTCGTCGTCGTCGACCAGTCGCCGATCGGCAAGACCGCGCGCTCGAACCCGGCGAGCTACATCGGCGCCTTCGACGCGATCCGCAAGCTGTTCGCCGGCACCGACGCGGCGCGCGAGCGCGGCTACACGCCCGGCACCTTCAGCTTCAACGCCGGCAACGGCCGCTGCCCGGGCTGTCAGGGCTCGGGCTTCGAGCACGTCGAGATGCAGTTCCTGTCCGATGTCTATCTGCGCTGCCCGGACTGCGACGGCACGCGCTTTCGCGCCGAGGTGCGCGAGGTCGAACTGGCCGGAAAATCCATCGCCGACGTGCTCGACCTGAGCGTCGCCGAGGCCATCGACTTCTTCGGCCCGCTGCGCGGCGGCCGCGAGGTCGTGCGCCTGCTCGCACCGCTCGCCGAGGTCGGGCTCGATTACCTGCACCTCGGCCAGCCGGTGCCGACGCTCTCGGGCGGCGAGGCGCAGCGCCTGAAGCTCGCCGGCCATCTCGTCGAATCCGCCGGCCGGCAGCGCCGGCACCGCGGCGACGAGCCCGAGCCGCAGACGCTGTTCGTGTTCGACGAACCGACCACCGGCCTGCACTTCGACGACATCGCCCGGCTCCTCCAGGCCTTCGAGCGCCTGCTCGATGCCGGCCACACGCTGCTGGTCATCGAGCACAACCTCGATGTCATCGACGCCGCCGACTGGCTGCTCGACCTCGGCCCCGAAGGCGGCGACGACGGCGGCGAGCTGCTGTGCGCCGGCCCGCCGGATGCCGTGATCGCCTGCGCCGCCTCGCATACCGGACGGGCGCTGGCGCAGTACCGCGCCGACATGCAGCGGCTCGCCGAAGGCCGCGCCGACGCCGTCGCCGAGGCACCGGCGAGCTACGCGGCCGCCCCGCCCGACGCCATCCGCATCCATCACGCCCGCGAGCACAACCTGAAGAACGTCAGCGTCGAGATCGCGCACCGCGGCTTCACGGTGATCACCGGTCCGTCCGGCAGCGGCAAGTCGACGCTCGCCTTCGACATCGTGTTCGGCGAGGGCCAGCGGCGCTATCTCGAATCGCTGAACGCCTACGCGCGCCAGTTCGTGCAGCCGGCGGCGCGCCCGGAGGTCGATGCCGTGCACGGCATCCCGCCGACGGTCGCGATCGAACAGCGCGTGTCGCGCGGCGGGCGCAAGTCGACGGTGGCGACGCTGACCGAGACCTATCACTTCCTGCGCCTGCTGTGGATGAAGCTCGGCACGCAGTACTGCCCGGACTGCGCGCGGCCGATCGAGCCGCAGAGCGAGGATGCGATCGCCGCGAAGCTGATGGCGCAGCACCGGGGCTCGCGCATCACGCTGCTGGCGCCGCTGGTGGTGCACCGCAAGGGCCTGTACACCGACCTCGCCAAGTGGGCGCACGGCAAGGGTTACGAGCGCCTGCGCGTCGACGGCGACTGGCTGCCGACCCGACCCTGGCCGCGGCTCGATCGCTTCCGCGAGCACACGCTGGAGCTGCCGGTCGCCGAACTCACGGTGCTACCGAACACCGAACGCGAACTGCGCGCCGCGCTCGCCGAGGCGCTCGCGATCGGCAAGGGCGTGCTGCACGTGCTGGCCGGCGAGGCGCTGCAGGTCTGGTCGACGAAGCGCGCCTGCCCGGCCTGCGGCACCAGCTTTCCGGAACTCGACCCGCGGCTGTTCTCGTTCAACTCGAAGCACGGCTGGTGCGAGGGCTGTCAGGGCACCGGCGTGCGCGTCGCCGGCTTCCAGCGCGACGACCGCCTGAGCGAGGAACAGGTCGATCGCGCACTCGATGACTGGCTGGATGCGCGCGGCGACGACACGCCGTGCCCGGACTGCGCCGGCGAGCGGCTGAATCCGGTGGCGCGCGCCGTGCGCTTCCGCGGCCTGTCGATCGGTGCGCTGACCGCCCGGCCGGTCGCGGCGGTCGCCGGCTTTCTCGATGAACTGGCGCTCGCCGGGCGCGAGGCCGACATCGCCGGCGGTCTGGTCGCCGAGATCGGTTCGCGCCTCGGCTTCCTGCAGGAGGTCGGGCTCGGCTACCTGACGCTCGATCGCGCCGCCCCGACGCTGTCGGGCGGCGAGTCGCAGCGCATCCGCCTCGCCGCGCAGCTCGGATCGAGCCTGTCCGGCGTCGCCTACGTGCTCGACGAGCCGACCATCGGCCTGCATCCGCGCGACAACCGCATCCTGCTCGATGCGCTCGAAAAGCTCGAAGCGCGCGGCAACACGCTGATCGTCGTCGAGCACGACGAGGACACCATCCGCCGCGCCCACCACATCATCGACCTCGGCCCCGGCGCCGGCCGGCTCGGCGGCGAGGTGGTCGCCGAGGGCACGGCCGATGAGCTGGCCGCGAATCCGGCCTCGCCGACCGGTCGCTGTCTGGCCGCACCGCTGCAGCACCCGCTGCAGCCGCGCCGGCCGGTCGAGCCCGGACAGCCGGCGATCGAACTGCTCGGGGCCAGCCGCCACAACCTGAAGAACGTCTGCGCACGCGTGCCGCTCGGCCGGCTGGTGGTCGTCACCGGCGTGTCGGGATCGGGCAAGTCGACGCTGGCGCGCGACGTGCTTTTCACCAACCTGCACGCGCTGGTTGCCGCGCGCGGCAAGGGCCGCAATGCGAAGCCGGTCGCCATCGAGCTGCTCGGCTGCGCGCTGCTGCGCGGCTGGGAGCCGGTCCTGCGCGTGCTCGAAGTCGACCAGACGCCGATCGGCAAGACGCCGCGCTCGTGCCCGGCGACCTACGTCGGCTTCTGGGATGCGATCCGCAAGCTCTACGCCGACACCCGGGAAGCGCGCATCCGCGGCTGGAGCGCCTCGCGCTTCAGCTTCAACACCGCCGGCGGCCGCTGTCCGGTCTGCGAGGGCAGCGGCACGGTGCGCGTCGAGATGAACTTCCTGCCCGACGTGAAGCTGCCGTGCGAGGCCTGCGGCGGTGCGCGCTTCGATGCCGCGACGCTGGAGGTCGAATGGCGCGGCCTGTCGATCGGCGCGGTGCTGGCACTCAGCGTCGACGAGGCCGTGGAGTTCTTCGCCGCACACCCGCTGATCCACCACCCGCTGAAGCTGATGCAGGATGTCGGCCTCGGCTACCTCACGCTCGGCCAGCCGAGCCCGACGCTGTCGGGCGGCGAGGCGCAGCGCATCAAGCTCGTGACCGAACTGGCGAAGGTCAAGACCAGCCTGCGCACCGGCCGCACGACGCCGCACACCTTGTACGTGCTCGACGAACCGACCGTCGGCCTGCACATGGCCGATGTCGACAAGCTCGCGCGCGTGCTGCACCGGCTGGTCGACGCCGGCAACACCGTCGTGCTGATCGAGCACAACCTGGATCTCATCGCCGAAGCCGACTGGCTGCTCGACCTCGGCCCCGAAGGCGGCGCCGCCGGCGGCGAACTGGTCGCGCAGGGCACGCCGGAAGCGGTGATGGCGCAGGCGGGGGCCTCGCATACGGGGGCGGTGCTGGCGGAGTTCATGGCGGGGCGCAGCCAGCCGTGACGCCCCTGATCTGATCAACCACACTGTCCGACATGAGCAAGATCACCAGAATCACGGTTCGCGGCTACAAATCGATTCGCGCACTCGAAGCCTTCGAACTGCGTGACCTGAATGTCTTGATCGGCGCCAACGGCGCCGGCAAAAGCAACTTCATCAGCCTGTTCCGTCTTCTGACAGCCGTGTCCGAACGGCGGCTGCAACTGTACGTTCAAAAGCAGGGCGGGCCGGATGCATTATTGCATCGCGGCCGCAAGCATACGGAACACATGGAGTACTTGGTCGAACTCGACAAGTACGGATATTTTGCTCAATTGGAAGCGACTGCGGACAACAGGCTCATTTTTTCGGATGAACGTATTGTAGCCGGCAGCGTGAACCGCCGCCTTGGCGTTGGCCACGCCGAAACCGGGATCAAACGCGCATCAAGCTCAACCGGCATCCAACTGGTCAACAAAAGCATTATCGACAGCCGTGTTTTTCATTTTCACGACACCAGCGACAACGCCCGCATCAAGCAGATCCACCATACCCACATCAACCTGCGACTGCTTCATGACGCAGCGAACCTCGCCGCATTCCTGTTGCGACTTCGCAAAGACTATCCGGATTTCTATCTGCGTATCGTGGAGACGATCCGCCTTGCCGCACCTTTTTTCGGCGACTTCGTACACCGCGAGCCGGTCGGCGAGTCGACCCAGCTCGAATGGACCGAATACAATGACCCCGACACGCCACTGAAAGCGCACATGCTGTCCGACGGCACGTTACGCTTCATCTGCCTGACGACGCTGTTGCTGCAACCAACCGAGCTGCTGCCCGATACCATCCTGATCGACGAACCGGAACTCGGCCTGCACCCGTATGCGATTGCCCTGCTGGCCGACATGTTGCGGGAAGTATCCGAAAACACCCAACTGATCATTTCCACGCAATCGGTTGAACTGCTGAATCACTTCAATGCCGAGGATGTCATCGTCGTCGATCGCATCAACGACGAATCCGTCTTTCGACGGCTCGATACGGAATCGTTGCATGACTGGCTGCAGGATTATTCGCTCGGCGAACTCTGGAAGCAGAACGTGCTCGGCGGGAGACCAAGCCGGTGATCCAGGTCATCATCATCGCCGAAGGCCAGACCGAAGAGACCTTCGTACGCGACGTGATGGCTCCGGTATTCGCGGCAAGCGGCATTATCCTGACAGCGCGACTGGTGGAAGTTGCAGGCGGTGGTCGTGGCGGAGCACTCAGCTATGAGCGGGTCTGGAAATTCCTGCGCAATACCTTGCGTGAACGCGCCAGCACGTACGTCAGCACTTTCTTCGACCTGCACAAACTCGACACTGCCTTTCCTGCGCATGCTGGATCGCTGAAAATTTCCGATAGCGGCAGACGGGCCGGGTATCTGGAAACGGCGTTTCATGCAGATGTCATCGCACGCACCGGATGCCGGCCTGACCGCTTCATTCCGCATATCCAGCCCTGGGAGTTCGAGACGCTCCTGTTTTCCGATCTGACCACCCTGACCGGCACGGAGACGAGTTGGGCCAGGCATCTGCCTGCACTGCAGAATATTCGTTCAGGCTTCGCTCATCCCGAACAGATCAACGGCAGCCAGACCACAAAGCCGTCCGCTCGCCTCGGTCTGTTGCGCAACCCGGGCTTTCGCAAGGTCCGTCATGGTCCGCTCGCCGCCGGACGCATCGGCCTCCAACGCATCGAGGCCGAATGCCCGCACTTCGCAGCCTGGCTGCAACGGCTGCGCACGCTGGCGCCGCTCTGAACCGGCAGGGAGCGTTCAACCGCCCTCTGCCGGACAAGACTCACGACACCACCGGCTCCGCCATCGTCGTCGCAGCCTCGACCCCGCCGTCCTGCGCCTGCAGGTGCTGGTCGCGGGCGTCCTCGATGACGAGATGGATGAAGTGCAGCTTCGCCACCACCGGCCGGCTCATGACGAACGGGTAGAAGTCGCGCTGGCCCATGCTGCGCGACAGCTCGTTCAGGATCGTCACGAGATCGACCCAGGCGTTGATGAAGTACAGGAACTGTCCGGCGCCGGGGTGCTGCGGGTCGTACAGCGCATCGGAGCCGAACGGCTCGGTGTCGACCTCGACATCCTCGGCGTTCAGGCCGAAGGCGAGCGCGGTGTTCATCGTGTCGACCAGGTGCAGGTAATGCGCCCAGGTCTCGGCCCAGTCCTCCCACGGATGACTGGTCGCGTAGGCACTGACGAACTGCTGCGGCCAGTCGGCCGGCGGACCGTTCTCGTAGTGCTGCTGCAGCGCGGTGGCGTAGTCGAAGGACTCGTCGCCGAACAGCGCGCGGTACGGCTCCAGCCAGTGCGAGTCGCGCACGAGCACATCCCAGTAGTAATGCCCGACCTCGTGGCGCAGATGGCCGAGCAGCGTGCGGTAGGGCTCGCCGAGCTGCTTGCGCATCGCCTCGCGCCTGGCGTCGTCGGCTTCCTCGACGTTCAGCGTGATCAGGCCCTCGTCGTGACCGGTCAGCACGCGCGGCCCGTCGGGCAGGGACTTCAGGAAATCGAAGCACAGGCCGTTGTCCGGGTCGTCACTGACCTTCGAACGCACCGGCAGGCCGAGTGCGAGCAGTTGCGCGACCAGCTGGCGCTTGGCGATCTCGATGCTCTGCCAGTACACGAGGTTTTCCGGCTCGGTGAGATCCGGGATCGTGCGGTTCAGCACGCAGGACAGGCACAGCGTCGCGTCGCTGTCGGCCGGGATCAGCCAGTTGCAGCCGATCTGCTCGAAGTTCGCGCAGCGCCGGTACTGCGCGCCGTCGCCGTTTTCGAGCCGCCACAGGCCCTCGGCATCGCCGGGCTGCAGCGCGCCCAGCTCGCCGAGCAGCGGCTCGAAACCGAGCGGTGCGTGGCAGGCGAGGCATTCGCTGTTGCGGAAGAACACCGGGCGCGAGCAGCGGCAGCGGTAGGCGCGGCCGGCCTTGGCGGCCTTGACCGGCTTCCAGCTGTGGATCAGACCCTGACTGACGACATCGTAAAGCGGCTTCATCGAACGCCTCCGGCGTGGTGCCGCACGCGCCCGCCCGGAGTGCAGCACAGCGAAAATTTCACCGTGCTCCCCGGATTCGGGGATGCGTGCGGATGCGTGAGAACATCGGCATGCGTTCCGGCAATGCTGCGGGCACGACGCCTGCGCGCCGCTGCCCCCAGACCGGACCGTGACGCTCCGACCGCGGACCGCGAGGTTCGGTGCCAGAATTCCCCTACATGAACAGACCGTAACGCCATGACCGAACCGAGCACGGCCACGCCGGCCCCGGCATCCGATCCGCTGCCTGCCGGCGACCCCGGCCCCGATTCCTCGCCCTGCACGCAGTGCGGCGCCTGCTGCGCGACCTATCGCGTGTCGTTCTACTGGGGCGAAGCGCCGCAGCTCGGCCTGCCCGGATCGCTGTACGAAGCCCTGAGCGCCTGGCACGCCTGCATGCGCGGCACCGCGTCAGCCCCGATGCGCTGCGTGGCGCTGGCCGGCGGGATCGGGCAGTCCGTGACCTGCACCGTCTATGCGCAGCGCCCGTCGCCGTGCCGCGAACTGCAGGCCGGCGACGACCGCTGTCAGCGTGCCCGCGCGCGGCACGGACTGGCAGCGCTCTGAGCCGG
Source organism: Pseudomonadota bacterium (assembly GCA_018240295.1). Lineage (GTDB taxonomy): Bacteria > Pseudomonadota > Gammaproteobacteria > Competibacterales > Competibacteraceae > Plasticicumulans. Next base: position 11,217 of record JAFEGB010000162.1, read on the forward strand.
CACGCCGATGATCGTCCCCGCCTACTGGGCAGAAGCGCGACGGCAACAGCGCAAGGATGGGCGGCAGATCACCGTGCGCCGATACGGCTGGTCCGATGCCAGCCAGGCCGACGCGCAGCAGCACGCCGAAACCCGCGCCGGCGAGGCGCTGCAGCGCCTGCTCACCGGCGAAAAGCTGGCACGGCGCGAACCGAAGCAGCCATACAACGGCGCCGACGGTCTGCCGATCCGCGAGGAGATCGTCGAGCGCCACGGCACGGCCGTCGTCACCCGCAACAGCTACGGCGCGCGCTGCCTGAACGTGCCGGACGTGCTGTTCGCGGACATCGACCATGCGCACCGGGCGCCGCTGCGCCTGAGCGTCATCGTGTTCGTGCTCGCCGCGCTCGCGGCCGCGCTCGCCGGTCACGCCTGCGGCAGCGGCTTCGGCTATGCGCTGGCCTTCGCGGCCGTGCTCGGCTGTGCGCCCGCCGCGCACGGCCTGTTCCGGCTGTGGCGGTGGCTCGCCGGCGGTGCCGAGGCACAGGCGCTGCGCCGCGTGCGCCGCTACGCGCACCGGCATCCGGACTGGGGCATCCGCGTCTACCGCACGCCGGCCGGGCTGCGGCTGCTGGTCACGCACCGGCCCTTTGCGCCCGATGCCACCGAGGTCGCCGCCTTCTTCGCCGCGGTCGGCACCGATCCGCTGTACGCACGCATGTGCCGCAACCAGCGCTGCTTCCGCGCCCGCGTCAGTGCCAAGCCCTGGCGCATCGGCATCGGCGCGCACCTGAAGCCGCGGCCCGGTGTCTGGCCGGTCGCCGCCGAAAAACAGCCGCAGCGCGCGGCGTGGATCGCGGCTTACGAACGCGCGGCCGAGGCCTGGGCAGCCTGCACCAGCCTCGAACATCTGGGTCCGGCCGCCATCCATCCGGCGGTCGCGCCGGTGCTGGCGCTGCACGACCGCCTGAGCCGGGCCGGCAGCAAGCTGCCGATTGCCTGAAACTTCGGGTGGCTCAGACCACCGCTGCGATGCCGGCGCGCGCCGTCTCGGCGTCCTGCTCCGGACGCACGCCGGAAACGCCGACCGCACCGATCACCTGCCCGTCGATGCGCAGCACCACGCCGCCGGTCAGCATCACCGGCAGCGGCGCGCTGACGAAGGCCGTGCGGCCCTGGTTGATCATGTCCTCGTAGCCCTCGCTGTCGCGCCGCCCGAGCGCAGCGGTGCGCGCCTTGCCGAGCGCGATCTCGGCCGACACCGGAGACGCGTCATCGAGGCGCAGCAGCCCGAGCGCATGGCCCCCGTCATCGACGACGGCGATCGACACGGCCCAGCCCTGGGCGCGGGCATGCTGTTCGGCGGCATCGAGGATGCTGCGCACCTCGGTCAGGGTCAGCACGGCTTTGGTCTTCATGGTCAGCACGCTCTCTGCGGCGGTTCTCTCGACGGGCCCGCGGCTCGGGCCAGCGGGTCGGCGCCGGAGCTTCCGGCACCACGGTCAACATGCCAGACCAGAGCCGGGCTGCGGCAGTGCGCAGGATGCAGAGCTGCGGAACCGCAGAGTCGGCGCTTGCCACCGGACGCGAAGCCGGGGCTGATCCCTGCAAGCCGTGCAGCAGCGCTACCGCCGGCAGGCTGCGGGCAGGCCGGTCACGGTATGGGATGGTTCGCGACGGCCTGTTCCGCTTCGGGCCAGAGCTGCGGAAACAGCAGGCTGAGCGCGGCCTGCGGCAGCGCGAAACGCACCGGTGCGCGCGGGCTGTCTGCTGCGAGCAGACCGTAATCCAGCAGGCTGGCGAGCATGCGCCGGGCCGTGCGTTCCGGCAGGCCGGTCATCGCCAGAAACTCCCCGCGCGGCAGTGCTCCGTTGAGTGCCACGTAATGCACGGCCCCCAGAGCTTCCGGCCTGACCACGGAAGTTTCCGATCCGACCGGCCACGGGCGGGCGGCCAGTGCCAGCAGCAGGGCCTGCAGCCGTTCCCGGAATCCACCGGGATGCAGCCGCTCGCCGATGAAACGCACCTGATCCAGACAGACCTCGAGCGCCCATGCGACGAAAGCGATGAGACCTTCCTGTGACAGGGAACCGCGGCCGTCGAGATCGTTGCGGCGTTCGAGATCGGCATTGTTCAGGCGCGCGTAGTACTGCTCCTGTGCGCGCGCGAAACCGCGCATCGGGGACCAGAGGCCCTGCGTCAGCCCCAGTGCGTGCAGCACGACATGCGTGTGCAGCCGCGCGCTGCGACCGTTGCCATCGGGGAACGGGTGAATCCACAGCAGCCGGTGATGCGCGCACAGCGCGCCGATCACCCGGCTCTCGCCGCCCGGCAGTCCGCGATAGCGCTGCCCCCAGGCTTCGAGCAGCACCGGAATCTCTTCCGGCGGCGGGGCGAGATGCTGGCCGGCGCTTACCCGCCGGTCGCGCCAGAGCCCCGGCAGCACCTCGATGCCATCGCCGGCAAAGCGGTCGTCTGCAGGCAGCCGTGCGTACAGCGCGCTGTGGATCGAAGCGACGAATTCCGCTCCATACAGCCTGCCGGGATCCGCTGCCGTGACCCGCGCTTCCAGCTCGGCCTCGGCTTCCATGTGCGCGAGCGCCAGTCGCTGCCTGCGCGCCAGCGCCACATCCGCATCGAACTGACGATGCAGCGCGCGCTCGATGTCGGCCGGCAGCGTGTGCTGCCCCTCGATGCGGTTCGTGTAATAGGAGTTCATCGCGCGCAGCAGCGGCTGCAGCGCTGCGACCAGCGCCGGCTGGGTGGTGGCGAGCCGATGGGCGGCGGCGATCAGGGCGGCGGCCTGCTCCCGCAGCGGCCCGAGCACGCGCTCCTCCGGGAACAGGGGCTGAAAGTCGGTGATCGGCATGGCGGCCCCGTCAGTCGGACTCGCGGACAGTTTCATGGACAGGATCATGGACAGATGAAATTGCCGATTTTTCCATCCATGACA
>JAFEGB010000163.1 GCA_018240295.1 Pseudomonadota bacterium
CTCGGCCGATACGGCGCTGCGCGACATCAACGAGCTTGTAGCCCTCGGCGTGCTGCAGCGTTCCGGCGCCGGGGGCAGGAGTACGAGTTACGAACTCATGTTGCCACCGGCGTCGGCGGATTGAGCGCGAGCAGCTCGTAGGCTGGGTTGAGGAACGAAACCCAGCATTGGGAGCAACATGAGGAAACAATATTTCCAAATAATCGAACAAATGCGCGGCCCTTGGGCTCTGCCATCTGATGTGATGGTTGCTGGGTTTCCTTCGTCAACCCAGACTACGCGGGCTGAGCATCATTTGCTGTAGTAGACGATGGAAGGCCATTGATACGATTGGCCATTCTGCACACACCACTCCGGAAAGTCTCCCTGCGGTGCAGCTTTGTATTCAATCCATTGACTGAGCAATTGACGTTGCTCGCGAAACCTGATCTCAAGGTTTTCGCGCAACGCTCCCTGCGGGAGCATTGCCAAGTGGTGGTCAATTTCGTCCAATTCAGCAAGCGTGTCTGTCTCAAGGCCAATGAACAAGCTCTCGACGAGGTGATGCATGGCAAAATCCACCCCTCTCATAACATGCAAAATCAGCAACCAGCGTGCCACAGCATCCTGATCGTCAATTGTGACGGCTGTCCGCAGGGCATCTGCATCGCGTGCGATGTAACCTTGCCATCGATGTGCAATTCCATCCTTCGGAAATAAACGCACCCACTCGATCAGCGTCGGCTCGATCAATTCAGCCATCAACGGCTGCGGCAGCAATTGGTGAACCTCAGGTGCTCGCAAGCGTGTTTCAAGCAACCAGGACACGATTCCCTTTCGCTCATCAAAGGCGAGCGATGTTGCATGCGCCAGGAAAGTCCGGAGCGCGCTCAGCGCCTGCTTGCGCAGGCCGGAGGTGCGAAACTGGCAGTAAACACCAAACTCCTTCAAATGAGGAAGTTCCATTGCCTGACCGGCGATGGAGGCGAGCCCTTCAAAATTCTGCTGATTCCAGTAATACATGCCCACTTTGATGTCCTCCGAATCACAAGCGCGAGCAGGTCGGTTAGGCGCCTCCTCTGCCCTCAAAGGCTTGCACTGCCTCACCCGCGCCGTAACCCGCCTTCGGGCCAGACATGACCGGGTATCCCGAAAGCGGGCACGGTGCGCAGCCGATCCCCGGTGCCGACTGGAGGATTCGTCCCCGGCGCACCTGACCGGCTTCAGCGGTATTCCAGGCTCGCCGCGCCGCTGCCGGCCACCTGCTCCAGCCGCCGCAGCAGTTCGGCGGCCGGGCGCACCTGCCAGCCTTCGCCGCAGACCAGTTCGCCGCCGGCCTCCGGGGTGCTGACTTCGAGCACCACGCGGCACTTGCCGCCGCGGTGGGCTTCGAGCGCCTCGGCCAGGCGCGCGGCGAGGCGCACGTCCGGGTCGGCGAGCTTCACGCGGATGCGCCGGGCGTGCTTCTCGCGGGCGGTGTCGAAATCCATGATCTCGCGCGCGGTCGCGCGCACGCCGCCGGAGTAGTCGTCCCAGGACAGCGCCGCGTCGATGACCAGCACGCGGTCGACGGCGAGCAGCGCGCGGTACTGCTCGCAGGTGTCGCCGAACACGCGCACCTCCAGCCGGCCGCCGCGATCGTCGAGCGTCACGAAGGCCATGCGCCCGCGCGCGCCCTGCTTGATGCGGATATCGACCACCAGCCCGGCGAGCAGCGCCGGTTTCTCGGCCTCGCGGCCGTAGCGCCGGGCGCCGGGCGCCTGGAAGCCGGTTTCGGCCTCCTCCAGCGCGTCGGTCAGGCTGCCCTTGGTGAACTGGCGCAGCTCCGGCAGGTAGCGGTCGATCGGGTGGCCGGTCAGGTACAGGCCGAGCGTTTCCTTCTCGCCGGCGAGCTTTTCGTCCGGGTCCCACTCCGGCAGCTTCGGCACGTCGATGCGCGCGACATCGACGGCCGGGCCGGCGTCGGCCATCAGCCCGAACAGGTCGCACTGGCCGACCTCGTCGTTGCGCGCGTGCTGCTCGGCGAGGCGGATCGCCTCGGGCAGACAGGCCATCAGCGTGGCGCGCGTGTCGCCAAACACATCGAAGGCGCCGGCACGGATCAGGGCTTCGAGCACGCGGCGGTTGAGCTTCTTCAGATCCACGCGCCGGCAGAAGTCGAACAGGTCGCGGAAGGCGCCGCTGGCCGTGCGCTCGCGGATGATCGCCTCGATGGCGTTCTCGCCGACGCCCTTGACCGCGCCGAGGCCGTAGACGACGGCACCGGCGGCATCGACCGTGAACTTGAACTCCGAGACGTTCACCGACGGCGGCACGACCGCGAGGCGCATGCGCCGGCATTCCTCGATGAACACGACGACCTTGTCGGTCTTGTCCATGTCGGACGACAGCACCGCGGCCATGAACGCCGCCGGGTAATGCGCCTTCAGCCAGGCGGTGTGGTAGCTGACCAGCGCGTAGGCGGCCGAATGCGACTTGTTGAAGCCGTAGCCGGCGAACTTCTCCATCAGGTCGAACAGCGCGCCGGCCTTGTCGCGGTCGTGGCCGTTGGCGGTGGCACCGCTGACGAAGATGTCGCGCTGCTTGGCCATCTCCTCGGGCTTCTTCTTGCCCATGGCCCGGCGCAGCAGGTCGGCACCGCCGAGCGTGTAGCCGGCGAGCACCTGCGGGATCTGCATGACCTGTTCCTGATAGACGATGACGCCATACGTCGGCTTCAGGACCGGCTCGCATTCCGGGAACGGGTATTCGACCTTGGCGCGACCGTGCTTGCGGTTGATGAAGTCATCGACCATGCCCGATTCGAGCGGCCCGGGCCGGAACAGCGCCACCAGCGCGACGATGTCCTCGAAGCAGTCGGGCTGCAGGCGGCGGATCAAATCCTTCATGCCGCGCGATTCGAGCTGGAACACCGCGGTGGTCTCGCAGCGCTTGAGCAGCTCGTAGGCGGGCGCGTCATCGAGCGGCAGCGCCATCACGTCGATCGGTGGCTCGCCCTTGCCGGCACGCTGGCGGTTCAGCGTCGCCAGCGCCCAGTCGATGATGGTCAGCGTGCGCAGGCCGAGGAAGTCGAACTTGACGAGACCGGCGGCCTCGACATCGTCCTTGTCGAACTGCGTGACCAGCTGGCGGCTGCCTTCTTCGCAGTACAGCGGCGAGAAATCCGTCAGCACGGTCGGCGAGATCACCACGCCGCCGGCGTGCTTGCCGACCGAACGCGCCAGGCCTTCGAGCTTCTGGCCAAGATCAACCAGCGCGCGGATCTCCTCGTCGCCGTCGTAGGCCTTGCGGAAGTCCTCGTCCTTCTCCAGCGCATCGGCGAGCGTGATGCCGAGTTCGAGCGGCACGAGCTTGGCGACCTTGTCGACGAAGCCGTACGGGTGGCCGAGCACGCGGCCGCAGTCGCGGATCACGGCCTTGGCGGCCATCGTGCCGTGCGTGGCGATCTGCGAGACGCTGTCGCGGCCGTAGGTCCTCGCGACGTAATCGATGACGCGGTCGCGCCCTTCCATGCAGAAGTCGACGTCGAAGTCCGGCATCGACACGCGCTCGGGGTTCAGGAAGCGCTCGAACAGCAGGTCGTAGGGCAGCGGGTCGAGGTCGGTGATCTTCAGCGCATACGCGACCAGCGAACCGGCGCCCGAGCCGCGCCCCGGTCCGACCGGGATCTGCTGGCTCTTCGCCCACTGGATGAAGTCGGCGACGATCAGGAAGTAGCCGGGAAAGCCCATCTGCACGATGACGCCGATCTCGGTTTCCAGGCGCTCGCGGTACGGCCGGGTGCGCTCGGCGTAATCCTCGGCCGTGGCATCGAACATCTTCGCGAAGCGCTCCTGCAGCCCGCGGCGCGAGGCTTCGGCGAAGTAGTCATCGACGCTCATGCCGGCCGGCACCGGGAAGTTCGGCAGCCGCGGCTTGCCGAGCGTCAGCGTCAGGTTGCAGCGCCTGGCGATCTCGACGCTGTTCTCAAGCGCCTCGGGCAGGTCGGCGAAGAGTTCCGCCATCTCGGCGGCCGTGCGCAGGTACTGCTGCTCGGAGTATTCCCGCGGGCGCTTCGGATCGGCGAGCGTCCAGCCCTGCGCGATGCAGACGCGCGCCTCGTGCGCCTCGAAGTCGGCGCGCGCGAGGAAGCGCACGTCGTTGGTCGCGACCACCGGCAGCCCGCGTCCGGCGGCGAGTTCGACCGCGCGCGCGAGGTATTCGGTCTCGCCCGGGCGGCCGGTGCGCTGCAGTTCGAGGTAGAAGGCCTCCGGGAACAGCGCCGCGTATTCATCGCAGAGCGCGCGCGCCTGCGCGAGGTTGCCATTGGCAATCGCCTTGCCGATCTCGCCGTCGCGCGCCGCCGACAGCGCGATCAGCCCGCCGGCGTGCTCGCGCAGCCAGTCGATGTGCACGACCGGCACGCCGCGCTGCTGGCCGTCGACGTAGCCGCGCGAGACCAGCACGGTCAGGTTGCGGTAGCCCTCGTCGTTGCGACAGAGCAGCACCAGCCGGCCGGAAGGCTCGCTGCCGCCGCGACCGATGTGAATCTCGCAGCCGACCACCGGCTTGACACCCGAGCCCTGCGCGGCCTTGTAGAACTTGATCAGCGCGAACAGGTTGCCGAGATCGGTCACCGCCACCGCCGGCATGCCGGCCTTGCCGACCGCCTTCACCAGCGGCTTGACCGGCATCAGGCTGTCGAGCAGCGAGAACTCGGTGTGGACGTGCAGGTGGACGTAGGTCGCGCTCATCACGGATCGCCGGGCAGCACTGGGGGCGCGCAGGGTAACGCAGCCGCTTCGGCCCGGGATAGGATGCGCGCCCGCCCCCGAGGAACCGCATCGCCATGCGCCGCCCGCCCCCGCCCCGCCCTGCCGCCCCGCGCGGCCTCGCCGCCGACGAGGCGAAGATCCACGGCGCCAATGCCTGTGCGGTGACGCTGCGCGAGCGGCCCGATGCCGTGGTGCGCGCGTGGTTCGCCGAGAGCACGGCGCGCCACTGGGCCGAGGCGATGCAGGGCCTCGCGGCGCGCCGGCGCGCGTATCACGTCGTGCCGGACGACGAACTCGGCCTCGTCGCCGGCAGCGAGCACCACGGCGGCGTCTGCCTGATCGTGCGCAAGAAGCGGCCGGTGTCGATCGAGCGCTGGCTCACGAAGATGGAAAAACGCGAGCGGGTCTGCGGGCTCGCGCTCGAAGGCGTCGGCAACCCGCACAACCTCGGCGCGATCCTGCGCACCGGCGCGCACTTCGCGATCGACGGCCTGCTGATCGCCGATACCGACGCACTGCATTCCGGGGCCTGTGCGCGCGTCGCCGAGGGCGGCGCGGAAGCGGTCCCCTGCGTGCCGGTCGCGGACGTCGAACGGACGCGGACGGCACTGCAGCGCGCCGGCTTCC
>JAFEGB010000164.1 GCA_018240295.1 Pseudomonadota bacterium
AGCTCGCGCCGGTTCTGCGACGCCGCGAAAGGGGCCGGCAAGGCCTCGCGGCTGGTGAACAGCAGCCGCGTTTCACCCGCCTGCAGCAGCCGTGCGCACAGCGCGAGAAGGGCCGTGAGCTGCTCGCGGGCGTCCTCGGTCAGCGCCGCCGGCGTCCCGGCCGCCATGAACGGCGGCAGCAGGAGGCTCTCCATGTTGTCGATCACCAGCAGCGTCGGCTGCTCGCGCAGCGCCCGCTCGACCGGCTGCATGGCCTGGTCCGGATCGGCAAAGGCGGCGACCGAATAGTCATCGCCGACGAGCTGGCGACCGAGCGCATCGAGCACGGCCCGCGCGTGGCCGTGGCTTTCCACCGACACGAAAGCGGCACGCCGGATCTGCTGCGAGCGCAGCATCCAGCGCGCGAACTCGGCCGCCAGCGCCGTCTTGCCCTCGCCGCCCTGACCGCGCAGCACGGCGTAACGCGCACCGCGCAACAGCCGCTCCAGCGCCAGCAACTCGCGGCTGCGGCCGATGAAGCCGGTCTCCGGCTCCGGCGGCAGATGGCCCAGGCACCGCTGCCGGCCGGCAGCGTGATCGGCTTTCATCTGCCCGGCCGGCAGGGCGCGGAACAGTTGCGGGTCGTCTTTCTCCTGGAACAGCACCGGCACGAACCAGTCGTCGAGCCGCAGTTCGCCGGCACCGAAGATGCGGCCGCGGTACGGGTCGTCCTTCAGCGCGCGCTGGCCTGCCAGCATCGCATCGCCGACGCGCCGGCCCGCCGCCAGCGCCTGATAGAAGGCTTCGACGAAGCGGCGCGCGGTTTCCACCAGCACGCTGTGGCTCATCGCCACCACCGACGCCACGCCGACCCTGAGCAGCTCCGAAGCCACGGACTCGGACGCCTGCGCGGCCTGCGCGCTCTGGCAGGCTTCGAGGAAAACCAGCGGAATGCGGTGCTCGCGCAGCAGCGCGCCGAGTTCGGGCGTGTGGACGATGACGTGACGGCGCCGTTCGAGCCGGGCGTGGTCCTGCGGGTCCTCGAAGCACAGCCCGCCCAGGCCGACGCGCCGGTCATAGACGCCGTGACCGTCGAAATGCAGCACGTGGTACGGCGTGCGGGCCGCCTGCGCCCGCGCCAGTTCCGCGGCCAGCGCCGGCAGCGTCGCGGGGCTCAGCACGGTGAGCTGCACCAGACCGGGCAGCGCCTCCATCGCCGCCACCAGCGGCCGGGCGCTGACGCGGTGATCGAGGTAGCCGCAGGCCTCGTCCTCGGGCCGCGCACTGACCAGCAGGATGCGGATCGGCAGGGCAAGCACCGCCACGTCGAGCGCCTGCGTATTGGGCAGCCGCCGGCGCACCCGGCTCGGACTGGCGCCCTGGAACAGATAGCTGCGGCCGTCGTGCAGCAGTTCCCAGGGCAGACCAAGCAATACGGTGGCGGCTTCGCGTGCCGCCTGCACCTCGGCCTCGGCCGCGCCGGCTTCGAGACCGGCATCGACGTGGACGGAAAAACGCCGGCCGGCGTGGCGGTCGATCCTCGCCCAGGCCGCAAGCACGCTGGCAATGTGGGCGCCCGGCAGCGCGGCGTCGTACAGCTTGCGGCCCCATTCGACCAGGCTCGCTTCCACCTTGCCGGCGCGCGCCGCGAAGTAATGGCTGGGCCAGACCGCGTACTGCTCCAGATACCAGCGCAACTCGCCGGCCTCGATCGGCCCGATGGGCGCGACGAAACGCCAGCTGTGCTCGCTTTTCACCTCGCGCAGGCCCGACGCAGCCGGTTCATACACGAGCCGCGCCCGCGCCGAAGCCCGGCGCACGCCGTCTTCCGGCTCGACGAACTTCAGATCGGAGAGTTCGAGGACCAGCTCCTCCAGCGGCTCGGCTGGCGGCTGGACGCTGGCGCCGAAATCGGTCGGCAGACGCTTGCCGAGCGCCACCAGCACCGGATGAATGACCGCCTCGACGCCGCCCGCAGCGCTCTGCGCGGCGATGTAGAGCGGCTCACCTTCGAAGATGGCTTCGAGCACGCCGAGCTTCGTGCCATCGAGCGACAGCACGAACACCGGATAGGCATCCCGGCCACGCTGACGCTGCACTGCCAGCGCATGACGAAGCTCCTTGCCCACCCAGCGCGACTGCAGCGCATCCGGACTGACCAGCACCGCATAGGCCGCGGCCGAGTCGATAGCCGCGACGATTTCCGGCTCCAGCAGACCGTTCGGCGACAGTTCGCGCGAATCGATCCAGACCGAAACCCCGTGCAGCAAGAGCGCCTGCTGCAAGGCGCGCACGAAGGCATCGTCGCGGGTGCTGTGGGACAGGAACAGATCGGACATGGCGGTCACGGCCTCCCTCGGGTCAAATCCGGTTGACGGCAAACCTCGATCCTGCAGGCCACATCCGCACGGCCACCTGCCGGATCGCCGCCCCGCCCGGTCACAGGCCGACCGGCGAAGCATATACACGGCTCCCGCGACGAGTCCGCAGCCGGGGGAAGGCGGAATGGGTTCCCGGAATCCTGACCGGCACCGGCCCGGAAAAGAAAAACGGCCCGGACGTTTCCGTCCGGGCCGTTGTTTTCATTGGTCGGGGCGAGAGGATTTGAACCTCCGACCACCTGCACCCCATGCAGGTGCGCTACCAGGCTGCGCTACGCCCCGTGATGCGGTCCGCACCGTGGCGCGGGAAGGGTCCGCATTCTACCGGAGCCCCTTCGCGATGCAAGCCGCGCGCCGGAGGTTCAGGCGTTGCGGCGCTCGGCCTCGGCGGCGACGCGCTCGGAGTATTCCTCGACGCGGGCCTTGAGCTTCTGGCCGGGGCGGAAGGTCACGACGCGGCGGGCGGTGATCGGGATTTCCTCGCCGGTCTTCGGGTTGCGGCCCGGACGCTGGTTCTTGTCGCGCAGGTCGAAGTTGCCGAAACCGGAGAGCTTCACCTGCTCGCCCGATTCGAGCGCACCGCGAATCTCCTCGAAGAATATCTCGACCAGATCCTTGGCCTCGCGCTTGTTGAGGCCCAGTTCGTCGAACAGTCGTTCGGCCATGTCGGCCTTGGTCAGTGCCATGAGCGTCAAACCCTAAGCGTGGCGCCGAACTCTTCGTGGAGTCCGGCAATGATCCCGGAAAGAACGGAGTCTACGTCAGCGTCGGCAAGCGTGCGTGAAAAATCCTGCAGAATCAAGCCGAAAGCAAGGCTCTTATGATTTTCATCAATTCCCTTGCCGCGATACACATCGAACAGCCAGCTCTCGCGCAGCCACTCGCCGGCACGCGCGCGCAGGCAGGCGTGCACCTTGCCGGCGGGCACGTCCTCGGCGACGACGACGGCGAGGTCGCGGCGGATGGCGGGGAACTTGGACAGCTCCGAATAGGCAGGCACGCGTGCCCGCGCGGTCGCCGTCAGATCGAGTTCGAAGGCGTAGACACGCCCGCCGAGGTCGAGCTGCTTCTCGATCGCCGGGTGCACGAGGCCGATCCAGCCGATCGCGACGCCGTCGCGCAGGATGCGTGCGCTCTGGCCCGGATGCAGCGCCGGGTGCTCGGCCGCGGTGAAGCGGACCGTGCCCGGCTCGCCGCTGGTGGCGAGCAGCGCCTCGACATCGCCCTTGAGGTCGAAGAAGTCGACAGCGCGCGCCGGCAGGCCCCACTGCTCGGCCAGGGCCTCGCCGCAGACCACGCCGCCGATGCGGTTGTCCTGGACCATGCCGGCGTCGGTGGCGAGGAAGCGCAGGCCGGTCTCGAACAGGCGCACGCGCGGCTGCTGGCGCTTGCGGTTGTACTCCAGTGCCTTGACCAGCCCCGGCCACAGACTGGTGCGCATCACCGCCAGATCGGCCGAGATCGGGTTGGCGAGCGCCACCGGCACGTGCTGCGGATCGAGCGCGCTCTGGAAGACCGGATCGACGAAGCTGTAGGTGATGGCTTCCTGATAGCCGCGATCGACCAGCACGCTGCGCAGCCGATCGAGCGGCAGGCGTGATTCCGGGATCGCGCCGATCGCGAAGCGCGACAGCGGCCGGTTGGTCGGCAGGCGGTTGTAGCCGTGGATGCGGCCGAGGTCCTCGATCAGGTCGGCCTCGATCGCCATGTCGAAGCGGAAGGACGGCGGCGTCACGTGCCAGCCGTCCTCGACCGCGAGCACCTGCATGCCGAGGCGCTGCAGCATGCCGGTGATGACGGCATCATCGAGTTCGAGTCCGAGCAGGCGGCGGATGCGGGCGCGGCGCAGGCGGATGCATGGGGCGACCGGCAGTTCCTCGTCATCAACGACCTCGATGACCGGCCCCGGCGTGCCGCCGCAGAGTTCGAGGATCAGCTTCGTCGCGCGCTCGATCGCCGGCACCTGCAGCGCCGGATCGACGCCGCGCTCGAAGCGGTGCGAGGAATCGGTGTGCAGGCCGTAGCGGCGCGCGCGCCCGGCGATCCGCTGCGGCGCGAAGAAGGCGCTCTCCAGGAACACATCGACGGTGGCGTCGGTGCACGAGCTCGGCTCGCCGCCCATGATGCCGGCGAGCGCCACCGGGCCGGCGTGATCGGCGATCACCAGCGATTCGGGCTGCAGCTCGATGCGCGTGCCGTTCAGCAGCGCCAGCGTCTCGCCGGCCACGGCCTTGCGCACGATGATGCCGCCGTCGAGCCGGCCGAGATCGAAGGCATGCATCGGCTGGCCGAGTTCGAGCAGCACGTAGTTGGTGACATCGACCAGCGGCCCGAGCGAGCGCAGGCCGGCGCGGCGCAGGCGCTCGGTCATCCACAGCGGCGTCGCGGCCCGCGGATCGACACCACGGATCACGCGCCCGGCGTAGCGCGGGCAGTCGGCCCCGGCCTCGATGCGCACCGGGAAAACCTCTTCGCTTGCGGCCGGCACCGGCGTGCAGGCGACCGGCGTCAGGGCCGAGCCGTTCAGCACCGCGACCTCGCGTGCGACGCCGGCGACACTCAGGCAGTCGCCGCGGTTCGGGGTCAGGTCGACCTCGATGACCCGGTCGTCGAGGCCGAGGTACGCGCGCAGGTCGGTGCCGGGTACGGCCTCGGCCGGCAGCGGCATCAGGCCGCCGTGGTCTTCGGACAGGCCGAGTTCGCGCGCCGAGCAGAGCATGCCGAAGGACTCGACGCCGCGCAGCTTGCTCTTCCTGATTTTGAAATCACCGGGCAGCACGGCGCCGATGGTCGCGACCGGCGCGCGCATGCCGGTGTGCACGTTCGGCGCGCCGCAGACGATCTGCAGCGGCTCGCCGCTGCCGGCATCGACGCGGCAGACGCGCAGCTTGTCGGCATCGGGGTGCGGCTGCACGTCGAGCACGTGGCCGACGACGACACCGCTGAACACCCCGGCCACCGGCGTGACGGCATCGACCTCCAGACCGGCCATCGTCAGCTGCGCGACCAGCTCGTCGGTCGACACGGCGGGATTCGTCCACTCCCGCAGCCACTGTTCACTGATTTTCATGGGTTTTCGGCCTCCGGGCGGCGCACGGCTTCAGCGGAACTGGCCGAGGAAGCGCAGATCGTTGTCGAAGAACAGGCGCAGGTCGTTGACGCCGTAGCGCAGCATCGCCAGACGCTCGACGCCCATGCCGAACGCATAACCGGTGTAGCGCTCCGGGTCGATGCCGACCTTCCCGAACACGGCCGGATGCACCATGCCGCTGCCGAGCACCTCCAGCCAGCCGGTGTGCTTGCAGACCCGGCAGCCGCTGCCGCCGCAGATCACGCACTGGATGTCGACCTCGGCCGAGGGCTCGGTGAACGGGAAGTACGAGGGGCGGAAGCGCACGTCGAGGTCGCGCTCGAAGAAGGCGCGCAGGAAGTCGTAGAGCACGCCCTTGAGGTCGGCGAAGCTCACGTCCTCATCGACGAACAGGCCCTCGACCTGGTGGAACATCGGCGAATGCGTCAGGTCGCTGTCGCAGCGGTAGACGCGCCCGGGCGCGATGATGCGGATCGGCGGCTCGCAGGCGCGCATCGTGCGGATCTGCACCGGCGAGGTGTGCGTGCGCAGCACCGTCGAGGCGTCGAAATAGAAGGTGTCGTGCATCGCGCGCGCCGGGTGGTGCGCGGGGATGTTCAGCGCCTCGAAGTTGTGGAAGTCGTCCTCGATCTCCGGGCCTTCGGCAACCGAGAAGCCGACCTGACGGAACAGCTCCTCGATGCGGCGCAGCGTGCGCGTGATCGGATGCAGGCCGCCGGCCTGCACGCCGCGCCCCGGCAGCGTCACGTCGACGCGCTCGGCGGCGAGGCGCCGGTGCAGGGCCTCGGTTTCGAGCGCCTGGCGGCGCGCTTCGAGCGCGGCCTGCACGGCGTCCTTGGCGACATTGATCGCGGCACCGGCCTCGCGCCGTGCCTCGGGCGCGAGCGTGCCGAGCGTCTTCAGCTGTTCGGTCAGCACGCCCTTCTTGCCGAGGTAATGCACGCGCACCTGATCGAGCGCGGCAAGGTCGGCAGCGGCGGCGACGGCGGTTTCGGCCGCGAGCACGATGGTCTGCAGGGTATCCACGGGGCAGCTCCGTTCGGGGGGAAACCGCGGCGGTGCGCGCACGCGCCCGGCTCCGCGTTCCGGCGATGCTCAACAAGCAACAAAAAAGGGAAAGGAGCTCAAGACCCCCTTCCCTTTCGCGATCCGTCCGCCGTCACGCAGACGGCGACGGCGGCTTTTTCGGTCACTGCGCCAGGGCGGCCTTGGCCTTTTCCGCGACGGCGGCAAAGCCGACCTTGTCGAATACCGCCATGTCGGCGAGGACCTTGCGGTCGATGACGATCGCGGCCTTCTTCAGGCCACCGATCAGCCGGCTGTACGACAGGCCGCAGGTGCGGGCCGCGGCGTTGATGCGCACGATCCACAGCGCGCGGAACTGGCGCTTCTTCTGGCGACGGTCGCGGTACGCGTACTGGGCGGCCTTGGTGACGGCCTGCTTGGCAACGCGGAACACGCGGGAACGGGCACCCTGGTAGCCCTTGGCCTTGTCCAGGATCTTCTTGTGACGGGCGTGGGCGGTAACGCCGCGCTTCACTCGGGGCATGGTCTTTGTCCTCTAGTCCGGATCGTGACGACTCAGGCGTACGGCATCATGCGACGCACCATCGGCACGTCGACGGCCGCGACCATCGCCGGCTCGCGCAGCTGGCGCTTACGCTTCGTCGTCTTCTTCGTCAGGATGTGACGGGCAAAGGCCTGGGAACGCTTGAAACCACCGGAACCGGTGCGCGCGAAACGCTTCGCGGCGCCGCGGTTCGTCTTCATCTTGGGCATGTCAGCCACTCCGCATTCATTGATTGATTGCGGACTGCAACCGCGCATCGGCCAGAAGCGGAATCACTTCCGCTTCGGCGCAACGACCATGATCATCTGGCGGCCTTCCATTTTCGGCCGCTGTTCGACCGTGCCGAATTCGGCGAGGTCGTCCTCGATGCGCTTCAGGAGGTTCAGTCCGATGTCCTGGTGCACGACCTCACGCCCGCGGAAGCGCAGCGTGATCTTGGCCTTGTCACCTTCGGTAAGGAAACGTACCAGGTTGCGTAGTTTGACCTGGTAATCCCCTTCGTCCGTCCCGGGACGGAATTTCACTTCCTTGACCTGAAT
This sequence comes from Pseudomonadota bacterium, assembly GCA_018240295.1. Classification (GTDB taxonomy): domain Bacteria; phylum Pseudomonadota; class Gammaproteobacteria; order Competibacterales; family Competibacteraceae; genus Plasticicumulans. The sequence goes on from JAFEGB010000164.1 coordinate 7,561, forward strand.
CTGTTTCTGCTTCTTGCGGGCTTCCGCTGCCTTCTTCTGCTGCTCGAAACGGAATTTGCCGTAATCCATGATCCGGCAGACCGGCGGTTTTGCCGTCGGCGAGATTTCGACCAGATCGAGTTCAGCGTCTTCGGCGATCCGCTTGGCCTGGAAGAGCGGCATCACACCCGCCTGTTCGCCGTTCTGATCGATCAGACGCACTTCGCGGGCGGTGATCTCGTCGTTCACCCTAATTTCGTTGTTCGCAGCGATGAGTCAGCCCTCCAAAACAGAACGGCCGCGGCTCGCGACATCGGCAGCGAGGAATTCCTCGAAGGAGCCGAGCGTCATGACGCCCAGATCCTTGCCGGTCCGCGTACGCACGGCCACAGAACCCGTTTCCACCTCACGATCGCCGATCACCAGCAGATACGGAATCCGGCGCAGGGTGTGTTCGCGAATCTTAAAGCCGATCTTCTCGTTCCTCAAGTCGGCCTCGGCACGGTGGCCGAGCGCATTGAGGCGCGCAGCGGCAGCCGTCGCGGCTTCGGCGGCGCGGTCGGTGATGTTCAGTACCACGGCCTGCTGCGGCGCGAGCCAGGTCGGCATCTGGCCGGCGTGGTGCTCGATCAGGATGCCGATGAAGCGCTCCATCGAGCCGAGCACCGCGCGGTGCAGCATGACCGGCACCTTGCGCGTGTTGTCCTCGGCGACGTACTCGGCGCCGAGGCGGCCCGGCAGCACGAAGTCGAGCTGCAGCGTGCCGCACTGCCAGGAGCGGCCGATCGCGTCGCGGATGTGGTACTCGACCTTCGGCCCGTAGAAGGCGCCCTCGCCCGGCAGCTCCTGCCATTCGAGGCCGCAGGCGGTCAGCGCCTGGCGCAGGCCGTCCTCGGCGCGGTCCCAGACCTCGTCGGAACCGGCCCGCTTGTCCGGGCGCAGCGCGAGCTTGATCGCGACGTCGGTGAAGCCGAAATCGGCGTAGACCTGCTGCACCAGCGTGTTGAAGGCCTGTGCCTCGGCGATGATCTGGTCTTCGGTGCAGAAGATGTGGGCATCGTCCTGCGTGAAGCCGCGCACGCGCATCAGGCCGTGCAGCGCGCCGGAGGGCTCGTTGCGGTGGCAGGAACCGAACTCGGCCATGCGCAGCGGCAGGTCGCGGTACGAATGCAGGCCGTGGTTGAAGATCTGCACGTGACACGGGCAGTTCATCGGCTTGACCGCGTAGTCGCGCGACTCGGAGCGGGTCGTGAACATCAGCTCGCTGTAGTTCTCCCAGTGCCCGGAGCGCTCCCACAGCGAACGGTCGACGACCTGCGGCGTGCGCACCTCGACGTAGCCGGCCGTGCGCAGGCGGCCGCGCACGTACTGCTCGACCGCCTGCCAGATCGTCCAGCCGTTCGGGTGCCAGAACACCATGCCCGGCGCCTCGTCCTGGATGTGGAACAGGTCGAGCTGCTTCGCGAGCCGGCGGTGATCGCGCTTCTCGGCCTCTTCGAGCCGGTGCAGGTAGTCCTTCAGCGCCTTGCGGTCGGTCCAGGCTGTGCCGTAGATGCGCTGCAGCATCTCGTTCTTCGAGTCGCCGCGCCAGTAGGCCCCGGCGACCTTCATCAGCTTGAACGCCTTCAGCCGGCCGGTCGACGGCACGTGCGGGCCGCGGCAGAGGTCGGTGAAATCGTCCTGGCGGTACAGCGACAGCGCCTCGTTCGCCGGAATGCGCTCGATGATCTGCGCCTTGTATTCCTCGCCCTGGGCGCGGAAGAACGCGACCGCCTCGTCGCGCGGCAGTTCGTAGCGCTCGACGGCGATGTCGCGCGCGGCGAGTTCTTCCATGCGCTTTTCGATCTGCGCCAGATCCTCGGGCGTGAAGGGACGCTCGAACGCGAAGTCGTAATAGAAGCCGTTTTCGATCACCGGCCCGATCGTGACCTGCGCGGCCGGATACAGCTGCTTGACCGCGTGCGCGAGCAGGTGCGCGCTCGAATGACGGATGACATCGAGCCCTTCGGCATCGCGCTCGGTAATGAGCGCCAGCGCCGCATCACCGGCGATCACATGCGACAGATCGACCAGGCGGCCATCGACACGCCCGGCCAGCGCCGCGCGCGCCAGTCCGGCACCGATCGAGCGGGCGACTTCCAGCACCGTGACCGGCTGCTCGAATTCGCGCCGGCTGCCATCCGGGAGCGTAATGACGGGCATGGCTGCGCTGCCTCCGAATTCTGGTTGTGACCAGGTGATGCCGGCGGATACCGGGGCGCCCGAGGGCAGAAACGGAAAGGGCGCGCCGTCGACCGGACGGCGCGCCCTTTCGGGATTTGGTAGGCGCGATTGGACTCGAACCAACGACCCCCACCATGTCAAGGTGGTGCTCTAACCAGCTGAGCTACGCGCCTGTAGCGTAGGCGGCGCATCTTACGGATGCGTCTGCTGCGATGCAAGCCTTGATCCGTGAGGAATTCACCTGCCCGGACCGGACCGCCTGCAATGCAAAAGCCCGTCCGGAGACGGGCTTTTGCGGGGTTTTCAGGGAGGTCCCCGAAAAAACTGGTAGGCGCGATTGGACTCGAACCAACGACCCCCACCATGTCAAGGTGGTGCTCTAACCAGCTGAGCTACGCGCCTGCAATTTGCAGGCCGCGCATGTTACGGATCGCCCCCGGTCGATGCAAGCCGGCCGTGCGGATTTTTTCCGGCTCAGCCCGCCGCTGCCTGACCGGCGCCGAAGGTGGTCTCGCGGATGCGTACGATCTCGTCGCGCAGGCGCGCCGCCTCCTCGAACTCCAGATCGCGCGCATGGCGCAGCATCCGCGCTTCGAGCTCGCGCAGCTTCTTCGCCGCCTGCTCCGGCGTCAGCACCCGATACGGGCCGCGCGATTCGGCGAGTCCGGCCTCGGCCGCCGGCTCGCGCCGGCTGCGACCGGCGCCGGGAATGCCGCCTTCGAGGATGTCGGCAACCGCCTTGCGCACGCTGCGCGGCACGATGCCGTGCGCGGCGTTGTGGGCTTCCTGCTTCACGCGCCGGCGCCCGGTCTCGTCGAGTGCGCGGCGCATCGAGTCGGTGATGCGGTCGGCGTACAGGATCGCCCGGCCGTTCAGATGGCGCGCCGCGCGGCCGATGGTCTGGATCAGCGAGCGCTCGGAGCGCAGGAACCCTTCCTTGTCGGCATCGAGGATCGCCACCAGCGACACCTCGGGCATGTCGAGGCCCTCGCGCAGCAGGTTGATGCCGACGAGCACGTCGAACTCGCCGAGGCGCAGGTCGCGGATGATCTCGACGCGCTCGACCGTCTCGATGTCGGCGTGCAGATAGCGCACGCGCACGCCGTGCTCGGCGAGGTATTCGGTGAGGTCCTCGGCCATGCGCTTGGTCAGCGTCGTGACCAGCACGCGCTCGTCGAGGCGCACGCGCGCGACGATCTCGGACATCAGGTCATCGACCTGCGTGCGCGCCGGGCGCACCTCGACCTGCGGATCGACGAGCCCGGTCGGGCGCACGAGCTGCTCGACCACCTGGCCGGCGTGCTCGCCTTCGTAGTTGCCGGGCGTCGCCGACACGAAGATCGTCTGCGGCGCCAGCCGCTCGAACTCGTCGAAGCGCAGCGGCCGGTTGTCGAGCGCCGACGGCAGCCGGAAGCCGTACTCGACCAGCGTCTCCTTGCGCGAGCGGTCACCGCGGTACATGCCGCCGAGCTGCGGCACCGTCACGTGCGACTCGTCGATGATCAGCAGCGCGTGCGGCGGCAGGTAATCGAACAGCGTCGGCGGCGGCTCGCCGGCCTGGCGGCCGGACAGGTAGCGCGAGTAGTTCTCGATGCCGCTGCAGTAGCCGAGCTCCAGCATCATCTCCAGGTCGAAGCGCGTGCGCTGCTCGATGCGCTGGGCTTCGAGCAGGCGCCCGGCGCGTTCAAGTTCGGTGACGCGCGCGGCGAGTTCGAGCTTCACGGCATCGACGGTTTCGAGGATGCGCGCGCGCGGCGTCACGTAATGCGTCTTCGGGTGGATGGTCAGGCGCGGCACGCGCCGCGCGACGACGCCGGTCAGCGGATCGAAGTACGACAGCTGCTCGATCTCGTCGTCGAACAGCTCGATGCGCACGGCCTCGGTTTCGGAATCGGCCGGGTGCACGTCGATGACCTCGCCGCGCACACGGAAGCTGCCGCGCTCGAGCACGGCGTCGTTGCGCACGTACTGCAGCGCCGTGAGGCGCTTGAGGATGTCGCGCTGGTCGATGCGCTCGCCGCGCGACAGGTGCAGGATCATCTGCAGGTACAGCTCGGGGTCGCCGAGGCCGTAGATCGAGGACACCGACGCGACGATGATCGTGTCGGCGCGCTCCAGGATCGCCTTGGTCGCCGACAGCCGCATCTGCTCGATGTGGGCGTTGATCGAGGCGTCCTTCTCGATGAAGGTGTCCGAGGCCGGCACGTAGGCCTCGGGCTGGTAGTAGTCGTAGTACGAGACGAAGTACTCGACGGCGTTGTGCGGGAAGAACGCCTTCATCTCGCCGTAGAGCTGCGCGGCCAGCGTCTTGTTCTGCGCGAGGATCATCGCCGGACGCTGCACGCGGGCGATGACGCTGGCCATCGTGAAGGTCTTGCCGCTGCCGGTGACGCCGAGCAGCGTCTGGTGCGCGAGCCCGTCCTCCAGGCCGCGCACCAGCGCGTCGATCGCCGCCGGCTGGTCGCCGGCCGGCTGATAGTCGGTGACGAGTTCGAATCGCTGCATGCTCGTGGCTCCTCGGCCTGCTTCGCGGCGCATGGGGAAGGGGATATACTGGCCCGCTGCGGCCCGTTCAAGACAAGCCGTTGATCCTCCGGTTCTTCGCCCTTTCTCCCTGTTAGCTCCGAGCTGCCGACATGAGCCTGTTCTCTGCCGTCGAAATGGCCCCGCGCGACCCGATCCTCGGGCTCAACGAGGCCTACAACGCCGATCCGCGCGCCACCAAGGTCAATCTGGGCGTGGGCGTCTACTTCACCGACGCCGGCCGCATCCCGCTGCTGCGCGCCGTCCAGGAGGCCGAGAAGGCCCGCATCGCCGCGGCCGCGCCGCGCGGCTACCTGCCGATCGAAGGCATCGCCGCCTACGACAGGCTGGTGCAGGAACTGCTGTTCGGCACCGCTTCGCCGCTGCTCGCCGAAGGCCGCGTCGTCACCGCGCAGGCGCTCGGCGGCACCGGCGCGCTGAAGATCGGCGCCGATTTCCTGCGCCGCCTGCTGCCCGGCGCCAGCGTCGCGATCTCCGATCCGAGCTGGGAAAACCACCGCGCGCTGTTCGAATCGGCCGGCTTCGAGGTCGGCAGCTACCGCTATTACGACGCCCCGAACCACGGCGTCGACCTCGCCGGCATGCTTGCCGACCTCCAGGCCCTGCCGGCGAACTCGATCGTCGTGCTGCACGCCTGCTGCCACAACCCGACCGGCGCCGACCTGACGCCCGCGCAGTGGCAGCAGGTGCTGGCCGTGCTCGCCGAGCGCGGTCACGTGCCCTTCCTCGACATCGCCTACCAGGGCTTCGGCGACGGCATCGATGCCGACGCGGTCGCGGTGCGCCTGTTCGCCGAATCCGGCCTGCCGTTCTTCGTCGCCAGCTCGTTCTCGAAGTCGTTCTCGCTGTACGGCGAGCGCGTCGGCGCGCTGTCGATCGTCACCGGCAGCCGCGACGAATCGGCGCGCGTGCTCTCGCAGCTCAAGCGCGTGATCCGCACCAACTACTCGAACCCGCCGACGCACGGCGCCTCGATCGTCGCCGCCGTGCTCGGCAGCCACGAACTGCGCGCGCTGTGGGAGCAGGAACTCGGCGAGATGCGCGAGCGCATCCGCGCGATGCGCAGCGGCCTGGTCGCCGGCCTCGCCGCGGCCGGCGTGCCCGGCGACTACGGCTTCGTGCAGCGCCAGCGCGGCATGTTCTCGTACTCGGGCCTGAGCGCCGCCCAGGTCGAGCGCCTGAAGACCGAGCACGGCATCTACGCGGTCGGCACCGGGCGCATCTGCGTGGCCGCACTGAACACCACCAACCTGCCGACGGTCGCCGCCGCGATCGCGGAAGTCCTGCGCTGAGCGTCGCGCAGCGGCCGCCCGGGCCCGGGCGGCCGCTGCATCGCGGTTGACGCGCGTGGCGGCCATCTATAGGATGCGCGGCTCGCAACGGTTCCCCGATAGCTCAGTCGGTAGAGCAAGTGACTGTTAATCACTGGGTCGGCGGTTCGAGTCCGTCTCGGGGAGCCAATTACCGAATTTACCTGTACCGCCGTGCTGCATTGCAATGTCTGCACGTCGGCAAAGTGATTCACCGGTTTACGACAATTTAATTCATTCCCCGATAGCTCAGTCGGTAGAGCAAGTGACTGTTAATCACTGGGTCGGCGGTTCGAGTCCGTCTCGGGGAGCCAATTTGGAGGGTTGCGATCATCGCAACCCTCTTTTACTTTCTCCGCCAGCCATCGCTGCCGAATAAGCAGAACCACCTGTGCCCTGCCCGGCCCGGGAAACAAGGCATCACAGCGATGGCCCACCACGTTCGTTACGCTGTCCCGCATGCTTTCTGATCGATTAACCGATCCGCACGGACAGCGGACATTGGAGGGGGAGGTGCCTGTCATGTCTATGCTCGCCATCATCGGACTTCTGCTGCCCAGCGCCACGGTTGCCGTGTTTGCCGAATGGCGCGCCCGACGCATCGGTGCCGGCACCGCCCGGCGCAAGGCCGCCGAGCCCTGGCAGCGCAGCGGCAGCCTGTTCTTCTCGCACGACTGACTGCGCCCCGCCCGGGGTTCAGAACTCGGCACTGCCGGGCGTGCGCGGAAACGGGATCACGTCGCGCACGTTCGCCATGCCGGTCACGTAGCTGACCAGACGCTCGAACCCCAGTCCGAAGCCCGCATGCGGCACCGTGCCGTAGCGGCGCAGATCCCGGTACCAGCCGTAGCCGGCCGGATCCAGTCCGCATTCGCGCATGCGCGCATCGAGCACGTCGAGACGCTCCTCGCGCTGGCTGCCGCCGATGATCTCGCCGATGCCGGGCGCGAGCACGTCCATCGCCGCGACCGTGCGCCCGTCGTCGTTCAGGCGCATGTAGAAGCTCTTGATCGCCTTCGGGTAGTTCATGACCACGACCGGCCCGCCGACATGGCGCTCGGCCAGAAAGCGCTCGTGCTCGGACTGCAGGTCCGCTCCCCAGGTGACCGGGAACTGGAAGGTCTCGCCGCAGCCCTCCAGCACGCGCACCGCCTCGCTGTAGTCGATGCGCGCGAACGGCTGTTCGACCAGCGCTTCGAGGCGCGCGATGCAGCCCTTCAGGATGCGGTCGTCGAAGAACGCGAGATCATCGCCGCGCTCGTCGAGCACGGCGCGGAACACGGACTTCAGCAGCGCCTCGGCCAGATCGGCGTCGGCGGCGAGATCGGCAAAGGCGATCTCCGGCTCGACCATCCAGAACTCGGCGAGGTGGCGCGAGGTGTTGGAGTTCTCGGCGCGGAAGGTCGGGCCGAAGGTATATACGCGCGACAGCGCCAGGCAGTAGGCCTCGACGTTCAGCTGCCCGGACACGGTCAGGAAGGCCTCGCGCCCGAAGAAGTCCTGCGCGTAGTCGATGCGGCCCTCGGCCGTGCGCGGCAGGTTGGCGAGATCGAGCGTGCTGATCCGGAACAGCTCGCCGGCGCCCTCGCAGTCGCTGGCGGTGATGATCGGCGTGTGGACCCAGCAGTAGCCGTGCGCGCTGAAGAAGCGGTGGATCGCCTGCGCCAGGCAATGGCGCACGCGCGCGACCGCGCCGAAGGTGTTGGTGCGCGGACGCAGGTGCGCGACCGTGCGCAGGTATTCGAAGGTGTGCGGCTTCGGCTGCACCGGATAGGTTTCGGGGTCCTCGACCAGCCCGATGACTTCGAGCGCCGCGGCCTGCACCTCGACCGTCTGGCCCTTGCCGCCCGAGGCCACCAGCGTGCCGGTGACGCGCACCGAGCAGCCGCTGCCGAGGTGCAGCACCTCGCTGCGGTAGTTCGCGAGCGTATCCGGCACCACGCACTGGATCGCGTCGAAGCAGGAGCCGTCATGCACCGCGACGAACGACAGCCCCGCCTTCGAATCGCGGCGCGTGCGCACCCAGCCCTGCACGGTGACCGGCGTGCCGACGGCGACGGTACCGCCGAGCAGCGTGGCAATCGTGGGCAGATCGGTCATCGTCGGCACTCCCGGCAAGTCAGCAGCGCGGATCGCGGCGCCGGCAATGGTGGCATATTGCCGCCCTGACCGTGACCTCGCGCAGGGTGCCCCGCCATGCAGCTCATCGCCGTGCAGACCGACATCCGCTGGGAAGACAAGCCCGCCAATCACGAACACGTGCGGGAGCTGCTCGCCGCCGCCGCCCCGCCGCCGGGCGCGCTGGCCGTGCTGCCCGAGATGTGCATGACCGGCTTCAGCATGAAGGTCGCGAAGATCGATGAGGGCGAGGCGCGCCCGGGCGAGCAGTTCCTGAGCGCGCTGGCGCAGGAATTCGGCATCTTCATCTGCGCCGGCCTCGTCACGCGCGCCGATGACGGCCGCGGCCTGAACCAGTCGGTGACCTGGGCGCCGGATGGCAGCGAGCTGGCGCGCTACAGCAAGTGCCATCCGTTCTCGTTCGCGCACGAGGACCGCCACTACGCGAAGGGCGACGGCCCCGTGCTGTACGAATGGGCCGGGCTGCGGGTCGCGCCGACCATCTGCTACGACCTGCGCTTCCCGGAGCTGTACCGGATCGCCGCCGGGCGCGGCGCGCAGCTCTACACGGTCATCGCCAACTGGCCGCAGCGGCGCGAGGCGCACTGGCGGGCGCTGCTGGTGGCACGCGCGATCGAGAACCAGGCCTGGGTGATCGGCGTCAACCGCTGCGGCGACGACCCGTGGCTGCACTACGGCGGCGCCAGCCTGATCATTGACCCGCGCGGCGAGATCATCGCCGATGCCGGCAGCGGCCCCGGCACGATCCGCGCCGAGGTCCACCTCGATGCGCTGCTCGACTACCGCGCGAGTTTCCCGGCGCTGGCCGACATGCGCGGCGAGTTCGTGCCGGTCTGATGCCTGCCCCGGGTCCGTAAAAACGACGGGGCGGCGGACCTTGCGGCCGGCCGCCCCGCCAGGGGGGTACTGCGCGTGACGTGCTTACTTGCTGGTGCGACGGCGACGCGTCTTCGGCGCCGAATCGCCGCCCTCGCCCTGCGACTCACCGGCATCCGCCACGGTGTCATCGGCCACCGGCTCGGACGGCATCGGCTCGTAGACCGGCGCCGGCTGCTCATACACCGGCGCCTGCTGCTCGTACACCGGCGCCTGCTGCTCGTACACCGGGGCCGGCTGCTCGTAGACCGGCGCCTGCTGCTCGTACACCGGGGCCTGCTGCTCGTAGACCGGTGCCGGCTGCTCGTAGACCGGGGCCTGCTGCTCATACACCGGCGCCGGCTGCTCGTAGACCGGCTCGGCCGGAGCCTGGGACACCGGCTCGACCGGGGCCGGTTCGGCCGCCGGGGCTTCCGGGGCGACCGGTACGTCGGCCGCCACCGGGGCTTCGCCGCGCATCAGCGTGAACAGCTCGCCCCAGAGCCGGTCCTGGGTCTCCAGCCACTGCCGGATGCCCTGCTCGAACTGGCCGCGGAACTCGACGACGCGCTCAGGAGCCGGCGCGTTCGACAGCTGCGCGAACAGGCGATCGACCCAGGCCGTCTGACCGGCCAGCGTGTCATGGACGAGCTTCTCCCAGAGCGCCAGATGCTGGGCGCGCAGCGAGCGCCAGGCGTCGACGGCCTGATCGGTATCGGTCGGCAGCGCCGCACGATACTGCTCCCAGAAACGCTCACGCGCCTCGATCCAGGACTTCAAGGTTTCCTCCGGCACCCACTGTTGCATTGCGGCAATCCTCCAAGCGATTGAATTGATATGAAACGACCACGAAGCGGTTCGCAGGGAGTGTAACACCGATGCTGCAGGTGCAGCAGAATGAAACCATTTTCATGTCGGGGCCATGCGGGCGCGGCTCAGCCGCCGGCCTTGCGGATCACGAACACGAAGCGCCCGTCCTGCTCGCGGCTTTCCAGCAGCGCGTGACCGGTCTGGCGCGTGTAGGCTTCGAAGTCGCGCACCGAGCCCGGATCGGTCGCGACCACGCGCAGCACCTGCCCGCCGGCCAGCGCCGCCAGCGCCTTCTTGGTCTTGAGGATCGGCAGCGGACAGTTCAGGCCGGCCGCATCGAGTTCGGCGTCGATGACGGTATTCATGGGGCGTGCGCGCCTCTCTGCGGTGGTGACGTGCTGATACGCTGGCGCGTCGGACGCAGCCTGCGGCTGCGCGGCATTCTGGTCGCGCGCTCGCCGGCGCGGCAAGCCGGGCCGCCGCCCTGCCCTCAGCGAGGTTGATCTGCTCCCGATGCGAACCCTGATCCTCGGCGTGCTGCTGCTGAGCCTCGGCACGCAAAGCCTCGCGCAGTCGATCGCGCTGCCCGACATGGGCGATCCGTCCCAGCAGGTGCTCGGCCCGCAGGACGAACGGCGCATCGGCCAGCGCATCCTGATGAAGCTCCAGGACGCCGGCCTCGTGCTCGAAGACCCGCTGGCGAGCGAATACCTCGCCTCGCTCGGCAGCCGGCTCGCGCTGCACGCCGATGGCGCGGGCAGCCCGCTGCGCTTCTTCTGGGTGCGTGACCCGGAGCTGAACGCCTTCGCGCTGCCCGGCGGCTTCATCGGCGTGCATACCGGCCTGATGCTGGAGACGCGCAGCGAGAGCGAACTCGCCGGCGTCGTCGCGCACGAGATCGCGCACGTCGTGCAGCACCACATCACCCGCGCCTACGCCGATCGCCAGACCATCGGCCTGCCGACCATGGCGGCGATGCTGGCCGGCATCGCCCTGGCGGCGGCCGGTGGCGGTGGTGGCCAGATCGGTCAGGCGGTCGCGGTCGGCTCGATGGCGGCGAGCGCCCAGCGCATCGTCAACTTCACGCGCGCCAACGAGCAGGAGGCCGACCGCGTCGGCACCGACCTGCTGATCCGCGCCGGCTTCGAGCCGAACGGCATGGCGAGCTTCTTCGGGCGGCTCGAAAACCTCTCCGGCTCGGCGGCGCAGATTCCGGAGTTCCTGCGCACGCACCCGCTGGCGCTGAACCGCGCCGCCGACACCGAGAACCGCAGCCTGCGCACCCGCCCCACGGGCCGCACGCCCGGCGACGAAC
>JAFEGB010000165.1 GCA_018240295.1 Pseudomonadota bacterium
AAGCCCGAGCAGCTGACCCTCGCCCGCAGCGCCCGCTCGTATGCGATCCCGATCCAGTGGCGCGTCTACAGCGCGGCGCTGGTGGTGAGTCTGGAGGACGGCTGAGGCGCGATGCGATCCGGCTGCTGATCCTGTCGTGAGGCCGGCCACCTACGCTGTGGCCGTCTCCCCCGCCCTCGCAGGATCGTCCCCGATGAGCAGCGTCTATGCCCTGAAACCCCGCTTCCAGGCCTGGCTGCGACCGGCCGTGGCCCGGCTGGCCGCGGCCGGCATCACGGCAAACCAGGTCACGCTCGCCGCTGCCGGCGCCTCGATGCTGCTCGGCGTGGCGCTGTACGCGGCGCCGAACGTGCCGGCGCTGTGGCTGCTGCTGCCGCTGTTCCTGTTCGTGCGCATGGCGCTGAACGCGATCGACGGCATGCTGGCGCGCGAGCACGGCCAGCAGTCGGCACTCGGCGCCTGCCTGAACGAACTCGGCGATGTCTTCGCCGATGCGCTGCTGTACCTGCCGTTCGCGCGGCTGCCGGCCTGCCCGACGCGCTGGGTCGTGGCCTTCGTGCTGCTGGCGGTGATCTGCGAGATGGCCGGCGTGCTGATGCAGACGCTCGGTGCCAGCCGCCGCTACGACGGGCCGATGGGCAAGAGCGATCGTGCCGTCGCCTGCGGTGCGCTCGGGCTCGCGCTCGGACTCGGGGCGACGCCGGGGCCGTGGCTGGAGGTGGCGTTCGTGATCTTCTCGGCGCTCGGGCTCTGGACGCTGGTGCGCCGCGTCACGCGCGGACTGGCCGAGCGTGGCGCGGCGCCCGCGGGCCGGGCGTGAGCGTGAACGCGTATTAGCGCACCAGCACCTCGTAGTCGGCGACCACCGTCTCCCTGCCGCCCCAGCCGATGTTGCAGCCCTTGAAGGCCGCGCGCAGCTTGCCGGGGTGGACGCCGCCGTTATGCGTCGCGCGGCAGATGTACAGCGGTTCGTTGCCGGGCGCGGCCTCGTGGCCGCCGACGATGGCGCCGAAAGGCACCGCTCCGCCGCTGGCCGCGACCCAGACGCCGACGCCCGAGGGCAGGTAGCTGTCGCGCAGCGTCAGGCCGCCGAGGTGCACGACGGCGAGTTCGGGCAGGGACGGCAGCTTCTGGTTCGGGCCGACGAACTCCAGCACGCCGGTGTCGGGCTTGCTGCCGTCGCGGTCCTCCAGTTCGTTCTGCGTGCGGCCGGTGCCGCGGAAGTGCTCGAACAGGCTGAGCTTGGTCTCGAGCAGCGAGCGGTACTTCCAGTCATCGCCGCCGAGCGCGGCGAGGCGCGCATACGGCGTGCCGGCAACGCGCTGGCGCGCGACGGCCGGGAAGTCCAGCACGAAGGTCTTTTCGGCCTCGGAGCGGAAGAAGGTCTGCCAGGGCGCGAACTCGCCCTTGCGCTCCGGCTCGACCGTGGCCGCTGCCGCCAGCCGGTCGAACAGCACGAAGGCATTGGCCCAGGTCGGCGAGTACACGTGCGTCTGCCAGTCCTGCGGCAGCGCGCCGTCGCGCACCTCCGACACGGTCACGGCCGGCGGGAAGCGGTAGACGATCGCGACCATGTCCTGATCGCGCTGCCAGGCGATGATGTCCTCGGCCTCGTAACCGATGTCGAGATAGATATCGAGCAGCGACTTGCCCTGCACGCTCTCGGGCGTGGTCACGAACACGAAGGGTTTGGTGCCGAGGATGGCGCTGTCGAGCAGCTTGCCGTCGGGGCCGATGACGACCTTGCGCGGCGCGATGCGCACGAAGATGTCGGAGCGGCGTTCGAGCTGCGCGTACGGCACCTTCGGCGTCGCCGGATCGCGCAGCACGGCGATGGCCGCCTTCAGCTCCGGACTCGTGGACTTGTCGTACAGCAGCTCGCGCAGTTCGGCGGCGTGGGCGAAGCCTGCGACCAGCATCAGGACGGCGGTACAGAACAGCTTGGCGGGGTTCAGACGGCCGGTCATGGCGTCAGCGTCTCCTTGCGGTCGGGGATGGCGGGCGGCGTGCCCGCGCATCGACCTTAGGAAACCGGCCGCGACAATCCGGCAAGCGCCACTTGCGACGCGGCCGTGCGGGCGCTCAGGCCGCTGCCGGCGCCTCGCCGCCGAAAGCGCTGACCAGCGCCGGCAGGAAGGCCGCGAGTTCGAGCGTCATCAGCGCGAAGCGCGCGTCGAGTTCCTCGGCGACGGTCTCGGCGTTGAGATCGGCGAGCTGCTCCTGCACGACATCGAGAAAGCGCAGCCGGCGCACGGCGTGATCGTCACCGAGCACGCAGGACAGCCGCTCCTGCCATTCGACGGCCAGGCGCGTGACCTGCTTGCCGGCGGCAAGATGCGTGCGGATCTCGTCACCGCCGAGGTCCTGGCCCTTGCAGCGCACGATGCCGCCCTCCTCGCCGGCATCGCGCAGCTCGCATTCGTCGCCGACCTGCCAGTCGGCCGGCGCGCCCCCGAGCCAGCCGGTCAGCACGCTCGCCGGCACCGACGCGGTGCGCAGCGGCGCGATCGGCAGGCTGCCGGCGGCCTTGCGCAGCAGCGAGGTGAAGTCATCGACCGCCTTGCCCGGCGTGCCGTTGACCACCAGCCAGCCGCCGCGCGGATCGAGGTAGGCGTACAGGCGCTTGCGCCGCGTGAACGCGCGCGGCAGCAGGTCGAGCAGGACCTCGTCGCGCAGCGTTTCCTTTTCCTTGCGCCGGACCTTGCGTGCCTCGCGGTCCTCGATCTCGGCAACGCGCTCATCGAGCGCGGCACGGATCACCGAGGCCGGCAGGAGTTTGTCCTCGCTCTGCAGGCACACGAGCCAGAAGCCGCCGGCCGCGTGCACCAGCGCGCCGTCCTCGCCGCCGAGCGGCGGCACCCAGCCGCAGGTGACGAGGTCCTGCGAACCGCAGGGCCGGAAGGCCGCGTGCGCGAGCGCCTCGGCGAGCGTGTCGGGATCGAGCGTGCAGGGTTCGGTGAAGCGAAACGGCATCAGGCTCTTGAACCACATGCGGGACGGCATCCGGGTGGCGGCAGGGGGCGCGCATCATAAGCAGGCGGGCTGCCGGCGTCATCGCCGGCTCATTTATCCGAGCCGGAACAGCGCAGTACGGTCAGCCGAATAACCTTAATGAAATCTTGGTCATCTATGTTGCACGGCAACATGAATGTCGATATGCTGCTTCGCAACATGATCGTTCAACCCAACGCTTGACCCCTTTGGAGGAAGTAGCCATGGCCGACAACTTCGAGAAGTTCTTCGAGCAGACCAAGACCCTCGGCGCCCCGGTCGTCAAGGCCAACAAGCTGGCCGTCGCCAGCCTGGAGAAGCTGGTCGCGCTGCAGCTGAGCACGCTGCAGAGCTACACCGACCTGACCATCGCCCGCCTGAAGGCCGCGGCCGAAGTCACCGACCTCAAGAGCCTGCAGGCCTTCGCCGCGGATCAGGTCGAGCTCGCCAAGAGCCTGGGCCAGAAGCTGATGGACGACGCCAAGGCCTATGCCGACCTCGGCGCCGGCGTCAAGGCCGAGTTCGACAAGCTGGCCGAAGAAGCCGCTGCCGAGCTGCCGAAGTCGGTGCAGTCGTTCTCGAAGGCTGCCTGATGCCGCCGCGGCGCTGAACGCGCCGCCCGGTCTGCCGATCCGGACCGCCGCCGCCCCCGCAGGGGCTGCGGCGGTTCTGCTTTTTCGCAGCCCCATTCTTTCGCCCGCCTCCGCACATTCATGCCGGGAAAGTGCCTGCCGGGGAGAGAGAAAAACCACGCATTCACCCGTGACCGGCTTCACTCGCCGGTCGGCAGCACCAGCGTGAACGTGCAGCCCTCCCCCGGCTTGCTGCGGCAGCTGATGTGGCCGCCGAGCTGGTGTGCGAGCTTCTGGCTCAGGTACAGGCCGAGGCCGGTGCCCTCCTGACGGGCCGGCGTGCCGAGCTGTTCGAAGGGCCGGAACAGCCGGGCCTGCGCCTCCGGGTCGAGGCCCGGGCCGGTGTCGCTGACGCTGAGCTGGATGCGCTCGCCACTGCCATCGGCGATGCGTGCCAGCCGCACGTCGATGCGCCCGGCCGGCGTGAACTTGATGGCGTTGCCGGCGAGGTTCAGCACGATCTGGCCGAAGGCGCGACGGTTGCACGGGATCGTCCAGTCGCCGTCCGGCACCTGCAGCGCCAGCACCAGACCGCGCTCGCCGGCGAGCGGCAGCAGCGTGCGCTGCGTCTCGGCGAGCACCTCGGCCAGATCGACCGGCTCGCGCGACAGCTCGGCGGCACCGGATTCGATGCGGGCAAGATCGAGCAGGTCGCTGATCAGCGCCAGCAGGTGATCGGCGGCGCTGCGCACCGTGCGCAGCTGCTGCTCCTGCTCGGCACTGAGCGGCCCGGACAGCTTCATCAGCAGGATGCCGGTGAAGCCGATGATCGCGTTCAGCGGCGTGCGCAGCTCGTGCGACATGCTGGCGAGGAAGCGATCCTTGGCGCGACTGGCGGCGACCAGCTCGACGTTCTGCTCCTGCAGCCGTGTCTCGTAGCGCCGGCGCTCGGCAATCTCGTGTGCGAGCGCAACGTTGGCCGCCTCCAGCGCGCGCGTGCGCTCCTCGACCAGGCGCTCGACCACGGCGGCACGGCCGCTGACCGCGAGCAGGAAGGCCCCGAGCAGGCCGGTGAACAGCAGCCCGCCGGCGAGCACCGCCCAGGCCACCAGGCTGCGCTGCGCGGCCTCGTACTCGGCTGTCGACACCAGATCCAGCCGCCAGCGGTTGCCGGCGAATTCGCGCTCCGAGGTCCAGAGCAGCGTGCCGCGGGCCGCCGGCGCCGGTTCCAGCCCGTCGTCCCGGCAGGGTCCCGGGTCACGGTAGCTGCACAGCAGCCTGGCCCCGGCCTCGCGGATGCGCAGTTCGATGCCCTGTGGCGCCAGCCCGCGCACGGCCGTGGCCACGATCTCGTCGATCAGGAACACGCCGACGCCGTAGCCGCGCAGCGCTTCGCGCCGCTGTTCGATGGTCTCGACCGGCTGATCGTTGGCATAGATCGGCATGAACACCAGCATCCCGCGCGCGGCGCTGGCGTCCTGCACCAGCGCGATGCGGCTGGTGGCGACCGGCTGGCCGCTGTCGCGCGCCCGCTCCATCGCCGCACGCCGCACCGGGTCCGAGGCCACGTCGTAACCGATCGCACTGTGATTGCCGCGATCGGGGACGATGGTTTCGATGGCGACGTAGGCAGACCGGCGCGCCGCCGGCTGCAGCTGGCCATCCGCAGCGCGCTCGGTCAGCGTGAAGCCGGGCTGACCGCCTGCGCGCATCGCCTGCTCCCAGGCATCGCGCTGCCCGTCATCGAGCACGCGGTTCCACGACAGCGCCCGCAGACCCGGATGGCGCTGCAGCGCAGGCTGCGCGAACCGCGCGAACTCCTCGGACTCGACATCCTGCGAGGCGGCGTAGAAATCGCGCAGCGAATACAGCACGCCGACGTAATCATCGAAATTGTCGGACAGCGCCGAGGCGAGCGCCGCGGCCCGCGCATCGAACTCGGCCTGCAGCCGCGCCTGCTCGCGCCCGCTGGTCCACACGAACACCAGCACCGCGGCTGCGAACGTGATGGTCAGCGGCCCGGCCACGGTCAGGGCCCGCCGGCGCCACAGCCGCCGCGGCCGGCCCAGCGCCACCAGCACCAGCGGCGTGACCACCAGCACGCCGATGCTGTCGCCGACCCACCAGTTCCACCACGTGAACGCCCAGGCATGCGCCGCCACGACCCCGGCCAGCACCAGCGCGCTCGCGCCGATGCTGGCCGACAGCAGGCAGCCGACCGGCCCGCCGAGCAGCAGGAAGGCGATGATCTCGCGCTCGCGCTGCAGCGGCCCCGGAAACCCGACCCAGCGCCGGATCAGCCAGGCGCCGAAGAGGGCCTGCAGCATCGCGCCGCAGCCGATCACGGCCGGCAGCAGCAGGCTGTGCAGCAGCGCCGGCAGACCGGAGAGGTCGGCCGCGGTCACGGCGTTGGCGACGAACGATCCGAGCCAGATGCCCGGCGCAACGCGCGCGCCGTAGAGCAGCACGCCGGCGAGCGCGATGCCCGACGGCGGCCAGATCGCCGTCGCATAACCGGGGGGGATCGCCAGCAGCAGCCCGAGCCGGGCAAGGACGAAATAGGCGATGGCCATCAGCACGATCGCCCGGCCGCGACGCAGCGCGGCAGCGGTCAAATTCGGGGGCAAGAGGACGGACTCCGGCGCGGAAACGGAATGACACAGTCACCCATGGTATCCGCTACGCCCGGCGCGCGGGCCCTTGCGCTGCGCCTGCCTATACTCGCAGCCCCTCGCCCGAGTGCCGTCCGCCATGACCGATGCTGCTGCCCGCTGCCCGCGCGTGAGCCATTTCCGCGAGATCCTGCTCTGGCCGCTGCAGCTGATGCCGCTGCGCGCCGACAGCCAGATCCAGAACCACTGGCAGGTGCTCGAACAGTCGCAGGCGCAGCATCCGTGGCGCGAGGTCGACGACGAGTTCACCGGCGATCCGGCCGGCTTCCAGGAGCGCCACTACGGCGAGTTCGTGACCTTCCTGCCGCACGTGCGCCGCTTCCTGTACGGCGACGGCAAGGGCCGGGTGTCGAAGCCGGCGGAATCCCCGATCCGCGTGTTCCGGCGCAACGACGTGAAGCGCGTGCGCTGCACCTTCGCCGATCCGCAGCGCCCGGTGCTGGTGCTGGAGGTCGCACACGTCGACCTGTACTTCTTCTATGACCTCGACGTGACGGTGCTGACGATCGAGCTGTACGGCTCGGATCTCGACCTGCAGGTCGTGCAGGACCTGATGTTCCGCTTCGGCCGCGCCTATCCGGTCTACTGGGAGGCCGACGGCAGCGGCGGCCACTGCCTGCAGCGCGTCGAATGGCTGGCCGCCGATGGCAGCGTGCTCGCAGCCTCCGATTACGAGGACCGCGGCAGATTCCTGCGCCACGTCTGCGAGTACCGCGCACCGACCGAGGCCGCGCACTGGGATTTCATCCTGCGGCCGCTGGTGCAGCATCACTCGGACGCAGGCGGCGTGCTGCGCTACCGCCAGCTCGAATACCACCGCATGCCGGTCATGGGTTATCTGGCGATCGACGGCGATCCGCGCCAGCTGAGCCGCAACGACTTCATGCGCCTGACCTTCGTGACCCCGCCCGGCCCGCCGGAACGCGCGCCGTACTGCGGGGCCGAGGCCGATGGCTTCGAGGCCCGCCACTGTTACGACCGTTTCTGGCACACGGCGCCGGACGCCACCCCGGGCGGGCGCTACCTCTGCTGCGGCGAGGCTTTCATGATGGTCGGCAGCGCGCAGTCGCCGTACTTCTACACGCCGGGTGCGAGCCTGCTGGAGCAGTTCCGCCATCAGTACTTCCTGCTGTTCCTGATCCCGCACCTGCACAAGGCGGCGCTGTTCATGATGGCGGACCGGCTCGGCTACTGGCTGAAGCAGCTCGACATCCACGACCCGGAATCGGTCAAGCGCTTCAAGCGCGAGATCCGCAGGATCAAGGAAATCTTCCTGCGCTTCACGCACCGCTACTGGTTCCGGCAGCTCTCCGACCAGTACCAGGCGCGCGAGCTGTACCGGATGCAGCGCGAATTCCTCGGCACCGAGGCCCTCTACACCGAGGTGCGCGAGCGCATCGAGGACATGAACATCTATCTCGATTCCGACTCGCTGCGCCGCCAGGCCAACACCGTCGTGCGCCTGACCGTGGTCACCGCCTTCGGCCTGATCGGCACGACGGTGACCGGGTTCTTCGGCATGAACCTGCTCGGCTTCGACGGACTGTCGCCGGCCGGCAAGGCGCTGTATTTCCTCGGCGTGCTCGCCGCGACGACCTGGGTGACGTTCTACACGGTCATGAAATCCAAGCGCCTGTCGGACTTTCTCGATCTGCTGTCCGACGAGCGCGAGCCGTTCTGGCGCAAGATCGCCGCGCTGCTGAAGGTCTGGCGCTGAATCAGCCCGCTCCCGCGGTCCGGCGCCGGGCAAGCAGCAGGAGGGCTGCACTGCCGAGCAGCCACAGCGTGGCGGGCGCATCGACATCGACGGCATTGGCCGGGACCGCCGCCGTACCGGCGATGCCGGCACTGCCCGGGGCCGAAGCCGCGCTGCCGGTCGCGGAAATCCGGTTCCAGCCGACCACATCCAGCGCCCGCAGGTCTGCCTCGCCGAATTTGAGCAGTTCACCGGCGGCGGCGGTGGGATCCATGACGCCGATGCCGAGATTGTCCTTCCAGTGACTGTCCTGACGACCGTCGCCGTAATAGACGCCGGTCGACAGGGAATCGAGAAGCGTGCGCCCGTCGTTCAGGGACAGATACTTGGCGCGCGCATCGGCCGTGAAATCGGCAACGCCGAGCGCGGCGCTGTCGACGCTGTAGCGGAACAGGTCCAGCGGATCGAGCAGGAAGTTGTCCTCGCCGTACGGCCCGCCGTGGCCGGCGTAATAATCGAGGATGTCGACGCCCGACACGAAGCCGAGCGCATGACCGATCTCGTGGGAGGCCAGACCGGTGAAATCGAAAGTCCCGGCCACGATGCCGTCCCAGGGCTTGAAGTCGTAACTGAACGCGTTGCTGAACGTGATCGTCGCATCGGTGCCCGTCGCGGTCGCCGACATCAGTCCCAGGGCCTTGGCGTTGGCCGAGGTCATGCGCAGGTACTGGTTGTTGAAGGAACCGTCATCGTCGAGATACGGCGTCGCCGAACCCGGACCGTTCGGGCTGTCACTGGTACGGTTGGTCAGGAATTTCAGGTCGGCCGACAGATTGCTGACTGCCGTCGTGTCCTGGCTGCTGGTGCGATCGGCCCGCAGGGCGCTGACGAAATTCGTGTAGGGCACGATCGTCTGCGTCGAGGAAGCCTGGGCCAGCACGCCACTGGCGAGCGCCGAATAGCCGATGCGCAGATTGACCGTGACCGGATCGGTGAAGACGCTGCTCCAGCGGTTGCCGGCACGCACGAAGGCATCGTAGGCCTGCGCATCCATGCCGGCATCGGCGATGAAGTTGAACGTCAGCGCCTGTACCGGCAGCACCGGCAGCAGCAGCGTGGCGATGACAAGGCCGGATCGTGCGCAGCGCACGGAAAACGGGGAAGACATGGGACACCTGCCGGAGGGAAGGCACTGCAATCGGACCGGACACCGGCGATGCCGGCGGGATGCAGGGACGAGCGACCCTGCAGATTCGGGCAATTATTGCAGAAACATCAAACCCATCAGTGCCTTGTAAATTCTTTACAATCGTTCATGTCTTGTGCAGCGCATCACCTGCAAGCCGGACATGAAACCGGACATGAAAAACCCCGCGCGGCCTTGCAGCCGCGCGGGGTCCGGACATGGAGCAGGCCGGCCCGGTGCCGGCAGGCTCACTGCAGTCTCACTGATTGATCGGCACCAGCAGCACCGGCACCGGCGACTTCACGGTGACCTTGTGCGCGACCGAGCCGATCAGCATCTCGCCAAGCGCGGTGTGGCCGTGCGAGCCGAGCACGATCAGGTCGGCATTCAGACGCTTCTGCTCGCTCAGCACGACGTCGGCAGCGCTGCCTTCGATGATCTGCACCGAGGCGATGACCTCGCGGCAGGTGTTGTCCGGGTGCGCGGCGTCGTGACGGTTGAAGCGGGTCTCGATCTCCTCGTTGATGCGCTTGATGCCGTCCTCGCGGATCTGCGCGATGACTTCGGCCGGCACGTAGGTGTCGAGCGTGACGTTGGCGTAGTCGCCGATCGCCTCGATGCAGGTGATCACGTGCATCTTCGCGCCGAACTGGCGGGCATAGCCGACGGCGTGCTGGAAGACTTCGAGGCTGCGCGGGCCGAGGTCGGTTGCGTACAGGATGGTGCCGATGCTGTAGGCCATGTTGGCTCTCCTCTTATCGGATGGTGAAAACAGCCGGGCGAAGCTTAGTCGGGGGTTGCTGCGTCGCCAACTGGTAAGTTGGTATGACCAGAAAAAGAATTGGTCTGGCTTATGATCCATCATGCAAGCCGACATCGACCTCCGCCCTGACGCCGGTCAGGCAGTTGCGATGGGATCCCCGCCGGCAACCGCGCCCGGTCATGACGGCGGCCGTCCGTGATCGCCGCCCCCGGCCGCTTTCGCCACACGGCGCCTGCCGCTCACCGCCGAAGGCAGCGCGCGCCGGTACGGCGCCTCCTCCGGCGCTTGCCATCCGGAATCAGCCGGGCGTGCGCGGCGACACGCCCGGGGGCTGCACCAGCGTGCCGGCCGCAGCCTCGGCCAGACGCCCGGCAAGCCCCGAGTCCCGCGCGACGCGCCGGCTGCAGGCGATCTGGACCGCCTCTGCGGATGCGACGATGCCGAGCTGCGCGCGCGCGCGCGTCAGGCCCGTGTACAGCAGTTCGCGCGTCGCCAGCGGCGAGTCGGCCGGCGGCGCGACCAGCAGCACCTCGTCGTACTCCGAGCCCTGCGACTTGTGCACGGTCATCGCGAACACCGGCTCGTGCTCGGGCAGGCGCGCGACCGGCAGTGCGCGGAAGCCGCCCTCGGGCCGCGGGAACTGCACGGCGAGCGTGCCTTCGGCGTCGACGGTGGCGATGCCGATATCGCCGTTGTAGAGGTTCAGGCCGTAGTCGTTGCGCAGCACCATCACCGGCCGGCCCGGATACCACAGCGCCGTGTCCGGCCGGCCGGCGGCCCGGCGCGCCTCGCGTTCCAGCCGCGCGTTCAGCGTCTCGACCCCGAGTGCCCCGCTGCGCAGGCCACCGAGCACGCGAAAGCGCGCGAAGGCTGCGTGCAGTGCCTGCGGGTCCTGCGCCGCCGCGGCGGTGCCGAGCAGCTGCAGATAGCTTCGATAACCGCTGCGCGCCCGCTCGATCACCGCCTCGATCGCCGTCGCCTGCGACCACTGCAGGTCTTCGGCGCCGGCTTCGAGCTGCGCGAGCGCGGCCCCGGCATCGCCGGCATTGACGGCGCGCGCCAGCGCCCCGATGCCGCTGGCGCCGGCGAAGCGGTAGCTGCGCCGCAGCAGCGCCACGCAGTCGCGCAGCGGCGGCAGCAGCGGTTCGGGATCGGCCTCGATGGTGCAGCCGCTGATCGCCGCGAGCTGCGCGGCCCGCTGCGGCGACGGGGCACCGGCCTGCGCGCCGAGCTCGCCGAGCACGGCCCCGGCCTCGACCGAGGCGAGCTGATCCTGGTCACCGAGCAGGATCAGCCGCGCGTGCGCCGGCAGCGCGGCGACGGTCTTGGCGAGCAGCGGCAGATCGACCATCGACACCTCGTCGATCACCAGCACGTCGAGCGCGAGCGGATGTCCGGCGTCGTGGCGAAAGCGCGCCGTCGAATCCGGACGCACGCCGAGCAGCCGGTGCAGCGTCGAGGCATCGGTCGGCAGCGCCGCGAGCAGCGCGGGTTCGAGCTGCCCGGCCAGCCGGTCGCGGGCACCGCGCAGCGCTTCGAGCATGCGCGCCGCCGCCTTGCCGGTCGGCGCCGCCAGCCGGATGCGCAGGCTGTCGCCATCGTGCATCAGCAGCAGCGCCAGCAGCTTCGCGAGCGTCGTGGTCTTGCCGGTGCCGGGTCCGCCGCAGATCAGTGCGAGCCGGGAGAGCGCCGCATTGGCGCAGGCCAGCCGCTGCAGGTCCGGGCCGGCGGCGTCCGCGGCCGCCTGCGGAAACAGCCGGTCCAGCCCCTGCCGGAGCCGTGGCTCATCGACGCGCACCGGCGCCTGCGCAAGCTCCACCAGCCGCGCCGCCAGCCCGGTCTCGTAGCGCCAGTAGCGGTACAGGTACAGCCGGCCGTCCGCATCAAGCACCAGCGGCCGGAACTCGCCGGGACTGCCGACCGCCGGCCACCGGCGCAGCCGCTCGATCCACTCGGCCGCAGCCGGGGCCCAGATCGCCGGGCCCTGTTCATCCTCGGCGAGCAGGCGGCGGCGGAAGCCTTCGAAGCCGGTCAGCGGCAGGCAGACATGGCCGAGACCGATCTGGCGGCTGGCGAGCGCCGCGGCGAGCAGGCCGGCGCGTGGCGCCGGCTTCGGAACGAGGCGCTGGAGCAGGCGCGCAAACTCGCGATCGAGCGGACCGATGGCGCCGGCGGCGAGCAGGCGGTCGAGTTCGTCGTCGACCCGCGCGCGCGGATCGGTATCAGGGGCAGCGGACTCGGTCATCGGCGGTTGCGGCGGCAGTCTAAGGACTGCCTCAGCCTCGACCGGCCACCGGGGACCGTCAAGCCGCCGCCGGTCCGGGATGCGGCCTCAGGGCAGGATGCGGATCGGCGTGCCGTCGCGCACCGAGTGCCAGATCTCGTCCATCTCGCGGTTGGTGACCGCGATGCAGCCCTCGGTCCAGTCGATGCCCGGCAGGTAGTGGTGCGCGCGCGGCCGGTCATTCGGCAGGCCGTGGATCATGATCGCGCCACCGGGGTTGCGGCCGGCTTCCTCGGCGGTGCGCCGGTCGCTGACGCGCGGATACGAGATGTGCAGCGCCTTGTAGAACTTGCTGTCCGGCTTGCGCCAGTCGATCAGGTAATCGCCTTCGGGCGTGCGCCCGTCGCCGGCAGCGACCTTCTGGCCGACCGGATTGCG
The DNA here is from genome assembly GCA_018240295.1 of Pseudomonadota bacterium. Taxonomy (GTDB): domain Bacteria; phylum Pseudomonadota; class Gammaproteobacteria; order Competibacterales; family Competibacteraceae; genus Plasticicumulans. The sequence goes on from JAFEGB010000165.1 coordinate 12,543, forward strand.
GCCGAGCGAAACCTTGTAGCTTTTGATTTCCCTGCCGTTTCTCAGCAGCGTCAACCGGCGGTCGGACTTCTTCACGAGGATGAGATCGGCCTTCGGCAAGCGGCCGCTGACGGCCGTTGCATCGGCGGGCGCTTCGGCCGGCAGCGGGGACAGCGGCATGCAGGCCGACAGCAGTGCGGCCAGCGCCGCAGCAGAAAGCAGACGTGCAATCGACATGATGTATCAGTCTGGATAATCGACAACAAAGCAACGGATTGTTGCGTGCGCGCACAATACCATGGCCGGCCGCGGCTATGGTGCCCACGCCCGCGCGGCATATACTTCGCCTCCCCTTGCCGTACCTTGCCGCTGCTGCCGCGATGAATCCCGATCTCGACCGCCTGCAACCCTATCCGTTCGAGAAGCTGGCCCGGCTGAAGTCCGGCCTGCACGCGCCGCACGGGCTCGCGCACATCCCGCTGTACATCGGCGAGCCGCAGCATCCGGCGCCGCAGCTCGCGCTCGATGCGCTGGTTGCGAACCTCGGTGCGCTGTCGAACTACCCGCTGACCCGTGGCACGCCGGCGCTGCGCGCCGCGATCTCTGACTGGGCGCTGCGCCGCTACCGGCTGGCGGGACTCGATGCGGACCGGCAGGTGCTGCCGGTGGCCGGCACGCGCGAGGCGCTGTTCGCGTTCGCGCAGGCGGTGGTGGCGCGCAGCGACACGGC
>JAFEGB010000166.1 GCA_018240295.1 Pseudomonadota bacterium
CAGAAGGTGCTGGAGACCGTACTGATCGAATGCCTGCACCGCTGGCCGATCGCCTGCCCACAGCGGCGCATCGACAAGCGCTGGCAGCTCGTGGATGTACAGCGGGCGCTGAAAGCCGCTGCCCCGGGGGTGGCGCCCGATGTCATCGACGCAATCCGCATTCAGCCCGGCAAACTGTTCAACGCCGTCACGCGCCATACCGGCTCATTGCGTCCGTATCTGGCCGGTGTGCTGCTGTCGTTTGCCGACCACCCGCAGCATCCGTTTCGCAGCATCGCCGCAGATGCAGCACAGATGCAGGCGCTGCTTGCACTTTCCCACGCCCGCGATGCGGCCGGACATGGCGGCCAAACTGAAGCACCGCCCGCGCGTGCCACCGTCCTGCATTACACCGAAGTCACCTTGCAAATCGTGCAGCGATTGACCGAAGGATTCCAGTCATCATGAGCAGGAATAAAAACCAGCCCGTCCCCCAGAAGCCACCGGTCGACCGCAGCCATCTGCTCAAACGCATGGGCTTGGTACGCGATCCGGTAAAAACGCTGACTGGAGAAGACATCACCGTGCCCGATAGTGAAAAAACAGAGACGCTGCAGGAACCGGATGTGCAGATACTCTCCGATTGCCTGAAGCAACTCGAAGCAGCCATCAGCGCCTGCAAAACGCAGCAGCAAACGTATGACAGTCGGCTTGCCGAGCTGAAAACACGGGAAATCGACGTACAACTGCAGTCCGAATTTTCGTCGAATCGTAAAAAAGAGCTCGATGCGCGCGAGCATGCACTGCTCAAATCGGAAGCCGACCTTGATGTGCGCGAAGCTGAAGCCCGCAACGGTTTTGTCAGCCAGCAACGTCAGGCACTCTCCGGCCTGCGTGCCGACATCGCCAGACTCGAAACCGAACGCGAGGCGGTCGTCAAACACCATGCTGATGATGAACGCGCCGCCCGCGCGCGCATCGCTGCCGAGCACGAGAGCTTTCTGGCCGAACAGGCCGAGCAGCAGAAAAAACTCGCCGCCGACCAGGCCGAAGTACGGGCCGCTGCCCGGCGCCTCGACATCGATCGCAATGCTTTCGAGGCTGACCGGCGCGATCAGCAGGCACTTGAGCACGATTTGCGCCGGGCACTGGAGGAAGAGCACCGCCGTGAGCGCTCCGAAGAGCGGCGCCGTATCGAGCGGCTGACGCGCCAGGCCGGCGAGGATGCCCATGCCCTCCAGCAGCAGCGCCAGCAACTCGAAGGTTACGAGGATCTCGACCGCCTGCTGCAACAGTCCGGTTTTGCGACACCGGCACATCTGCTCTCGCGATTCGAAGAGTACGTCAGCGAAAACCGCCGCCTGCGCGAAGCCGAACGCACGCGGCCGCTCGATGATCCCGAAACCGAAATCGAAACACTGCGCGATCGTTGCGACGATTACCGGCGCACGCTCGATGAGCGCGATCGCGAACTCAACGCCTTGCGCGATGAAGTCGCACGTTCGCGCATCGGTGTACTCGAACGCCAGACGGCCGCCCAGGAAAAGCGCGTGCTCGAAGCCCACAGACGCACACTCGAAAGCGCGATCACCGATCTGGAGCGCCGACTCGATGATCTGACCGAGCGCCAGCAGGGCAGTGAAACCTTTCCGGCGCTGTCGGCGATGGATCGTGAATTCACACGCTCGCCGGTGCTTGAGGACGTACCGACGCTGGCTGATTTCGCGCACGCACTGCGTCAGCGCATCGCGACGGTCACCGGCGTCCCCCTGCATTACCCGGAACAGACCATCCGCCTGTTCCTCGGCGGACTGGCCATGAGCCGGCTGCACATCCTCCAGGGCATTTCCGGCACTGGCAAAACCAGTCTGGCCGTGGCGTTCGCAAAAGCTGTCGGCGGGCATTGCACGGTGGTGCCGGTACAGGCCGGCTGGCGTGACCGCGACGATCTGCTGGGGCACTTCAATGCTTTCGAGCGGCGCTATTACGAACGCGAGTGCCTGCAGGCGATTTACCGCGCCGGCACGCCGGGCTATCGCGACCGCATCAATGTCGTGGTGCTCGACGAAATGAATCTCTCGCACCCGGAGCAGTATTTCGCTGAATTCCTGTCGGCACTGGAACGCCGGCCCGATGAGCGCGAAATCGTGCTGACCGAAACTGCCTGCCCAAAGCCCCCGGCCTTGTTGCGCGATGGCCGCAAACTCGCCCTGCCCGATAACCTCTGGTTCATCGGCACGGCCAACGAGGACGAAACCACATTCGGATTTGCCGACAAAACCATCGACCGCGCCCATGTGATGGAACTGCCACGCAGCGAAACGGCGTTCGTGCCACAACGAATTTCCGACACCCCCGTTTACCGCATTGAGTCCCTGCGCGCGGCCTTCGGAAAGGCTAGGAACGAGCACGAACAGAAGGTTGCCGAGGCACTGGAGGCGATTCGCAACAGCGAATTCGCGCAGCAACTGGACAGGGAATTCGGGCTCGGCTGGGGCAATCGACTGGAGCGGCAGGCAAAGGATTTCGTACCGGTCGTCATCGAGGCCGGCGGCAGTCTCGGCGAAGCTTTCGATCACCTGCTCGTCAGCCGGCTGTTCCGGGCCGGCAAGATCACCGGTCGTTTCGATGTCGCCATCGAGGCCTTGCACGGGCTCGAAACGGCATTGACCGGGATCTGGAAGCAAGTCGATTCGAAAGATGCGCTGCCCGTAGCCTGCCTGGAACGTCTGGAGCACGAGATCCGGCGCAAGGAGCAGCAGGGGTGAGCGAGGCGCTGCTGATCGACCGGCTCGACGGCCGCAGGCTGGATCCGGCAACGCTGACCACGCTGGTCCCGGCGCGCTACCGGCTGGCCAGCGGACTGACCGTCAACGGTCATACCCGGCTCGCGGCCGGCGAGGTACTGCTCGATGACGGCAGCGGCCGCTGGTGTGCCGGCGCGCAGACGCTGACCCTCAGCCATCCGCTGCCCGCAGATACCGGCGATTACAGTCTGGCGCTGGATGCGCTGGCCGCGATCGACGCGCAGACCGATCTCGCCGGCAACCGTCTGCCAGGCCCGCTGCTGCCCGCCGAACTTGGCAGGCATGACGAGGAAAGCAGGCTCGAAACCGTGCTCGAAGCCGTGTTCGCGCGCGGCCACCTCGAAACCATCGCTGTCCGCCCCCGCCTGGGCATGCGCTACGACACCGCCTTGCTGCCGGTCGAGCGTGCACACCGGCTGGAAGGCAGTTTCCAGCGACATCTGGCCGCGCATTCCGAATGCTGGGCCTCGCGCACGCTGTCCGGCATCGTGCCGAAGCGCGTGCTCGCCCGGATCAGTGAGGATGAAGCCGATCGCTACGAGCATCGCGTCTATGCACGCCTGCTCGAACGGCTCGAACACACGCTGCTGATCCGCCTCAAGCGGTTGCTCGCCCTGCGGCGCAATCTCGCGCGCGGGCTGGAGTTCGAGCGCAGCGACGAAGTCGACTATCGCCTGCGTGCAGACATCTGCCGGGTCTGGGGCGAGTCGCACACCGGTGTCGACGGCAATGCACTGCGGACGGCCAATGACACCCGGATCGAACGCCTGCAGCACTGGTTGCGACGCCTGCGCCGGCTCAGGAGTGGCGATCTTTACCACGCGGTCCCGCGCACGGCGCAGATCGGCCTGACGCTGAAACCGACCAACCTGCTGCAGCACGACCCGCATTACCGCGCCCTGCGCCAGCTCTGGGACGCCTGGTTGACCGCGAGTACGGGCGAGCGCGAGCGGCCGGTGCAGATCCTCCAGCGCCGGCGCGACGATCAGGCACGCCATGAACGCTACGTCGGCTTGCTGCTGCTGCGCGCCGTCAAAAACCTGAACTTCGAGTTGACCATGACGGACGCCACCCGGGGCACGGCGCAGCGCTCCGGCGGAGGGGAAACCCTGTCTCTGGAACTGAGCAACCATGACTGGCACGTCACTTGTGACGGGCAACGGCTCGTGCTGGTGCCGGCGGTCGTTGCAGTCGATGACGCGGCGGTCCATGACTGGGTCACACCGGCAGCGTCCGGCAGTGCATTGCGTGTGCCCTGCGTGCTGCAGGCAGCCGAAACGCTGCAAGTCGGTGATCCGTGCACACGCCTGACGCCCGGCGCCGCGCCGCTGCCCCTGTCACCGCTCGATCTCTATGCCGAAGAGGCCATGACGGCCCTGCTCGCCGGCTGGCTCTGGCAGCAGCGTATCGCCGGTTACGGAGAACGGTTCATGCGCCTGCCCGCGGCCGTGCGCGGCGCCTGGCCGGAAGACATATCGTCCTCCGGGGCAATGCTGGGGCGTTATCCGAACGACGTTGCCCGGAACCGGTTGCTGGAAGCCATCGACCGGCACGCCAGCGTCGAACTGCGCGAACGCATCAAACGCCGGCTCCGGCAACTCGCCGCCCTGTCACGTTGCCCCGAGTGCACTAAACGGGCCTCGGTGTTCACTCCCGAAGCACACGGCTTTTATGCCCGTTGCGACTGCGGCTGTGTATGGCTGCTGCGCGATGGCTGTTTCGAGCTTCGGTGGGCCGACCGGCCCGAAGCCGGTTTCGCACAGCTCGGCCGGCGTCGGTTGTCAGTACCGGCACCGCCGCCACCAGCGGCCCGGGGCAGAACATCCGGGTGAAATGGCCTGCTCGACATCCTGGGGAAACTGTCCTTCTTCCGCAGGGCCGTGCCATCAGCCGGCGCCGCGGTGCGCGAGCCGGGCACGCAGCGCCCATTTCTCCAGCTCGACGACGACGTAGACGCTCGCACCGACCCCGAGCGCCAGCAGCCATTCGCGCGCCCCGAGCGCCGCGGTGCCAAGCAGCGTCTGCATCAGCGGCACGTAGGTGAAGGCCATCTGCAGGCCCAGCAGGATGGCGATGCCGAGCAGCGCGACGCGGTTGCCGGTCAGGCCGGCGAGCGAGGTCGATGGTGCGACCGTGTAGCGGCTGTTGAAGAGATAGAAGATCTGGCCGACCACCAGCGCGTTGACCGCCAGCGTGCGCGCCTGCTCGACCGGCGCACCGGCGGCGGTCTCCCACAGGAACAGGCCGAGCGAGCCGATCGTCTGCACCACGCAGACCAGCGCCACGCGCCAGGCGAGGAAGCCCGAGATCAGCGCCGCGTCGCGGTCACGCGGCGGACGGCGCATGACGTCGGACTCGGAGGGCTCGAAGGCCAGCGTCAGCGACAGCGTCACCGCCACGACCATGTTGACCCACAGCACCTGCACCGGCGTCACCGGCAGCGCCACGCCGAAGGCGATCGCGGCGAGGATCACGCAGGCCTGCGCGCCGTTGGTCGGCAGCGAGAACACGATGGCCTTCTTCAGGTTGTCGTAGATCGTGCGGCCTTCCTCGACCGCCCGGGCAATCGTCGCGAAGTTGTCATCGGCGAGCACGACGGCCGCGGCCTCCTTGGCCGCCTCGGTGCCGTTGGCACCCATCGCCACGCCGACATCGGCGCGCTTCAGCGCCGGCGCGTCGTTGACGCCGTCGCCGGTCATCGCCACGACCTCGCGGTTGGCCTGCAGCGCGGCGACCAGCCTGAGCTTGTGCTCGGGGCTGGCGCGGGCATAGACATCGGTGTCGGCGACCGCGGCGCGCAGGCCCTCATCGTCGAGGCGCTCGACCTCGGCGCCGGTCATGACCCTGCCGTTCGGGCCGAGGCCGAGTTCGGTCGCGATCGCGCGCGCGGTGATCGCGTGATCGCCGGTGATCATCTTCACGCGCACGCCGGCCGTGTGGCAGTCATGCACGGCGGCGACCGCCTCCGGACGCGGCGGGTCGATGATGCCGAGCAGGCCGAGCAGCGTCAGGCCCGATCCGGCCAGCTCGTGCGTCAGCTCATCCGGCGTCGTGTCGAAGCGGCGCTCGGCGAGCGCGAGCACGCGCTGACCGAGCGCGGCGAGCGCATCGATGCGCGCCTGCCAGTCGCCGGCGAGCGCACGCACGCCGTCGCCATGACGCTCGTCGGCACACATGCCGAGCACGCGCTCCGGCGCGCCCTTGACGAACAGGCGCGCGCCGTCGCCGTCACGGTGCAGGGTGGCCATGTAGCGGTGTTCGGACTCGAACGGGATGCTGTCGAGCCGCGGCTGCGTGGCTTCGAGCGCCTGGATGTCGATGCCGAGCTTGCGCGCCAGCGTCAGCAGCGCGCCCTCGGTCGGATCGCCCTCGATGCTCCAGTCGCCGGCCTCGCTGCGGCGCAGGCGCGCGTCGTTGCAGAGCTGCCCGGCGCGGGCGATCGCAAGCGCCGCCCCGACGGTGGCCGCTTCGACCGGCTCGCCGTTGCGGCTCAGATGCCCTTCGGGCGCATAGCCGACGCCCTCGACCATCCAGGTCTCGCCGCCGGGCGCCACGACGCTCTTCACCGTCATCGCGTTCTGCGTCAGCGTGCCGGTCTTGTCCGAGCAGATCACCGTCACCGAGCCGAGCGTCTCGACCGCCGGCAGCCGGCGCACGATCGCGCGCCGGCGCGCCATGCGCTGCATGCCGATCGCGAAGGTGATGGTCATGACCGCCGGCAGGCCCTCGGGCACGGCGGCGACCGCGAGGCCGACCGCGGCGAGGAACATGTCCGGCCACGGCAGGCCGCGCACCAGCCAGCCGAACAGGAAGGTCGCGGCGGCGAGGATCAGGATCACGCCGGTCAGCCAGCGGCCGAAGCGGTTGATCTGTTCGAGCAGCGGCGTGGTCAGCGGCTCGACCTGGGCGAGCAGTGCGCTGATGCGGCCGATCTCGGTATCGGCACCGGTGGCGACCACTAGCCCCTGCGCCTGACCGTAGGTGACCAGCGTGCCGGAATAGGCCATGCAGCGGCGGTCGCCGAGTGCGGCGTCGGCCGCGACGGCGGCCGTGTCCTTCTCGACCGGCTCGGACTCGCCGGTCAGCGCCGCCTCCTGCACGCGCAGGCTCCGGACCGACACCAGGCGCAGGTCGGCCGGCACCTTGTCGCCGCTGGCGAGCAGCACCCGGTCGCCGGGCACGAGTTCCTCGGCGGCGATCTCGCGCCGCTCGCCGTCACGCAGCACGCAGGCGCGCAGGGACAGCAGGTCGCGGATCGCCGCCAGCGCCGATTCGGCGCGGCCTTCCTGCACGAAACCGATGATGGCGTTGATCAGCACGACGCCGAGGATCACGGCGGTGTCGACCGGATGTCCGAGCGCGGCCGTGGTCGCCGCCGAGGCGAGCAGCACGTAGATCAGCACGTTGTCGAACTGGCGCAGGAAGCGCTTCCACGGCCCGACCGTCTTCGGCGGCGGCAGGCGGTTCGGGCCGTGATGTTCGAGCCGCCCGGCCGCGTCGGCGGCGGTGAGCCCGGTGTCGGGCGTGGCGAGGGTCGTGCGGACGGAATCGGGCGTTTGCGCGTGCCAGTCGGCGACGCGCGGGATGCCGGCAGTCATGGTGCCCCCTGCAGGTGGGTGGAGAAATCCCACCTGTAAGAGTGGACGATCATCGCCCGGTTCACCGCTGCCGGATACGCCGGCGCCGGAATTTCCGGCAGGGATGGGCAGGGATCAGCGCATCCGGCCCTGCGCGTCGGTGCCGATCTCCAGCTCCAGGCTCTGCAGGCGGGTGGCCAGCGCCTTGTCCTGCGCCACCGGCAGCGGCGAGGCGTCGAGCACGGCCTTGACCACCGAGGCGTCGAAGTCGCGCCGGCCGCTGCGCCGGATCATCTTCACTTCCTTGACCGCGCCGGTGGCATCGCTGCTGATGCGCACGGTCGTCGACAGTGCCCGCGGCGTCTTCGCGAACGACTTCGGTGCGACCCAGGCCTGCTGCACGCGGCTGCGGAACTGGGTCTGGGCGGCTTCGTAGCTGTCGGGGCCGCTCGGGCCGCTGCCGGCGCAGCCGGTGAGGAGTCCGGCGATGAGACAGGCGGCGGCGAGCAGGCGGGCCGCGCGCAGGGTGCTGGTCATGGGCTTGCAGGTTCCGGGTGGACGATCCATCGAGGGCGCCGGCCGCACGACCGGGGCACGGCGCCGGGCAGGAAAGCGGCACAGCCTAGCGGCAGCCATCGACGGGCGACAAGCGAAGGCCGCCGCCGCCCCGCCCCGGCGATCAGTCGGGCATGGCCTCGCCGAGCGCAGCCCAGGCCGGCAGGCGTTCGAGCAGGTCGAGCGCGCCGAGGTACTCGGCATCGAGCACGCCGACCGGGGCATCCGGCAGCTGCGCCAGCGCGTTGGCGGCATGCACCCAGGTCAGCGCGCAGATGCCGGCCGGTTCGCGGTCGCGCGGGTGATGGTGGTAGGCGACCGCCTCGACGATGCTCTCCGGCAGCCCCCACAGCCCGAGCAGGTAGGCGCCGGTCTCGGCGTGCGCGGCACCGAACAGCCGCCGTTCGGCGGCGCAGGGTTCCAGGGCCTCGGCATCGCAGAGCGGCCCGATCTTCGCGTAGATGTTCGGCAGGTTGGCGGCGAGGATCAGCTTGCCGACATCGTGCAGCAGCGCGGCGGTGAAGGCGTCGTTCTCGACCTCGCGCGGCGCGCGCTCGGCGCGGGCGATGGCGCGGGCCAGCGCGCCGGTGCGCACGCTGTGGCGCCAGATGCGCTCGACCGACAGCCCGGCCAGCGTCTCGGCGTCGAACTGCGAGAACACCTGCAGCGACAGCACCAGCGCCTTGATCGTGTCGAGGCCGAGCATGCGCAGTGCCTGCGACAGGTCGCTGACGTGCTGGGCGCGCGTGAAGTAGGCCGAGTTCACGAGCTGCAGGATCTTCGCGGCCATCGGCGGGTCCTGGCCGATGATCGCCGCGACCGACTCGAACGAGGCATGCGCCGACTGCAGCTCCTCGACGATGCGCCGGTACAGCGCCGGCATGCTCGGCAGCGAGTCGAGCCGCGACACCAGCGCCTTCAGCGGCGTGTCGCCGCCGAGGAACTTGCGCAGCGCCAGCGCCCGGCCGATGGTCGCGCGCAGCTCGGCCGGATCGCAGGGCTTCGCGAGCACCTGATGCGCGACGGCGAGTGCATCGAGGGCGGCGCTGCGCTCCGACGGCCCGGCGAGCACGATGCGCACCAGCGGCGGATGGCGCTGCGCGGCCTCGGCAAGCAGGCTTGCGCCGTCCTTGCCGCTCAGGCAGGGATCGGCGATCAGCGCATCGAAGCGCTCCTCGTCGAGGCGCTGCAGCGCGGCGCGCGCATCGCTGATGAACTCCATCTGCCACTGCCCGCGCATGGCCGCGAGCCCGGTCTCCAGCTCACGCAGGACCGTGTTCTCGTTGTCGACGAACAGGATGCGCCGCAACTCCGCCATCGTCAGATTCCGCTCCGCTGCCAGCCGGGCCGGATGCCGCGGCGGCGGGCATCGTAACGCAAAGTGTCACGCCCACCGCGCTTGTCGCAGCCCCCGGCGACCCTCAATACTCGCGGCCGCCCACCCTCACCCGGATGCCGCCCATGCCTGCCGTGCCGGCCACGATGAACGCCGTCGGGATCCGCACGCCCGGCGGCCCCGAGGTGCTGCAGCCGTGCACGCGACCGGTGCCGCAGCCGCGCGCCGGCGAGGTGCTGATCGAGGTCGCCGCGGCCGGCGTCAACCGCCCGGACTGCCTGCAGCGCGCCGGCGCCTACCCGCCGCCGCCCGGCGCCTCGGACCTGCCGGGACTGGAGGTCGCCGGCTGCGTCGTCGCCGTCGGCACCGGCGTCGACTGGCCGGCGGCCGGCGAGCACGTCTGCGCGCTCTGCAACGGCGGCGGCTACGCCGGCTACGTCGCGGTGCCGGCCGGCCAGTGCCTGCCGGTGCCGGCGGGCTGGAGCGACATCGAGGCCGCGGCGCTGCCCGAGACCTTCTTCACGGTCTGGACCAACCTGTTCGAGCGCGGCCGGCTCGCCGCCGGCGAAAGCGTGCTCGTGCACGGCGGGGCCGGCGGCATCGGCTCGACCGCGATCCGGCTGGCGACGGCCTTCGGCGCCACGGTCTACGCGAGCGCCGGCAGCGCGGAAAAATGCGCGGCCTGCCTCGCCGCCGGTGCTGCGCGCGCGATCGATCACACGCGCGAGGACTTCGTCACCGTCGTGCGCGGCGAAACCGGCGGGCGCGGTGTCGACGTGATCCTCGACATCGTCGGTGCCGGCTATCTGGCGCGTCATCTCGACCTGCTGGCGCCCGAGGGCCGGCTGGTGCTGATCGCCGGCCTGCAGGGCTACAAGGCCGAGCTGAACCTCTGGCCGCTGCTCGCGAAGCGCCTGAGCATCACCGGCTCGACGCTGCGCGCGCGCAGCGACGCCGACAAGGCCGCGATCGCCACGGCGCTGCGCGCGCGGGTCTGGCCGCTGCTCGACGCCGGCCGGCTGCGTCCGCCGCCACCGGCGACGCTCGCGCTCGCGCAGGCCGCCGAGGCGCACCGGCGCATGGAGGCCAACAGCCTGATCGGCAAGCTGGTGCTGCTGCCCTGAAGCCGGGCTCAAGTAGCCGCCGGCCCGGCCGTTATCCGCAGACATGGTACTTGCCATGCACAGCGGGCCGCACAGGCGGCGGAGGCGGCAGTGGACACGGGACGCAGGCGCTACCCCTTCATCTGGTTCGAACGGGGGGGCTGGTGGTTCAAGATCTTCGGGGAAGTGTTCGGGCCGTTCGCGAACGCGACGCGCGCGCACGACAGCTTCGTGCTGGCACGCCGGCTCGACAGCGGCTGGTACGGCGAAGGCCGGGACGCGCGCTGAAGGCTGCGCGTCCCGTGCGCCGGATCAGACCGGGCGGTACTCGTTGACGCGCACGCTGCCGAGGCGGGCGACGAGGTCCTCGTAGCTGATCGCCGGGAAGCTGTCCGAGAAGCCGGCGGCGGCGTCGGCGACCGCATCGAGCTTGCCGGCGGTGTCGAGCTTCTTCAGGTCGCTCTTCTCGACGCCGACGAGTTCGAGCACTTCGTTGTAGACGGTGGCCTCGTCGAGCGGCAGCACCCAGAACGGGATGCCGTTGTAGCTGAGCTGCCAGCGCTCGGAGAAATCGACGTCGGTCGCGAACAGGAAGTACTTGCCCTCGGGCACCAGCCGCTCGCCGAGCACCTCGACCAGCAGCGGCAGATGCTTCGCCGACAGCGTCATCGCCGCGACGAACGGCAGGCTGCTCGCCCCGGCATCACCGACCGCCATGACCTGATCGGCCTTGATGGACGGCGGGCGGGCTTCGTCGGACATCTTCTCGGCGAATTCGAGCGCGATCACGCCGCGGAAGCCGAAGCGCCCCGGCTTCTTGGTCGGGCCCTTGTGCACCGGCGACAGCAGTCGCCCGTCGGCCTCCAGGCCGGCGAAGGGGGTTTCCTGAATCGTGACCATGGAGGGTCTCCCGGAAATGGTATGGACGAGGTACGAAAACTGGGGCGCACGCGCCGCAGATCGGGGTTGAGCAAGGTCCATACCATTCTGTGAAAAACCGGTTTTATCCATCTTCATCAATCAGATGAAAACTCCGCCCTCCTGAGCGACCCGGCATCGCCCGGGGGGCTTGCCGACAAGCTCCGCGACTTGTCGGGTTTGCGACAGCCGCCGGCGGGCGGTCCGGGCCGCGGAGGATGCGGTTACACTCGGCACTCCTGCAGATCTGCCGACCGCCCGGGGCCCCGCGTGAATCCACCGACCGCCGTCGCCATCGAGCGTCTCGACCACGGGACGCTGAGCTTTCTGGATTTCGACCACGGCATCAGCGCGATCGACACCGGCTTCGAACGCCCGCTGTTCGACGCGAGCCACCTGATCATCGACCACGGCCGGGCCGCCTTCGTCGATGCCGGCGTCAACGCCTCGGTGCCGATGCTGATCGGCGTGCTCGAACACAAGGGCCTCACGCCCGCCGAGGTCGACTGGCTGCTGCTGACGCACGTTCACCTCGACCACGCCGGCGGCGCCGGCGAGCTGCTGCGCCGGCTGCCGAACGCGAAGCTGGTCGTGCATCCGCGCGGCGTGCGCCACATGGTCGATCCGACGGCGCTGATGGCCGGCGCCTCGGCCGTCTACGGCGAGGACGTGGTGCGGCGCACCTACGGCACGCTGACGCCGGTGCCGCCCGGGCGCATCGTCGAGGCCACCGAGGGCCTCGAACTCGTGCTCGGCAGCCGCCGGCTGACGGTGTTCGACACCCCCGGCCACGCCCGCCATCACGTCTGCTACCGCGACCACGGCGCCAGCGCCTTCTTCACCGGCGACACCTTCGGCATCTCGTACCGGGAATTCGACACCGCGCGCGGCGCGTTCATCTTCCCGACCTCGACGCCGGTGCAGTTCGAGCCCGAAGCGATGAAGGCCTCGATCGCACGCATGGCCGCCTGCCAGCCCGAGGCGATGTACCTGACGCATTACTCGCGCGTCACCGACGTGGCGCGACTCGCTGCCGAACTCATCGAACAGGTCGATCAGCTGGTCGCGCTGGCGCAGGCGGCCGACGGTCACGCCGACCGCCACGAGCGCCTGGTCGAGAGCCTGCATGCGCTGTTCGCCGCACGCGCCGCCGCGCACGGCTGCACGCTCGGTGCCGCGCAGGTGCGCGAGCTGCTCGCGCTCGACGCCGAGCTGAACGCGCAGGGCCTCGAAGTCTGGCTCGACCGCGCGCGCGCGGCCTGAACCGGGGCGCCCGACATGGCCCTGACGCTCGCGCTGCTGCTCGCCGTACACCTGCTCGCCGCGAGCTTCTGGCTCGGCGGCATGGCCTTCATGCTGTGGATCGCGCCCCCGGCGCTGGCCGCGCGCCTGCCGCCCGAGCAGCAGGGGCCGCTGCGCCTGGCGCTGCTCGGGCGCTTCCTCGCCGCGGTCTGGATCGCGATGCCGCTGACGCTCGCCTCCGGCTACGCGCTGTTCGCGCTGACCGGCGCTGCCGTGCGCGCAAGCCCGGGCCTGCACGCGATGGCCGGGCTCGGCACGCTGATGGGCGCCGTGTTCGCCGGGCTTTATTTCGGCGTGTTCCGGCCGCTGCGCGCCGCGGCCGCCGCCGGCGAGCGCGAGCGGGCCGCCCGGCTCGCCGGCCGGCTGCGCAAGCTCGTGCTGCTCAACCTCGGCTTCGGCACGCTGGTCGTGCTGGCCGCGGCGCTGGCCCGCTACGGTCACTGAGCCGTCGCCGGCCGCCCGCGGCGGCCGTGATACACTCCGCCGGCTCGTCCGCTGCCGTCCCCGATCGCCCGCATGAAGCTCGAAGACGCTCTCGCTGACGGCCTCGGCCGCCTCGGCCTGTGCCCGCCGTCGCCGGCCATCACCGCACTCGCCGCCTATCTGCGCCTGCTCGAACAGTGGAACCGCGCCTACAACCTGACCGCCGTGCGCGAGCTTGGCGACATGGTGGCGAAGCACGTGCTCGACAGCGCCGCGGTGCTGCCGTGGCTGCACGGTGCGCGCGTGCTCGATGTCGGCAGCGGCGCCGGCCTGCCCGGCATCCCGCTGGCGATCCTGAGCCCGGAGCGCGACTACGTGCTGCTCGACGGACTCGGCAAGCGCACGCGCTTCCTGACGCAGGTGGTGCTGGAGCTGAAGCTCGCGCACGTGCAGGTCGTGCAGGCGCGCGTCGAGGACTGGCAGGCACCGGCGCCGTTCACGAGCGTGATCTCGCGGGCTTTCGCGGCCCTGCCGGAGTTCGTCGAACTCGCCGGGCCGCACTGCGCGAGCGACGGCCGGCTGCTGGCGATGAAGGGCCAGCTCGACGCTGCCGAGACCGCCGCGGTTCCGCCCGGCTGGCGGTTGCGGGCAACCCACCGGCTCGACGTGCCGGGCATCAACGGCGAGCGTCATCTGCTCGAACTCGAACCGCTCGCTGCGGCCGCCTGAATTCTTCATCACCGGTGATTCACGCATGGGCAAGGTCATCGCCATCGCGAACCAGAAGGGCGGGGTCGGCAAGACCACCACCGCCGTCAACCTCGCCGCCGCCCTCGCCGCCGCCAAGGCGCGGCTGAAGATCATCCTGATCGACCTCGATCCGCAGGGTAACGCCACCATGGGCTGCGGCATCGACAAGCACGGCGCCGAGGCGACGATGACCGAGGTGCTGCTCGGCGAGACCTCGATCGGCGAGGCGCTGGTGTACTCGGAATCGGCCGGCATCCAGGTGCTGCCGTCCAACGGCGACCTGACCGCCGCCGAGATCGGCCTCGCGACCCGCGAGCAGGGCGCGTTCCGCCTGCGCGAGACGCTCGCGGCGATCCGCGGCAACTTCGATTACATCGTCATCGACTGCCCGCCGTCGCTGAACATGCTGACGATCAACGCGCTGACCGCCGCCGACAGCATCCTGATCCCGGTGCAGTGCGAGTACTACGCGCTCGAAGGCCTGTCCTCGCTGCTGTCGACGATCGAGCACGTGCGCGCCAGCACCAATCCGCAACTCCATATAGAAGGACTGCTGCGCACGATGTTCGATGCCCGCAACCGCCTCGCCAACGAGGTCTCCGGCCAGGTGCTCGAACACTTCGCCGGCCAGGTCTATGACGCGATCATCCCGCGCACCGTGCGCCTGGCCGAGGCCCCGAGCTACGGCCAGCCGATCATCGTCTACGACCCGGCCTCGCGCGGCGCCGAAAGCTACCGCGAACTGGCGCGCGAGGTGCTCAAGCGCGCCCGCCGCCCGGCCGCCGCCGTCTGAGGAGCATGCAGCACATGGCGATCAGGAAGGGCGGACTGGGCCGCGGACTCGATGCGCTGCTCGGCGCGGCACGCAGCCTGCCGGCGCAGACACCGGCAGCGACACCGGCAACGCCGGCTGACGGCGAAGAAGCGCAGGCGGACGGCCTGCTGCGCCGGCTGCCGGTCGAACTCGTCGGACGCGGACGCTGGCAGCCGCGGCTCGACATCGACGCCGGTGCGCTGGAGGAACTCGCCGCGTCGATCCGCGCGCAGGGCGTCGTGCAGCCGATCGTCGTGCGGGCACTCGATGACGGGCGCTACGAGATCATCGCCGGCGAGCGGCGCTGGCGGGCCGCGCAGCTCGCCGGCCTCGCCGAGATCCCGGCGCTGGTGCGCGAGGTGCCCGATCACGCGGCGCTCGCGATCGCGCTGATCGAGAACATCCAGCGCGAGGACCTCAACCCCCTCGAAGAGGCACTGGCCCTGCGCCGGCTGATCGACGAGTACGACCTGACGCACCAGGCCGTCGCCGATGCGATCGGCCGCTCGCGGGCCGCGGTCTCGAACCTGCTGCGCCTGCTCGAACTCGCGCCCGAGGCGCGCGAGCTGCTGCGCAGCGGCCGCATCGAGATGGGCCACGCCCGCGCGCTGCTGACGCTGCCGTCCGCGCTGCAGGTCGAGGCGGCGCGCCAGGTTGCGCTGCGCGGACTGAACGTGCGCGAGACGGAAGCGCTGGCGCGGCGGCTGAGCGGCACAACGGCCGCTGCGGGGCATCCGCAGGCGGCGCCCGACCCCGACGTGCGCCGCCTGCAGGATCGACTGTCCAGCCGGCTCGGCGCACGCGTGCAACTGCGTCACGGCAATGGCGGCAAGGGCAGTTTGGTCATTCATTACAATACCTTGGATGAACTCGACGGCATCATCGCACACTTCGGGCAGGATGACTTTCCGTTAAGTTCTTGATTGACCGGTGCGCCACGCACTTTTATAATGCGCGCCGCGTTTGCGGGACGCCCGGCCTGGAGCATGTTGCCATACGAAACGCCGTTTTCAAATAACGGAACGGCGAGATCGGACGACAACAGTATCCCGGCTACCAGAAGCGACAAGAAAACCGAGCTCATGGGCGTCAACAAGGCAACGCAAAGGATACTTGCTGTTCAGTTTGTGGTTACGTTGTCGGCCGTGCTGATCGCGGCCGTTTTCGGCGATGCGAAAACGGTACGTTCAGCAGGTGCGGGCGGGGGGATCGGTTTCGCCGTCACAGCGTGCTTTGCCTTTCTCGTGTTTCGCGTGCGCCCCGGCGCCGCGGCCGGGAAAATGGCGCGTGCGCTGTTTCTGGGCGAAGCGGTCAAATTCGTGCTCACGGTGCTGCTGTTTGCGGCGGCACTGGTGTTCATGGATCTGGCATTCATGCCCTTCATCCTCACCTATGCGGTGACGCTGGCAGCTTACTGGCTGGCTCTACCTCTGACTTTGGACGCTTCGGTGAAGATGCTATGAGTGCAGGTGCAGGTCCTCATTCCGCTTCGGAATACATCATTCATCACCTCCATCCGATGTCCGTCGGCGAGGGTTTCTGGACCCTTCACCTCGACACGATCTTCTTCTCGCTCGGACTCGGCCTGCTGTTCCTGTACCTGTTCCGCAAGGCGGCCGTGAATGCCACGTCCGGCGTGCCGGGCGGGCTGCAGAATTTCTGCGAAATCCTCGTCGAATTCGTCGATGGCCAGGTCAAGGATTCATTCCACGGTCACAACCCGGTCATCGCGCCGCTGGCGCTGACGATTTTCGTCTGGGTATTCCTGTGGAATTCCATGGACCTGCTGCCGGTCGACCTGCTGCCGGCCATCGGTCAGCTGTTCGGCATCCCGTACCTGCGCGTCGTGCCGTCGACCGACCTGAACTCGACCTTCGGCCTGTCGATCAGCGTGCTGTGCCTGATCTACTACTACAGCATCAAGGTCAAGGGCGGTCACGGTTTCGCGCACGAGGTGCTCGGCCATCCGTTCGGCATCAAGGCTGCGCCGGCCAACCTGCTGCTGCGCATCGTCGAAGACCTTGCCAAGCCGATTTCGCTCGCACTGCGTCTGTTCGGCAACCTGTATGCCGGCGAACTGATCTTCATCCTGATCGCGCTGCTGCCGTGGTACGTCCAGCCCTTCCTCGGCTGGCCGTGGGCGGTGTTCCATATCCTGGTCATCACCCTGCAGGCCTTCATCTTCATGACCCTGACGATCGTGTACCTGTCGATGGCGCACGAGGATCACTGACCGGGTCGGAAGTCGTAGTCGGTAAGTAAACCTCAGTCCCTTTGTTTCAACTCAATCCAATCCCGCTTCACGTCTGGAGGAAAAATGGAAATCGCCAAGCTCGTTGCTGACGTCCAGGGCATGACCGTCATTGCCGTTGCTCTGATCCTGGGTCTGGGTGCGCTGGGTACCGCCATCGGCTTCGCGCTGCTCGGTGGCAAGTTCCTGGAAGGCGCCGCGCGTCAGCCGGAAATGATCCCGACCCTGCAGGTCAAGATGTTCATCGTCGCCGGCCTGCTCGACGCGGTGACCATGATCGGCGTCGGTATCGCCCTGTTCTTCACGTTCGCGAACCCCTTCCTCGGCCCGGTCCAGGCTCTGGCGCACTAATCCGAAGGCCATCCGGGTTCCATGACCCGTACAAGGGGGAAATGACGTGAATATCAATGCCACGCTCATCGGGCAGATGATCACGTTCGCCCTTCTGGTGGTCTTCACGATGAAGTACGTATGGCCTCCGATCATGAAGGCCATGCACGATCGCCAGAAGCGTATTGCCGAAGGTCTGGCTTCCGCTGAACGCGGCGTCCACGAGCAGGAACTGGCCAAGGCCCGTGCTGCCGAGATGCTGAAGGAAGCCAAGCAGCAGGCGGCCGAGATCATCGGCCAGGCCCAGAAGCGGGCCAACGAGATCGTCGAGCAGTCCAAGCACGAGGCGCAGGCCGAAGGCGAGCGTCAGCTGCACGCGGCCAAGGCCGAGATCGATCTCGAGTTCAACCGTGCCCGCGAGCAGTTGCGTGGCCAGGTGGTCAGCATCGCCGTTGCCGGTGCCGGCAAGGTCCTGAAGCGTGAAATCGACGCCCAGGCCCATGCCAAGCTGCTCGACGATCTGGTCGCTCAGCTCTGACAACGGACGGGACTACCCATGGCTGAAACGACAACTGTCGCACGCCCCTACGCCCGCGCTGCGTTCGAGCACGCCCAGGCCAGGAAGGGCGGCTTGAAGAAGTGGTCGGAAGTGCTCGCGGCGGCTGCGGCCGTCGCGGCCGATCCGGCCATGCAGAACGCCTTCGCCGATCCGGCCCTCACGGTGCCCGAGCGTGCGGATGTGTTTCTGGACGTGGTGCGCTCGGTGGCCGGCGACAAGGCGGTCTCCGAGGATTTCGGCAACTTCGTCCGCCTGCTGGCGGAGAACCGGCGCCTCGTGCTGCTGCCCGACATCGTCGCGATGTTCGAGGCACTGAAGGCCGAGGCCGAGAAGTCGATCCGCGCCGAGGTGGTCTCGGCCTTCCCGATCGGCGACGAACAGAAGACCCGCCTTGCAGCCGCGCTCAAGCAGCGGCTGCAGCGCGAGATCGAACTGGAAGTCACGGTCGACGAATCGCTGATCGGCGGCGCGATCATCCGGGCCGGGGACGTGGTCATTGACGGTTCAGCTCGGGGCCAGCTGGCGAACTTCGCCACCGCCCTGCGCCAGTGAGGGGAATTGAAGGCTTATGCAACTGAATCCTACCGAAATCAGTGAACTGATCCGGAGCCGCATCGAGAAGTTCGAGCCGTCGGCCGAGGCACGCACGGAAGGCACGATCGTCAGCCTCACCGACGGCATCGTCCGCATTCACGGTCTCGAGAACGTGATGCAGGGCGAGATGATCGAGTTCCCGGGCAGCACCTTCGGCCTCGCCCTGAACCTGGAGCGCGACTCCGTCGGTGCGGTGGTGCTCGGCGCCTACGATCACCTGTCCGAGGGCGACAAGTGCTTCTGCACCGGCCGCATCCTCGAAGTGCCGGTCGGCCCCGAACTGCTCGGACGCGTCGTCAACTCGCTCGGCGCGCCGATCGACGGCAAGGGCCCGATCAACACCTCGCTGAGCTCGCCGGTCGAGAAGGTCGCCCCGGGCGTCATCGAGCGCCAGTCGGTCAGCCAGCCGGTGCAGACCGGCCTCAAGGCGATCGACGCGATGGTCCCGGTCGGCCGCGGCCAGCGCGAGCTGATCATCGGCGACCGCCAGACCGGCAAGACCGCCGTGGCGATCGACGCGATCATCAACCAGAAGGGCACGGGCGTTAAGTGCGTCTACGTCGCGATCGGCCAGAAGAACTCGTCGATCGCCGCCGTGGTGCGCAAGCTCGAAGAGCACGATGCGATGGCCCACACCATCGTCGTCGCCGCCGGTGCCTCCGATCCGGCCGCCATGCAGTACCTGGCCGCCTACTCGGGCTGCGCGATGGGCGAGTACTTCCGCGACCGCGGCGAGGACGCGCTGATCGTCTATGACGACCTCTCCAAGCAGGCCGTCGCCTACCGCCAGATCTCGCTGCTGCTGCGCCGTCCGCCGGGTCGCGAAGCCTATCCGGGCGACGTGTTCTACCTGCACTCGCGTCTGCTGGAGCGCGCCTCGCGCATCAACGCCGACGAAGTCGCGCGCCTGACCAACGGCGAAGTCACCGGCAAGACCGGCTCGCTGACCGCACTGCCGGTCATCGAGACGCAGGCCGGCGACGTGTCCGCGTTCGTGCCGACCAACGTCATCTCGATCACCGACGGCCAGATCTTCCTGGAAACCGACCTGTTCAACGCCGGCATCCGGCCCGCGATCAACGCCGGTCTGTCGGTGTCGCGCGTCGGCGGTGCGGCGCAGACCAAGGCGGTCAAGAAGCTCGGCGGCGGCGTGCGTCTGGCGCTCGCGCAGTACCGCGAACTCGCGGCCTTCGCGCAGTTCGCCTCGGACCTCGACGATGCGACCCGCAAGCAGCTCGAACGCGGTCAGCGCGTCACCGAGCTGATGAAGCAGAAGCAGTATTCGCCGCTGTCCGTCGGCGAAATGGCGATCTCGCTGTTTGCGGCCGACAAGGGCTATCTGGACGACGTGCCGCTGAACAAGATCGGTGACTTCGAATCGGCGCTGATCGCGTACATGAACGCGAACCAGAGCGAGCTGATGAAGAAGGTCAACGAGACCGGCGACTACAACGGCGAAATCGAAGCGGCCTTCGCGAAGGGCGTGGAAGATTTCAAGGCCAACCACGTCTGGTAAGCGGGTGTCAGCATGGCCGGTGCCAAAGAGATTCGAACGAAGATCAAGAGTATCAAGAATACTCAGAAGATCACTCGTGCCATGGAAATGGTTGCGGCGAGCAAGATGCGCAAGGCTCAGGAACGCATGTATGCGGCCCGGCCCTACGCGGAGAAGATCCGCACCGTCATCTCGCACCTGGCCCATGCGCACACCGAGTATCGCCCCCCGGCCCTGATGGACCGGCCCGACGTGAAGCGGGTCGGTTACATCGTGATCTCCACGGACCGCGGTCTGTGCGGTGGCCTGAACACCAACCTGTTCAAGGCCACCGTGCAGTCGATGCGCGAGTGGCAGGCCAAAGGGGTGGAAAGCGAACTGTGTACGGTCGGCACCAAGGCTGCGGGCTTCTTCCGCCGTCTGGGCGTGAAGGTCGCTGCCACCGTGTCGCACCTGGGTGACACGCCGCGGATCGAGGATCTGGTCGGCAGCGTGAAGGTCATGTTCGACCGCTTCCGCGAAGGCGAGATCGACCGCATCTACCTCGTGCATAACGTCTTCCTGAACACGATGACGCAGAAGCCGAGCGTGGAGCTGCTGGTGCCGGTCTCGGCGCGCGTCGAAAAGGTCGATGCTCCGCACCGCTGGGATTACCTGTACGAGCCCGATGCGACGGTGCTGCTGGACACCCTGCTGGTCCGCTACGTCGAATCGCTGGTGTATCAGGGACTCGTCGAGAACGTGGCCTGCGAAATGGCGGCGCGCATGATCGCGATGAAGTCGGCCTCGGACAACGCCGGCAGCCTCATCGACGAATTGCAGCTCGTCTACAACAAGGCGCGTCAGGCGGCAATCACGCAGGAGCTTTCCGAGATCGTGGCGGGCGCCGCGGCCGTTTGATCCATCGGGCTGCCATCGCAGGTTTCGAGAGTCTTCGAGAATCAGCAGAGTCTTAAGGGGAACCCTCTAATGAGTTCTGGAAAGATCGTACAAGTCATCGGCGCCGTCGTGGACGTCGAGTTCCCGCGCGGTGCGGTGCCGAAGATCTATGACGCGCTCAAGATCGACGGTGCGGATCTGACGCTGGAAGTGCAGCAGCAGCTCGGCGACGGCATCGTGCGCGCCATCGCGCTCGGTACCTCCGACGGCCTGCGCCGCGGCATGGTCGCCAACAACACCGGTGCGGCGATCAACGTGCCGGTCGGCAAGGCGACGCTGGGCCGCATCATGAACGTGCTCGGCACCCCGATCGACCATCAGGGTCCGGTCGGCGCCGAGACGACCTGGGCGATCCACCGCAAGGCTCCGGCCTACGAGGAACAGTCCGGTTCCACCGACCTGCTCGAAACCGGCATCAAGGTCATCGACCTGCTCTGCCCGTTCGCGAAGGGCGGCAAGGTCGGCCTGTTCGGCGGCGCCGGCGTCGGCAAGACCGTGAACATGATGGAGCTGATCCGCAACATCGCGATCGAGCACTCCGGTTATTCCGTGTTCGCGGGCGTGGGCGAGCGTACCCGTGAGGGCAACGACTTCTACCACGAGATGAAGGACTCGAACGTGCTCGACAAGGTCGCGCTCGTTTACGGCCAGATGAACGAGCCGCCGGGCAACCGTCTGCGCGTCGCGCTGACCGGCCTGACCATGGCCGAGTACTTCCGTGACGAAGGCCGTGACGTGCTGCTGTTCGTCGACAACATCTACCGCTACACGCTCGCCGGTACCGAAGTGTCGGCGCTGCTCGGGCGCATGCCGTCGGCGGTGGGTTACCAGCCGACGCTGGCCGAGGAAATGGGTGTGCTGCAGGAGCGCATCACCTCGACCAAGAAGGGCTCGATCACGTCGATCCAGGCCGTGTACGTGCCTGCGGACGACCTGACCGACCCGTCGCCGGCGACGACCTTCGCGCACCTTGACGCGACCGTCGTGCTGTCGCGCCAGATCGCCGAGCTCGGCATCTACCCGGCCGTCGACCCGCTCGACTCGACCTCGCGTCAGCTCGATCCGCTGATCATCGGCGAGGAGCACTACAGCACCGCCCGCGCCGTGCAGGGTGTTCTGCAGCGCTACAAGGAGCTGAAGGACATCATCGCGATCCTCGGCATGGACGAGCTGTCGGAAGAAGACCGCCAGGTCGTCGCCCGTGCCCGCAAGATCCAGCGCTTCCTGTCGCAGCCGTTCTTCGTCGCGGAAGTCTTCACCGGCTCGCCGGGCAAGTACGTGTCGCTGAAGGACTCGATCCGCGGCTTCAAGGGCATCATCGCCGGCGAGTACGACCACCTGCCGGAGCAGGCCTTCTACATGGTCGGTTCCATCGACGAAGCCGTCGAGAAGGCCGCCAAGCTGTAAGGCGACCCGGCGTGCCGGAGTGAATCACCCTCACTCCGGCGCGCGTCCCGACGATCCGACGAGGTAACGACGTCATGGCGATGACGCTGCATGTGGACATCGTGAGTGCCGAGAAGCAGATCTTCTCCGGCACCGCGGAGATGCTGGTCGCGACGGCCGAGGAAGGCGAACTCGGCATCCTGCCGCGCCACAGCCAGATGCTGGCCCGGCTCAAGCCCGGCCAGGTGCGCGTGAAGCTGCAGTTCGGCGAGGAGCAGGTGTTCTACGTCTCCGGCGGTCTGCTCGAAGTGCAGCCGCACACGGTGACCGTGCTTGCGGACACCGCCGAGCGTGCTGCCGACCTCGACGAGGCGAAGGCGATCGAAGCCAAGCGCCGCGCCGAGGAAATCCTCGCTGCCCGCAGCGACGAGATCAGCCTCGCCCGCGCCCAGGCCGAACTGGCCGAGGCCGTGGCCCAGCTGCAGGCGATCGAAAAGCTGCGCAAGCTGCGCAAGGCCTGATCGCCGCCTGCAAGCGGCAACCCGTATCGACCCACGCCGCGGCCCTGTCCGCGGCGTTTGCTTTTGCGGCCGTGCCGCCGCCGGAGTCCCCCGCCGATGAGCCTGTCGAGTCCCGCAAGTCCTGCGAACCTCCATGTCGTCATCCTTGCCGCCGGCAAGGGCAAGCGCATGGTTTCGGACCTGCCCAAGGTCCTGCACGCGGTCGGCGGCCGGCCGATGCTCGGGCATGTCATCGCCAGCGCGCAGCGGCTCGGTGCGGCGCGCATCGTCGTCGTGCACGGCCACGGCAGCGAGCAGGTGCTGGCGCGCTTCGGCACGGTACCCGGCATCGCCTGGGCCGAGCAGGCCGAGCAGCTCGGCACCGGCCACGCCGTCGCGCAGGCGCTGCCGGCGCTGCCGGCGGACGGGCTGGCGCTGGTGCTGTACGGCGACGTGCCGCTGGTGCGCCCTGAATCCCTGACGCCGCTGCTCGCGGCGGCGGCGGCCGGCGGCATCGGCCTGCTGACGGTCGAGCTGCCGGACCCGACCGGCTACGGGCGCATCGTGCGCGATGACGGCGGCCGGGTGCTGCGCATCGTCGAGGAGAAGGACGCCGATGCCGCCACGAAGCGCATCCGCGAAGGCAACACCGGCATCCTCGCCGCACCGCTCGCGCGCCTGCGCGACTGGGTCGGGCGCCTCGGCAACGCCAACGCCCAGGGCGAGTACTACCTGACCGACATCATCGAGATGGCGGTCGGCGAAGGGCTCGCCGTCGTGCCGCACACGGTTGCCGCGCCCGAGGAGGTCCAGGGCGTCAACAACCGCGTGCAGCTCGCCGAGCTGGAGCGCTTCTACCAGCGCGCGCAGGCCGAGGCGCTGATGATCGCCGGCGCCACGCTCGCCGATCCGGCGCGCATCGACGTGCGCGGCGAGGTTTCCACCGGCCGCGACGTGCAGATCGACGTGAACGTCGTGTTCGAAGGCCGCGTCGTGCTCGGTGACCGCGTGCGCATCGGCGCGAATTGCGTGCTGCGCGACTGCACGATCGCCGACGATGTCGAGATCAAACCGTTCACGCTGATCGAGCAGGCCGAGGTCGGCACCCGCGCGCAGCTCGGCCCGTACGCGCGCCTGCGCCCCGGCACTGTGCTCGCCGAGGACACGCACGTCGGCAACTTCGTCGAACTGAAGAACTCGACGCTGGCCGCCGGCGCCAAGGCCAATCACCTGAGCTACATCGGCGACGCGACGGTCGGGGCGGCGGTCAACATCGGCGCCGGCACGATCACCTGCAACTACGACGGCGTGAACAAGAGCCGCACCGTGATCGGCGACGGCGCCTTCATCGGCTCGAACAGCTCGCTGATCGCCCCGGTGACGATCGGCGCGCAGGCGACGGTCGGCGCCGGTTCGGCGATCGGCAAGGACGTGCCGGACGCCACGCTGGCGATCACGCGCGCGCCGCAGAAGACGATCACGAGCTGGAAACGGCCGGAAAAGAAGACCTGACGCCGGTGCCGGCCGGCTCAGCGCCGCCGCAGCCGCAACCAGAGCTGCGCATCGAAGGGCAGGCCGCCGCCCTCCACCGGGCAGTCCGCCAGCTGCTGCGCCGGGCGGCCCTTCAACACCTTCTCGACCGACACCGCCTGCAGCGTCCAGCCTGCGGGCAGCAGCCCGGCGAGCGGCTGCGAGGCAGCCAGCGCCTGCGCCGTCCAGGTGTTGTCGCTGCGGCCATCGCGGGCACGCCCGTGGCGCCGGTCCCAGCCGGGATCGGCAGCCGCCTGTGCCGCCAGCCCGCAGGCGAGCGCCGGATACCCGACCAGCCGCCCGAGGGCGACGGTCACGACCGGTCCGGCAGCGGCCAGCGCCTCGGCGAGCGTGCGGCGCAAGGTATCGGTGTCGAGCGCACAGCCCCCCGGAGCTTCGGGCCGGACGCTGCGCAGGCGTATCCACGCCGGTTCCCGGCGATCGACCTCGATGCGCAGCGTGCAGGCCGGATCGGCATTCGCCGCTGCCGCGACCATCAGCAGGCCGGCGAGGCCGAAGCCGTGTTGTCGTGCGTTCAGACCGCCCTCCCCCGCCGCGTGCGCGACGCTTGATCCGCCTGCTGCGGCCTGCGCTAATGCCGCCGGTCCGCTGCCGCCCCGCGCCCGCCCATGTCCCGACCTGACGCCGATTGTCCGGATGCGCTCGTGAGCGCGGCGGATCTTGCCGATCGCATCGAGCGGCTGCGCGCGCTGTTTCCGCAGGCCGTCGGCGAGCGCCTCGTCGAGGGCCGGACGCTCGCGAGCGTCGACCTCGCCCAGCTGCGCCGGCTGCTCGGCCCGCATGCCGCCGACGGGGAAGCCGACGGCTTCGGCCTGCACTGGCCGCAACGGGCAGCGGCCGCCGCGCAGATCGCCTCGCCACCGGCCGGCCGGCTGCAGCGCTGCCCCGGCGCCGGCCTCGACGAGGCGACGACGCGCAACGGCTTCATCGAGGGCGACAACCTCGACGTGCTGAAGCTGCTGCAGACCGGCTACGCCGGACGCGTCAAGCTCGCCTATCTCGATCCGCCGTACAACACCGGCCGCGATTTCATCTATGCCGACCGCCACGGCGGCGTGCGCCGCGGCGCACCGGATGCCGACCGCACGCGCCGGCACGGCGACTGGCTGAGCCGCATGTATCCGCGGCTGGCGCTGATCCGCACGCTGCTCGCCGACGACGGCCTGCTCGCGATCCACATCGACGAGCACGAACAGCCGGCGCTGACGCTGCTGCTGCGCGAGCTGTTCGGCGAGGCCAACGAACTCGGCATCGCGGTCTGGGACAAGCGCAACCCCAAGGGCGACGCGCGCGGCATCGCCTACCAGCACGAATCGCTGCTGCTGTACGCGCGCGACGCCGCGACGCTGCTGGCAAGACAGCCGCTGCGCCGGCCCAAGCGCCACGCGCAGCAGATGCTCGCCGCCGCCCGCACCGCCCTCGCCGCGAGTCCGACGCTCGAAGAAGCCCGCAGCCGCTACCGTGCCTGGCTGAAGTCGCAGCCGCAGCTCTCCGGCGGCGAGGCGATGTACTGGCGGCTGTCGGCCGACGGGCGCGTGTACCGGCTGGTGTCGATGGCCTGGCCGAACAAGCAGGCGCCGTCGGCCGAGTACTTCGAGCCGCTGATCCATCCGCAGACCGGCCGCCCCTGCCCGGTGCCGGTGCGCGGCTGGCGCAACCCGCCCGAGACCATGCGCCGGCTGCTCGACACCGGCCGGATCGAGTTCGGGCCGGATGAGTCGGTGCAGCCGCAACGCATCTACTACCTCGACGAGAACCTGTACGAGAACGTGCCGTCGATCCTGCCCTACGGCGGTTCCGACGACGCCTTGCTGCGCACGCTCGGCATCCCATTCGACCAGCCGAAGCCGGTCGACTTCGTCGCGGCGGTGATCGGCTGGTGCACGGGCGGCGACGATCTCGTGCTCGACTGCTGGGCCGGCTCCGGCACCACCGCGCACGCGGTCATGAAGCTCAACGCCGGCGACGGCGGCCGCAGACGCTTCCTGCTCGTGCAGCGCCCCGAGCCGCTCGACCCGCGCAAGCCCGGCCAGCGCGCCGCGTTCGCGTTCTGCGAACAGCACGGGCTGGCTCCGGACCTCGCCGGACTGTGCCGCTAGCGACTGCGGCGCACGGCAGCGCTGCTGCGGGCGGAGTTTCCGGACTGGGACGGGGATGCGGGGTTCCGGGTGTGGCGCTGGGAGGATGCGTAGGCAGCGTGATCGGACCACTGATCCCTTGCCAGCACGCCGGACGAAAAATTGCCAATCGCTTTGTATCAGACGTAACGCCGTGTTCAGGCCAGCACTTGAAACTCCTGACCGGACATCGGCTGGGCATCCAGCGGCAAATGACCGGCGAACTCGATCAGGACACGTCGATTAGGCGGCACCTCTGCGCCGTTCATCCTGACGACCTGGGCTCGAATCCTGGATACGTCCACAATTGTATGGATCAGATCGGAAACCAGATAACGCGGAGTCCAGCCGACGAACTCATAATCCCTTGTCGTCAGTTGAATCGCCACACCCGTGGCCGGATTGGTTAATTCAATCGACACCCCCAGAGACTCACCTGCCTGCAAATGCTCCGCACGCTGCCGGGCTGACTCGGACATATAACGCAAGCCGTGCAAAAAAAACCGGCACATGAACGAACCATCCATCTGTTTCTCAATTTTTGGAAACATCTCAAAACTGTCCGTCTGCCGGGTACCACCAGTGATCGCGAGAATTTCGATTGGATCGTCCCGATCCAGGTCAAGAGAATGCAGATATTCCTGATAGTCCTTGCGCCTTGACGCCAGGATGCGGTTCCTGAACATCGGAAACAACACCGGAGAACAGTAATCGTCATTAAAATCAGGAAATCCAGGTAACGGATGGAAACCGTGCTCTTTGGCGGCAATCACACCCTGTGTATAACGAAAATTGAAACGCTCGCGTCCGGCATCGGCGTCAAGGCGTCCGACAGGAAACCAATTACGGCTTACCGGCGCCTGCCAGGCTAGAAACAAGGTGGTCAAGGCGTGATCCTCGTCAAAGCCGTGTAGGTGACATCGAGCAACTCCACGACAAATTTCTTGGCAGACAAAGACATTCGATCATCCGGAACACCATCGACCAAGCCCTGCAGCGCCGAAAGTTGCGTGTCCCGCAAGCGCTGGAGGCCAGGCCGGAAGTAATCCGGATAGCAAACGGCAGCCGACTCCACCAGTCTGAGCGGGTTTTCACCCTGCGCTCCGTTCAAGGGATAAATGCCTCCGCGACCGCGACGCACATACGCACCGACCTGTCTGTTCGCCAATTTTCTCTCGCGCACCTGATCGGTGAGCTCCCTGCCCAACGATGAAGCATGATCAAAAGATGGCGCCAATTGATATCGGCTGGATTGGTGCTGCGGATTGACGATGGATGTACCGATCGTCATGGTGGCACTTTCTCCCACTTGCCACAACACACCCCAGTTTTCATGATGCCGATCCACATTGCCGATCAAGGCGTCCAGTACGCAATAACCTGCAAACTGTGCTGAAACTTCCCGACGCTGCCCGTCTTCCGGAAAAACCTTATGGATTGCAGCAAAAATGTGCTCCAGCGTATGTTGACACTGACCGTAGCGTCGACCCTGTTCATAGCCAAGAACGTGTTCGGCCAGTATTTCATTCCCATGCATCAACTGCAGAGTATCGCTCGTAAATTTTCTTGAGGCACAACCTCTATCCCCAAGACAATCCGCCAACTCGACTTTCGCCGCCAGAATACCGATCATGCGTGCAATTTCAGCCGCGATCTTCTCGGACCAATCCTCACCGGCCAATAGCGATCCAGATATCGCCCGACATTCTTTGTACAGCCATTGCTCACCCTCGTACTCAAACCAGAATTTCTCTTTGGTTCCCAAGGGCTCATCTCCGACGACCATCGCCGGAGTAACTGCAATGATCGGGTATTCAATGGCCATGACTCAATGTCGAACTCGATGCTGGGCAGGATCGATGATATCCGACTGCGACAGGCCATGCAGCCAGATACCCGATAACTGCGATTACATTTCCTCAACGCCTCATTTCTTCGAGTACCGACAAATACAGGAATGCGGCCAGGCATAGGGCTCACGGCAAGCTCCGGTTCCACCAGCTCATCGCCACCTGCCCCGCCGGCACCTCCGTCTCCCCCGCCCCACCGCCGAGCACCTTGTACAGATCAACCCCGTTCGACAGCCGCGCCAGCCGCACGCTGATCAGGTTCTGCTGCGCCGAGTACAGCGAGCGCTGCGAGTCGAGCGTGCTCAGGTAGCTGTCGACGCCGCGGCGGAAGCGCGCTTCGGACAGCCG
>JAFEGB010000167.1 GCA_018240295.1 Pseudomonadota bacterium
CGCCACCGCCCTGCCCGCGCCGGAAGCGACACCGGCCGCTGCACCGGCAGGCGACCCGGCACCGGCCGCGACCGGCGCCGGCCGCGGGCGCTCGATGCTGAAAGCCGTACTCGGCCGCCCCGCGGCAGGCGACACCGCGCCCGCCCGCCCGGCCGCAGCCCCGCCGGTCGCCGCGGCAACGGCACCGGCCGCCAGCCCCGCGGCCGTGCGTGAACCCCTGCCCGAACCGCCGGTGACCGACCCGCCCCGCGCCGAAGCCGAAGCCAACACCGACACCGAAACCGAAACCGACGACGCCCCGCCGCCGTGGCTCGACGAATCCCCGCCCTGGGACGATGCCGCGCTGCCGGCCACGCTCGACGACGGCCCGGACATCGCCGTCGCCGCACCGCCGCGTGCGACCCGCCGCACCGCCGCCACCGCAGCACCGGCACCGTCCTCCGCGCCCGCTCCCACCGCCGCCCGGCCGGCAGCGGTCGCACCGCCCCCGGCCGTCGTGCCCGCCGCCGTCACCGCGGCGCCGGAAGCGGCCCCGGTCGCGGCGGCCGTCGTCACCGATGCCCTGCCCGACTGGCCGGCGCTGGTCGCGCGGCTGCCGGTCAAGGGCCGGCCGCTGCAGCTTGCGCGGCACGCGGTGCTCGAAGCCGTGCAGCACGACCGCTGGACGCTCGCGCTCGATCCAGCACACGCCAGCCTGCAGTCAGCGGCCGGCGAGCAGAAACTCGCCGAAGCCCTGGCCAGCGCGCTCGGGCGGCCGGTGACGCTGGTGCTGCGCGTCGGCGCCGCCGGGCTCGCGACGCCGGCGCGCGCCGAGGACGCCGCGGCTGCCGGTCGCCGGCAGGCGGCGATCGAAGCCTTCGGACAGAACCCGGCCGTGCGCGCGCTGGTCGAGACCCTGGATGCGCGCATCCGCAGCGACAGCATCACGCCCGGCCCGGCCGCCCCCTGAACGCGCAGCGACCCGCATGCCCGGTACACTGCGGCAGCGATCGAATCTCCCCTCCCCCGCACGCACGACCTACCAGAGGACAGCAGCCATGATGAAGGGCGGACTCGGCAACCTGATGAAGCAGGCGCAGCAGATGCAGGAAAAGCTGCAGAAGGCGCAGGCAGAGATCGCCGCGATGGAGGTCGAGGGCGAAAGCGGCGCCGGCCTGGTCCGGGTCGTCATCACCGGCCGCCACGAGGCGCGGCGCGTGACCATCGACCCCTCGCTGCTCGCCGATGACAAGGACATGCTCGAAGACCTGGTCGCCGCGGCCTTCAACGACGCGGTGCGCAAGCTCGAACGCACGACGCAGGAGCGCATGTCGGGCCTCACCGCCGGCCTGCCGCTGCCGCCCGGCATGAAGCTGCCGTTCTGAGCCCGGCCGGCCCGCAACCCGGCGCGCGCGCATGAGCGCCTACCCGCGCAAGCTCGCGCAGCTGATCGAGGCGCTGCGCTGCCTGCCCGGCGTCGGTCCGAAATCGGCGACGCGCATGGCCTTTCACCTCGTCGAGCGCGACCGCGCCGGTGCCGGACGACTGGCCGCGGCGCTGACGGCCGCGGTCGCCGGCATCGGCCGCTGCGAACGCTGCCGCAACCTCGCCGAAGGCCCGCTGTGCGCCGGCTGCGCCGATCCGCAGCGCGACGACAGCCTGCTCTGCGTCGTCGAGACCCCGGCCGATGTCGCCGCCATCGAACACGCGACCGGCTTCCGCGGCCGCTACTTCGTGCTGATGGGCCGGCTGTCGCCGCTCGATGGCATCGGCCCCGAGGAACTCGGCCTCGACCGCCTCGATGCGCGCCTCGCCGAAGGCACGGTGCAGGAACTCATCCTCGCCACCAACCCGACCGTCGAGGGCGAGGCCACCGCGCACTATCTGGCGCAGCTTGCGCACGCGCGCGGCGTGCAGGCGACGCGCATCGCCCACGGCGTGCCGCTCGGCGGCGAGCTCGAACACGTCGATGGCGGCACGCTCGCCCACGCGCTCGCCGGCCGGCGCACGGTCTGACGCGCCGGCCCCCCGATGCAGCCCGACCTGTTCGCCGGCGATGACGATGGCTCTGGCGAGTGCATCGAACTGCCCGACGCCGCGCTCGAATACCGCCCCGCCTTCCTGAACACCGCCGAAGCCGCCGCCGCCTTCGACGAACTGCGCGCCACACTCGCGTGGCGACAGGACGTGCTGCGCTTCGGCGGGCGCGAAGTGCCGATCCCGCGCCTGAACGCCTGGTACGGCGAAGCCGGCACGACCTACACGTACTCGGGCCTGCGCCTCGAAGCGCTGCCGTGGACGGAAACGCTCGCCGCGCTGCGCGCACGCATCGAGGCCGCGAGCGGCGCACGCTTCGACAGCGTGCTCGCCAACCTCTACCGCGACGGCCGCGACAGCGTCGCCTGGCACGCCGACGACGAACCCGAACTCGGCCGCGACCCGGTCATCGCCTCGCTGTCACTCGGCGCCGTGCGCAGCTTCGAACTGCGCCACCGCCGCGCCCGCGCCCTGGGCCTCGGCACGCAGCGCCTCGCGCTGGCCGACGGCAGCCTGCTGGTCATGCGCGGCAGCACGCAGCATCACTGGCTGCACCGCGTGCCCAAGGAACCCGCCGTCACCGCCGCGCGCATCAACCTGACCTTCCGGTTGATCCGGCGCTGAGAGCCGGTATCTGCCACGAGAGCCCGTAGGATGCGCTGAGGAACGAAGCGCATCGTTCGCGTAAAACTTCGGAAGATACGGTAATCACTGCTCGAATTCCGCGAACGATGCGCCTCCTGCGTCGGCACATCCTGCGAGCTTCCTGCCGCGCAGCTTCGATGTCGGCGAGTTCGCGCGCGACGTGCAGTTGCGCAACGCCCTGGAAACCCTGCGCACACGCCTGACGCCGCGGCTCGAACCGCTCGACGACACCATCACCGCGGTCTCGGCCGATGCGTTTCAGGCAGCACTCGATGCCTACCACTACGCACGCAAGAACGGCGAAGGCGCCGGCATCGACGAACTGGTCGAGATCATGGGCAAGCGCTTCGCCCACCCGAAGCGCACCCCGCCGGCTGACCGGACCTGATCCCGTCCCCTCCACGACCGGGGCTTTCACTACCCCGGTTTTTCATGCACGGCAGCCGTGGACCCATGCCGGGCAGCGGATCGTGCATGACGCGCAGGGAAGTGTCGATGGCGCTCATCGGCGCGCAGATAAGGTGCATCGAAGCGCAGATGGCGTGCATGGGCGTGCAGATGACGCGGATGGAAACGCCGATGGCGTGCAAGGAAGTGTCGATGCCGCGCAAGGACGGGAGTATGTTTCCCGGCCATCGCTCGCTGACACGCAGCGAGCTGTTCTTGCGCAGCAACCGGTCGCGCATGGCGCGCAGGCAAGAGAACGGGGCAATGCGGCGCGGTGGTTCGGGAGGCAACGCGTATGGCAGGTCAGGTGCGCAATGTACAGCCGCAAATTCCGTGATGATGCGTACCGTAACCCGCCTGCGGATGCGCTCGTGGGCACCGGGGCTATTCACGCATGTACCGTGGCAGACGGGTTACGGTCTAGCCTGCCTGATTAGGCAGCATCTTCTGAATTTTTCTGCGACTATCACGACTATCAGGTCGTCCAATACACAGCTGGACCTAAAAATGGAAACGATTACCATTGATGGACTTCACTGCGTCCAGCCCATCCCACGATCTACAAGTTCTTGTCAAAGGGGAAAAAATGCAACTTTCAGTCAATGGGACCGTTATTTCCTCTGATCGTATTCACAAAGCAACCCTTCCAGGCACGTCAAACGACCCGAACGACCCGAAGTACAAAAAGCGGATTCTTTGCGAAGGTGACTCCTGGTTCTCACTCAGTTCGCTCCCATCCAGCAACATGCTTTTTCCTTTGACATTTGCCGAACCGACGATTCTGTATAACCTCGCCTTTCCGGGCGACACCATCATCGAAATGTCAGACATGGCAAAGAATCCGGATCTGATTAAAAATATCTGCGACCCGAATTTTGCCGTAAAATGGGATCTGATATTTTTGAGCGGTGGCGGAAACGATCTGATGAATCGCGCCGACAAAGTATTATGCCGCCCATCCGACGGGGCCGGCCAACAGATGCTGGACTATGTGAACCACATCGAACTAAGCCTGCTCAAGTCAGACATACAGAAAGCTTATTCGGCCATTGCCAGATTGCGCCAGCAGTCCGGCAGCAAAAATCAGGAAACTCCGATCGTCACGCATATCTACGACTATCCAACCCCTCGGAACGCATCCGCCAAGTTCCTGACTTTTGGCATTGCCGGCCCTTGGCTACATAAAGCTTTCAAGGCTCACGAAATACCCGAACCCCTGTGGATTTCATTATCCGACTACCTCTATGAATTCCTGGCTGAAACCATCATTGATCTGAAAAACCAGATACCCAACTTTCACGTCATCAGCAACACTCGCGAAACTTTGATACGAGCCAAACTCCGCGAAACAGGGGAAAGCGGGGACTGGGAGAATGAAATACACCCGACCACCAAAGGTTACGAAAAACTTTCAGGCATTGTGTCGCCGGAGTTATATCACCTGCTTTACCCATAGCCCGGCAACCCGGCAGCGTGCGCATGAATGCGCACGTTGCTGACCGCGCCCCACTTCGCTGAACCTGTTCGCCGCCAAACGAAAAGCCCCGCCGAAGCGGGGCCTTTCTGCAACGGTGCGCCGATGCGCGCCGGGTAATCTCAGCGCGTAGGCTGGGTTGAGGAACGAAACCCGGCACTGATGGCAGCATGGAAAAGCGTCCTGCTCGCACGATTGAACAAATGTGCAAACCCAAAGCTCTCCCAACTGAGGAGATGGCCGCCGGGTTTCCTTCGTCACATCCAGCCTACGCGCTGCCGCGGTCAATAAAACCCTGCAGTCGAATCACCTGCGCCTGCGCACAGCCACCAGCCCCGGCAGGACGGAACCGAACAGCAGCAGCGGCGCCGGTTCAGGAATGACGGATGTGTGGATCGTCAGCGCATGCCAGCCGGCGTCGGGTTCGAGTGATTGCGCCACGAAGAAGGCAACCGGACTGGCCAGGCTGAAGGCATCGACGATGATGCAGAACGAGGACACGGGATGAGAGCAGCCATTGACGAACGGATCGCTGGCGAGACTCAGCACGTCCTGGGCAGTCGAATAGGCATATTCGACCGGATACGGCAGGTTGAAATGCTGGACCGTCAGACCCGCGGTCGTCGGGCCGATGTCCGCCGCATTGTCGAAAGTCACCGAGAAACGGATGTTCACCGGCGAAACCGCCGGAATCTGGGGTGCTCCGAACGCGATGACGAAATCCGTGGCGGTGATTTCCAGAGTCCGCGAAATGATCACGGCCTGCGCCGTGACGGATGACAGCAACAGCGATGCGAGCACAAGGATTGTTCTGATCATCTGCCTGCTCCTCTGATTCCCGGTTTTTCATGGCTGCCGGTGAAGCCGCCCCGGCCTTGCACATGGGTCGTGCCAGAACGTGAAACCGCCATGAATTCATAGGGATGAAAGATCAGCCTTGCTTCGGGTGTAAAAACCGCTGACACCCGGAACCGGAGGAGCGCGCGGGATTGCGTCTGCCCGCTCCGCCGGCCCCCGCCCAAAGAAAAGCCCCGCCGGAGCGGGGCTCTTTCTGCAACGGCGCGGCGATGCGCGCCGTGTGCGTGCTCAGTTGGCGGGAGCGGCACCCGGCTTGCCGAACGGCTGCAGCAGGCGCAGCAGCGTCAGCGAATCCGGCAGGCCGGTTTCCGGCAGGCCTTCCTTCTTCTGGAAGGCCTTGATCGCGTCGCGGGTCTTGCTGCCCCACTTGCCGTCGGCGGTGCCGGAGAAGCCGGCCTTGTCCTTCAGCGCGGTCTGGGCCTGCTTGAGCACCTCGGAGTACATCAGGCCCTTCTTGTCGCCTTCCGAGATCTCGACGACCTCGGCCTTGGTCTTCAGGCGCTTGGCGGCGAGATCGTTGGTCAGGGCCTGGACCACGTCCATGAACTTGGCCTGCGGGTTCTTGCGGCAGGCGTTCAGCACGAGGTTCGACAGCAGCAGCGAGTCCTGCCACGGAGCGATGTCGAAGGTCTCGGGCGTGGTCATGTTCAGCCCGGTCACGTAGCCATCGAACCAGCCGACGACCAGCGCGGCATCGGTGGAATTCGGGTTGATCTTGGACATGCCCTCGCAGGTGAGGGTCGCGGCGCCCTTGGGCGCGTAGGCCTTGTCCTTGTCGGCAGCGTGCACGACGCCGTTCTGGGACAGCAGACCGAGCAGGCCGATCAGGCCGACGGTGGCGATGCGCTTCATGGTGTCTCCGCTGATGAATCCGTCACTGGCATCCGCATGGGCAGGGACGCACGTAGGGGGCCGGGTGGCACGAGGGGGCGGGGGCGACGGCGAGCAGCCGCGCGGCGGGCCGAATGCTAGCGGCGGGCGCTGCGCTGCACAAGCCGCGTTACCGGACGGTCACGCCGGGCGTTTGCCTGCCGCATCACGGATTTGACGGTAGGCATCGAGGCGCCGCGCGTCGAGTTCACCGCGCCCGACCGCGGCGAGCAGCGCGCAGCCCGGCTCGACCGTGTGCGCGCAGTTGCCGTAGCGGCAGTGGCCGAGATACGGCGCGAACTCGCGAAAGCCGCGGTCGAGCTCGCCGGGCGCGAGTTCGGCCAGCTCGAAGCTGCGCACGCCCGGCGAGTCGATCAGGCTGCCGCCGTCGGGCAGCGGGTAGAGCGTCGTCGTCGTCGTCGTGTGCTGGCCGTGGCCGGTGGCCGCCGACAGCGCCTGCGTGCGAATTTCGCGCTCGGGCAAAAGCGCGCGCACCAGCGAGGATTTGCCGACGCCGGACTGGCCGACGAGGATGCTGGTGCGCCCGGCGAGCCGGGTGCGCAGCTCGGCGAGGCCGAGATCGGTGCGGGTGCTCGCGTGCAGCAGCGCATAGCCGATGCGCGCGTAGGTGCCGAGCCGGGCTTCGAGCCGGGCGCGACGGTCGGCATCGCAGAGATCGAGCTTGTTGACGACGAGGCCGGCCTCGACGCCGATCAGCTCGATCGCCGCGAGGTAGCGGTCGATCAGGTATTCGTTGAAGTCCGGCTCCGGCGCGATCACGACCAGCACCTGATCGAGATTGGCCGCGACCGGCTTCAGACGGCCGCTGTAGTCGGGCCGCGCCAGCAGCGAGCGGCGCGGCTCCAGCGCCACGACCACACCGGAATCGTCGCGTGCGCGCTGCCAGAGCACGCGATCGCCGCAGGCGAGCGCGCCGAGGTTCTGGCGCACCAGGCAGCGGTGCAGCGCGGCTTGCGCATCCTCGACGATCAGCGAGGCGCCGTAATGGGCGATGACGGTGCCGGGCTCGGCCGCTTCGAGATCCTCGAGCTCGTCGGCGGCGCGTGCCGCGCGCTCGCGGGCGCGGGTGCGGCGGTTCTCGTGCAGCTCGCGGATGCGCTCGACCTGCCGGCGCGTCAGCCGCCGCCCGCTCAAGCCGGTGCCCCGGCGTGCGGGGTCGTGTGCCGTTCGAGCGCGGCGATGCGCTGCGGTGCCGGCGGGTGCGAGTCGTAGACGGCCGAGTGCAGCGGATCGGGGGTCAGCGTCGCGGCGTTGTCACGGTACAGCCGCACCAGCGCGCGCTTGAGCGCCCCGCCGTCGGCGACCTCGGCGGCGTAGGCGTCGGCCTCGAACTCGTGGCGGCGCGAATACCACGCGAGCGGCGGCTGCAGCAGGATGCCGAGCGAGCCGGCGACGCTCAGGAACAGGTACAGCCCGGCCCAGGTCGAGGGCTGCGGCACGCCGAGCGCGAGGAAGAAGCCCGGCTGCCCGATCAGCCACGCGCAGACCCCGAGCCCGGCGAGCGCCAGCCCGAGCGACAGCGCGATGCGCGAGACGATGTGCCGGCGCTTGAAGTGCCCGAGTTCGTGCGCGAGCACGGCCTCGATCTCGTCGGGGTCGAGCGTCGCGAGCAGGGTGTCGAAGAACACGATGCGCCGCGCACGGCCGAAGCCGGTGAAGTAGGCGTTGCCGTGGCCGGAGCGGCGCGAGCCGTCCATCACGTACAGCCCGCCGGAGGCGTAGCCGCAGCGCGCGAGCAGCGCCTCGACGCGCGCGCGCAGCGACTGGTCGGCGAGCGGCTCGAAGCGGTTGAACAGCGGCGCGATGAACACCGGATAGACCCACAGCATCAGCAGCTGGAAGCCCGACCACGCCGCCCAGACCCAGACCCACCACCATTGCCCGCCGTGCGCCATCAGCCACAGCGCCAGCGCCAGCAGCGGCAGGCCGAGCGCGGCGCCAAGCAGCGAGCCCTTGACCAGATCGCTCGCGAACAGCGCCGGCGTCGTGCGGTTGAAGCCGTGGCGCGCCTCGATCACGAACACCCGCCAGAGCTTCAGCGGCAGCACCAGCAGGCTGCCGATCGCGATCGCCGAGCCGATCACCGCGACCCCGGTCGCGGTCTCGCCCCAGCCGAAGCCGCGCCAGGCTGCATCGAGCGCCGCGAAGCCGCCGCCGAGCGTCCAGCCGAGCAGCACCAGCGTGTCGACGGCCAGCGCCAGCAGGCCGAAGCGCGTGCGTTCGAGCGTGTAGTCGGCCGCGCGCCGGTGCGCGGCGAGCGGAATGTCGGCCGCGAAGGCCGGCGGCACCTGCTCGCGGTGGGCGCGTACGTGGCGCAACTGGCGCAGCGCCAGCCAGATCTGCAGCGCCAGCGCCGCGGACAGCAACAGCAGGAAAATCAGCGTAGACTCGCGCATTCGCCGGAAAGGCCGTGTGGGACACCGGTCCCGAGCGTAGCCCGCGCCCCGCGCACGCGGCAACCGGCCCCTGCCCCCGCCGAGAAGCCGCGCCATGACGCCCAATCCCGAGCACCTGATCTGGATCGATCTGGAGATGACCGGACTCGATCCGGACAGCGACTGCATCATCGAGATCGCCACGATCGTCACCGACAACGCGCTGAACGTGCTGGCCGAAGGCCCGGTGTTCGCGATCCACCGCTCCGACGACGTGCTGAACGGCATGGACGAGTGGAACACGCGCCAGCATGCGAAGTCGGGACTGAGCGCGCGCGTGCGCGCCAGCAGCATCAGCGCCGCCGCGGCCGAGCAGGCGACGCTCGACTTCCTCGCCGGCTGGGTGCCGAAGGGCAAGTCGCCGATGTGCGGCAACAGCATCTGCCAGGACCGGCGCTTCCTCGCGCGCGGCATGCCGGCGCTGGAGGCGTGGTTCCACTACCGCAACCTCGACGTGAGCACGCTGAAGGAGCTTGGCAAGCGCTGGTTCCCGGAGCGCGTCAAGGGCTTCCAGAAGGGCAACGCCCACTTGGCGCTCGATGACATCCGCGAATCGATCGCCGAACTGCGCTTCTACCGCGAGCGTCTGTTCGTGAGCGACTGAACGATCCGCGCCCGCCTGCAAGGCGCTGTCTCCACGGCGGCCGGCCCGGCAACGGACCGGCCGCCGGCGTTTTGGCGTCGCCGGCAGGCGACAACTCAAGCCCTTCGTGCGGCACGCTTCCGCCGCGCCCGCCCGGCAACTGTCGCCGTTGCCCGACGGTTTGCGCACGCTCGTGGCGCTCCGGCGCCGGCAGCGGACGGGCATTCCGCCCTCAAGCGCCTGCAAGCACCTGATCGCCGGCGGATTTCCCGGACATGGCACGAAATCGCGCATTCACGGTCCATGCAAGGCAGGTCGAGCCCTGCCCATCCTGGTGACCGGAACCTCTCATGAAAACGCACATCGTCCCCGCCGCCCTGCTGCTCGCCTGCGCCGCCGCGCTCGCCGCCTGCGACGACGGCCAGCGTCCGGCCACATCGGCCACACAAACCACACAAACCACCACCGAACAGAAAACCGAAACCGCGAAGGAATCGGCTGCAGCCGCGGCCTCGGCCGCCGGCGAGGCGGTCCGCCACGCCGGTGCCGCGCTCGGGGCCGGTGCCAGCGCCGCGAAGGACGTGACCGTCGAAGCCGCGCGCGAGGCCGCCGACAAGCTGCGCGAAGGTTACGACGCGACCACGCAGGCCGCCGGCCGCGCCGTCGAGCGCGGGCGCGAGGCTCTGCGTGACGAGCCGGTCGGGACCCGCACCGGCACGACGCCGGCCGATGACACGGCCACACGGACGACGAACTGAAAGCCCGCAGACCTGACGGACGGGTCAGCCTGAACAGGAGGTTTTTCCCCCACCGGCCCGCATGGAACGCGAGCCGGCTGATGCGACCGGAGCTGACGCGCAGGCTGCGCGGGTCGCAACGGAACCGCGGACCGGATTCCGGGTGAATGAGGACGGTTCATACGCATTCCCCGTGCGAGGGGATGGTGGTCGACCGACCGGGCTGCGGGTCCCGGCCGGTCGTTTTTTTTGTGCCGCTCCCGTCATGCGAGCAGAGCGCAGGCCGGCCTCGCGCCGGGCGGCGTGCTCAGGGTTCGATCGGCAGTCCCGGCGTGTTGCCCCACTCCGACCAGGCGCCGGCATAGCCGCGCACGCGCGGGTAGCCGAGCGCCTTCAGCACCACCCAGGTGTGCGCCGAGCGGTGATGCGTCTGGCAGTAGACGACGATCTCGCGCGCCGGATCGACGCCGGCGGCCAGCAGCTGCGAGCGCAGGTGCTCGATCGGCTTGGTGCGCGGCCGCCGGCCCGGATCGAAGGCCGTGCTCCAGTCGAGGTTGATCGCACCGGGGATGTGGCCGCCGCGCGCGGCGCGCACGTCGAAGCCGGCGTATTCGCCGGCCGAGCGCGTATCGAGCAGCAGCACGTCGGGATCGCAGAGATGCGCCACGACCCAGTCGCGCTCGGCAACGATGCCCTGCGCCCAGGCCAGCTGCGGCGTCGTCGGCGTCACCGGCTCCGCTTCGCGGGTCAGCAGCGTCGTCGTCTCGTTCTGCAGCGCGCTCAGGCCGCCGTCGAGCAGCGCCATGCGCGTGTGCCCGAGGGCGGCCAGCGTCCAGAGCAGGCGCGCGGCCTTGCCGCTGCCGCCCTCGTCGTAGGCGAGCACGAGCCTGCCGGGTTCGTAGCCGATGGCCCCGAGCACGCGCGCGAGCGTGTCGAGATCGGGCAGGCCGCCCATCGCCGGGGGCCGCGGCACGACGTAGCTCGCATACGGCAGCGCCCGTGCGCCGGGCAGATGGCCGGCGGCGCGCAGTTCCGGGTCGCGCACATCGAGCAGCAGCGCATCGGGTGCGCGGCTGGCGGCAAGGAAGGCAGCGGGCGGGGCAAGCAGGCACGGATCGGTCACGGGCAACTCCGGCGGCGGTTTCTGGGCCGAGTATAACTTTGCAGATCGTAACGGTTGCGCACCCGCCGGCACCGGATGACACCGCGATGGCACCGGATGGCACCCGATGGCGTGCAGCAACTCATGACACGGCCGGCGCGGCTGCCGTATCGTCGCGCGCCATCCCGCCCGTGCCCCGGAATCCCCCTGACCATGTGGAAGCGCCTGCTCGACTGGCTGCTCGGCCGCCGCCCCGCCGCCCCTGCCCGGCCCGCCCCGGTCGCCCGCCCCGCCGCCGCCGCC
>JAFEGB010000168.1 GCA_018240295.1 Pseudomonadota bacterium
CCGTAGACGCCTATTCCGGGCTGTCAAGAACCAAGCGGTTGATTCTGCAGCAACCGGGTGAGGCAAACATGTCTGGCGACGAGGCAATTCAGGGACGTGCGCCGAGGCTGCTCGACCAGCGAGTAGGCTGGGTTGACGAAGGAAACCCAGCAGCCATTACAATCATAAAGCAGCGTTTGGGGTCCGCGCTTTCGTTCAATCATTCGGGCGCTCTGTCTTTCATGCCGCTCCCGATGCTGGGTTTCGTTCCTCAACCCAGCCTACGCGCTGACAGCCCCATCACTCTCCTTGATCAATATCCCCTCGATCCCGGGGCGGGAGCGCATCTCGGAAAGAGTCAAAGGTCTTCCATTCGGGGACAGGCGGCGTGTAGTTTGATCGTGGCGCATAGACCGAGTATTCGACAATTTTCATTTTGTGAATGTAGCGAGGGCAGTTCGGAAAGATATTCGTGGCTGTCACCTTGACGATGAAAACGGCGCCAGGAAACTCTTTGCACAAGGGATCGTTTTCGTGGATTTGAGCGTTGCCATTGACGCGGATTCGCCTTGACTCCTCAAAATCAATGAAAAGCAGTCCAACATGCGAATTGACCAGTACATTGCCCCAGGTTCTGTACATGCCGTTGCCGTCATAGTCCGGAATCGCGAGGGTGCGATCATCAAGAACGCGCACGAATCCTGGAAGACCGCCTTTGTACGAGCAGTCAGGATGACCATTCGCGTCAGCGGTGGCGACAAACACCATGGAACAGTGCTCGATAAATGACCTGTCCTCGTCCGTGAATTCATGACGGAGGGTTACCTGCGCAAGCCTGTCCGCCAGGTCGCGTGTTTCCCTGACGTCCTGAAGCTGTCGCATACCGTCGTGGTACATCGGTTCGTCTGCCATTGATCTTCTCCTGAGCGGTGAAGAAACTTTAACGCGACGGCGGATTACGGCGTGCATCAGCGACATCATTGAATTCAAGGCCGCACATTGCGCACCTGACTCGCCCTGCGCGCTGGATGAATCAAGAACCTCCTCTGCATCTCCTTTTGATCAGTCCGGCACGCGCATGAGCCGAATTTCATTCCTCAACCCGGCTTGTGTAGTTGAATCCCCTCACCGCAACAACCCCGCCTGCGCCCTTGCTCTTAGCACCAGCCCGAGACTGCCGAGCAGCAGGCCGCCGCCGATCGCGCCGCAGACGCCCATCACCACCAGCGCCGGCACGTACAGATCGGATTGCTCCGACATGCCCGGCACGATGCCGCCCCAGACCACCGCCGCCGCGGCGCCGGCAACCAGCGCCAGCAGCAGGCCGATCAGGGCCGTGCGCCGGGCCGAGCGGGTGAATTTTGCGGCTTCCTGGG
This sequence comes from Pseudomonadota bacterium, assembly GCA_018240295.1. Taxonomy (GTDB): domain Bacteria; phylum Pseudomonadota; class Gammaproteobacteria; order Competibacterales; family Competibacteraceae; genus Plasticicumulans. The sequence continues at coordinate 1,356 of JAFEGB010000168.1, forward strand.
CCGGGCCGAGATCGGCGAGGACGCGGAGCCGGGCGCGCAGTTCGCGTTTCGAGCCGAGGTCGCTCAGCAGTAGCCGGCGCTCGTCGCGGCGCAGGCCGAGCCAGCGCAGGCCATCGTCGAGCGGCATCGCCGGGCCGCCGCCGTCGGCCGGCGTGACGCCGAGCACCAGCGGCTGCGGCGGCGCGAGGACGATCGGGCGCGCGTTGCCCGGCACGGTCCAGAGCCGCGTGCTGCCATCGGGCGCGCTCAGCGTCCAGCGGCCGGCGGCGTAGTGCTCCATGCGCAGCGGCACCGGGCGCAGCACGCGGTCCGACAGCGCCTGCTTCAGCGCCCGCCGGTCGCCGAGCGTGCCACGCGCGCCGAACAGCGCCGCCAGTGCACCGAACAGGAAGAACGGGCCGAGGATGCCGAGCGTCCAGCTGCGGTTCGCGAGCTTCGCAAGCGCGAGGTCGGTGGTGAGCAGCGCCGGGCGGGCCGGATCGGCGACGACGGTGACGGTCCAGTCGCCGGTGTGCAGCGGTTCGACGAAGAAGTAATCGACCTTGCGGCTGTAGCGCCCGCCGCCGGGGGCCGGCGCGCCGAGCGTGGCGTCGCAGCGCACGATCAGCCCGGCCCAGTAGGAGCAGCGGCCTTCGACGCTGCTGTGCGCGACCGGCTGCAGCGAGCCGCTGAGCGAATAGTCGTCGATCAGGTCGCGCACCGGCGGCAGCACCAGCCAGCCGATGCCGGCACAGATCAGCAGCGCCCAGAGCAGCGTGCCGAAACCGGCCGCAGCACCGGTGCCGGGCGGGTTCACGCGCAGGGGACGATCGGGAAAATGCAGCGGCTGCGCAGCGTTCATGCCGGCGGCACCTCGCGCTCGACGGGGGGAGAGCCGCGAGCATAGGTGGCGCCGGCAGCGGCGCGCGGTCGCGGCCGGGATGGCAGGGAAGCGCAGGAGCGCGCGGCCGGAACCGGGGCAGGCGGAGCGATGACCGCCGGCGCACCGCGAGGGCCGGCCGGGTTTCAGCCGCCGAGGCAGGCGCCGAGGTTTTCGGCGAGCCGGCGCAACACCTGCGCATACGCATCCGGCCCGGCCGGCACGCCGTCGGCACCGGTCGGATCGAGCGAGCCGGCGCGCGCACCGGTGCCCTCGGTCAGCGTCGCCACCAGCGCCGAATCGAACTGCGGTTCGGCGAACACGCAGCGGGCGCCGGTCTCGCGGATCTTGTCGCGCACGGCCTGGATGCGCTGCGCCGAGGGCTTGCGTTCGGGGCTGACCGTGATCGAGCCGACCGCGGTGAGGCCGTAGCGGTGCTCGAAGTACTGGTAGGCGTCGTGGAACACGATGAAGGGCTTGCCGGCGAGCGGGGCGAGCTGCTGCGCGAGGCCGGCATCGAGGGCAGCGAGTCCGGCATCGAGCTTTGCAGCGTTGGCGCGGTAGGTCGCGGCGTTGGCGCCGTCGCGGCTGATCAGGACTTCGGCGATGCGGGCCGTCATGGTGCGGGCGTTGCGCGGATCGAGCCAGATGTGCGGTTCGACGCCGCCCTCGTGGTCGGCGCCCTCGTGGTCATGGCCTTCGTGGTCGTGGCCCTCATCGTCATGCCCGTCGTGATCGCCATGCACATGCGCCTCCCAGACGCCGCCCTCGCGCGGGGCGAGCTTCACAAGGCCGGGCGTGTCGATCAGCTCGACATCGAGCACGCGCGGCGCCGCGGCCAGCGGCCGGCGCATGAAGCCTTCGAGCTGGTCCGAGACGCGGAACACCACGTCGGCCTTCGCGATCGCGCGGGCATCCGAGGGTTTCAGCGCGAAGTCGTGCTCGGAGGCCCGGCCGCTGACCAGCAGCTTCGGCTCGGCACCGGTGCCGGCCATGACGGCGGCGACCAGCGCGTGCACGGGCTTGATCGTGACGACGACGGCCGGCGCGGCGACCGCGCTGCCGGTGGCGAGGGCGAGCAGGACGGCGGCGGCGAGGGACTTGACGGTGCGATGCATGGCGCGGATGCTCCCGGCTCCCCGATGGAGACGTTATACAGTTACGTTACTGTATAACATCCCCTGCCGCCACCCGCGCCCGGATCGCCCGCATGCCCGCCGAAGCCCCGCACGACCATTCCCCGAGTGCCGCGATCGCCGCGGCCGAGCAGCTGTGCGCGACGCGCGGCCAGAACCTCACCGAGCTGCGCCGCAGCGTGCTGCGCATCATCTGTGCGGCCGAACGGCCGATCGGCGCCTACGCGATCCTCGATCAGCTGCGCAGCGAGGGCCGCAGCGGCGCGCCGCCGACCGTCTACCGCACGCTCGACTTCCTGCTCGAACAGGGGCTGGTGCACCGGCTCGCCTCGCTGAACGCCTTCGTCGCCTGCTGCGATCCGGCCGAGCGCCACGGCGGGCAGTTCCTGATCTGCGAAGCCTGCGGCCGGGTCGGTGAACTCAACAGCGCGCGCGTCGAGGCGACCATCGTCGAGGAGGCCGCGGCCGTGCGCTTCGCGGTCAGCGCCCAGACCGTCGAGGTGCTCGGGCGCTGCGCCGCCTGCCTGCGCCTGCCCGCCGGACCGTCGGCGTGAAGCCGCTGCTGTATCTGGCCGGCGTGCATGCACGCGGCAGCAGCGGGCGGGTGATCCTCGAAGGCGTGTCGCTGAAGCTCGCCGAGGGCGAGATCCTGACGCTGGTCGGCCCGAACGGGGCCGGCAAATCGACGCTGGTGCGCATCGCGCTCGGGCTGCGCCCGCCCGAGGCCGGCACGGTGTGGCGGCGGCCGGGGCTGACCATCGGCTTCGTGCCGCAGCGCCTGACGCTGCCGGAAACCCTGCCGCTGTCGGTCGCGCGCTTCCTGACGCTCGGTACGCGCACGGGCCGCGCGCAGGTGCAGGCCGCGCTCGATGAGACCGGCGCCGGGCACGTCATCGACAGTCCGGTGCAGGGCATCTCGGGCGGCGAGCTGCAGCGGGCGCTGCTTGCGCGCGCGCTGCTGCGCGAACCGCGCCTGCTGGTGCTCGACGAGCCGGTGCAGGGCGTCGATGTCGCCGGCCAGTACGCGCTCTACGACCTGATCCGCAGCCTGCGCGAGCGTCGTGGCTGCGGCATCCTGATGGTTTCGCACGACCTGCACCTGGTCATGGCCGCGACCGACCGCGTGCTGTGCCTCAACCGCCACGTCTGCTGCGAAGGCCATCCGGAGACGGTCAGCCGTGATCCGGCCTACCGCGCGCTGTTCGGCCGCGACGGCGCCGCGCACCTGGCCGTCTACCACCATCACCACGACCACACGCACGACCTGCACGGCGATCCGCACCCGCACGGACCCGCCGCATCGCCGGTTCCCGCAGCGCCCGCAGCCCCCGCAGCGGCGCGCAGCGAGGCGCCGTCGTGAGCGCGTTCGGACTCGATGACTTCCTGTGGCGGGCGCTGGCCGGCGGTCTGGGCGTGGCGCTCGCGGCCGGGCCGCTCGGCAGCTTCGTGGTCTGGCGGCGCATGGCCTACTTCGGCGACACGCTCGCGCATGCCGGCCTGCTCGGCGTCGTGCTCGGCGTGCTGGCCGGCATCGGCGAAGGCTTCGGCGTGCTGCTGACCGGCGTGCTGCTGGCCTTGCTGCTGCTCGCGCTGCAGCAGCAGAAGCGCCTGCCGGGCGACACCGTGCTCGGCATCCTCGCGCACACGGCGCTGTCGCTCGGGCTGGTGGCGGCGGCATTTCTGGAGCAGGTGCGCATCGATCTCAACGCCTGGCTGTTCGGCGACATCCTCGCGATCGCGCCGGGGGAGCTGGCGTGGATCTGGGCCGGCGGCGCGCTCGCGCTCGGCGTGCTGGCGCTGATCTGGCGGCCGCTGCTGGCGATGACCGTGCATGAGGAACTCGCCCGCGTCGAGGGCGTGCCGGTCGCCGCGGTGCGGCTGGTGTTCCTGCTGCTGATCGCGCTGGTGGTCGCGGTGGCGATGAAGGTGGTCGGCGTGCTGCTGATCACCTCGCTGCTGATCATCCCGCCGGCCGCGGCCCGGCGCTGGGCGCGCAGCCCCGAGGGCATGGCGCTCGGGGCGAGCCTCTGCGGGGCGCTGGCGGTGAGCGGCGGGCTCGCCGGTTCGCTCGTCTGGGACACGCCGGCCGGCCCGAGCGTCGTGGTCTGCGCGGCGCTGCTGTTTGCGCTCGGGCTGCTGCTGCCGGTGCGCCGCTGAGGCCCGCTCAGCCGCCGCTGCGGGCCGCGACCCGCGCGCGGTGGCAGGCCAGATCGGCGGCCGACATGACATCGAGGCTGTCGCCGCTGTCGGCGTTGACCGGGATCGCGCCGATGTCGGCATCGACGCGGTGCGTGCGCCCCTGCACCTCCATCGAGTACTGGCCGAGCGCGGCGCGGATCTCGGCGAGCTGCTCGGGCAGGGTTTCGGCGTTCCAGCCTTCGAGCAGCAGCGCGAACTCATCCGCGCCGACGCGACCGGCCACGTCGCGCGGGCCGAGCACGTCGATCAGCGCCTGCGCGGCTCCGGCCCGCACGCGATCGGCCATCGCCTCGCCGCCGAGCGCGGTCAGGCTGTGCATCTGGCGCAGCGTCAGGTAGATCAGCGTGCGCGGCGCGCCGCCGGCGTGCACGGCTTCGAGGGCGTTGTCGAGCTTCGCGACGAAGCCGGGGCGATCCGGCAGGCCGGTCAGCGCATCGCGGCCGAAGCTGTCGAGCACCTCGGACGGCTCGCTGGGCTGCCCGGCCTGCACGTCGCCGGGGGCGTCGCTGCCGGCGGCGCGCAGCACCAGCACGACGCCGCCGACGTCCTGGCCGAGGCTGCGGATCGGCGCCACCGAGCAGTGCACCGCCAGCTCGCTGCCGTCGCGGCGCACCAGGCGCAGCACCTCGCTGGCCCCGGCCGACAGCATCAGGTCGCCGCGTTCGAGACCGCTCAGCGGATCGCGCAGGCGCAGGACCGAGGGCAGCGGCTGGCCGAGCGCCTGGGCGCTGTTCCAGCCGGTCATGCGCTCGGCGAGCGGACTCAGGAAGTCGACGCGTCCGAGCGCATCGGTGGTGACGACCGCCTCGGTGATGCTCGAAAGGATCGCCTGCGCGCGCTCGCGCTCGCGCGAGCTGACGGTCTGGCTCTGGCCGAGCGCGGTCAGGTCGTGGACCAGACAGACGTGATGGCGACCGTTGTCGTCGTCGTAATCGCTGCTCGGCACCAGCGCCGGGAAGCGCCCGCCGCCGCGGCGCACGCCGCTCTGCGGCCGGGACGGATCGAGCGGCGCCAGCGGGTCGTAGCCCGGCAGCAGCACCGCGACCGGTCCGCCGAGCAGTTCATCGGCCGCATAACCGAACTGGCGCTCGGCCGCCGGATTCATCGACTCGATGCAGCCGCTGGAACCGACGATCAGCACGGCCTCGGGCAGCGACTCGAAGGAGGCGCGCAGGCGCGCATCCCGCACCGCGGCCTCGGCCGCGTGCCGGTGCTGCGCGGTCACGTCCTCGGACAGGCCGGCGAGCCGGTAGACGACGCCGGCGGCGTTGCGCACGGCGTGGGCGCGCTCGCGGATCCAGCGCAGCTCGCCGTCCTGGCGCTGGATGCGGTACTCGGTGTCGTAGCCCTCGTTCTGCGCGGCGCTGCGCACCAGCCGGCGCAGCCGGTCGCGATCCTCCGGATGCACGAGTTCGCGGCGCAGGCCCGGGCGCTGGAACACCTGCTCGGGCGTGAAGCCCCAGATCGATTCGAAGGCCGGGCTCAGGTACAGCATCTGGCCGTTCTCGATGCTGGAGATCCACAGCACCAGCGGCGCGCCTTCGGTGAGCTGATGGAAGCGCAGCGCGCTCTCGGACAGCTCGGCCTCGCGCAGCGCGACCATCGCCTCGACCTGGCCGTGACGGCCGACCGTCGCCCGCAGCCAGAACGCCACCGCCAGCGTCAGCGCCAGTCCGACGCCGAGCGCCCACCATGGCCGGCTGCCGAGCGAGGCGAAGAACTGCCCCGGCGCCGGCGTGGCCACCACCAGCCATTCGCGCTGGGCGATCTCGATCCTGCGCTGCAGGTGCTCGACCGCGCCGAAGGCTTCGGGATCGGCGAGATAGCTCGCCATCGCCGCGCCGCGCAGGCTGCCGAGCGGGTGATACAGCAGCTGGCGGCCGCGCGGTGCGCCGAGATCGAACAGGCGCAGCTCGACCTTGACCGGATCGAGCCGCGACAGCGCGCCCTCGACCAGGCGCTGCGGATCGAGCACGGCGATCGCGACGCCGACGATGTCCTGACGGCGACGGCGTTCGTCGGCGCCGCTGATCAGCGTGCGGTACACCGGCACCGCCGCCAGCACGCCGCGCGACTCGCCGTCGCCGCCGCGCGGGAAGGGCTCGGACAGCGCCAGCCGGCCGCCGTCGCGCGCCGCGAGCACGGTGGCGGCGAACTCGGGCCGGGCGAGCAGATCGGCACCGGCGACCAGGCTCGCGCCTTCGGCCGGGTACAGCCGCGACAGCAGGTAGCGATCACCGCCGCCCTGCGTGTCGCGCGCCGCCCAGGCCAGCGTGTCCAGCCCCGGGGACAAGCCCAGCAGGTGACGCGACAGCGCATCGAAGGCCTCGGCCGACATGCCGGGGTTGGTGTAGACGAAGGCCGCGAGCCCCTGCAGGCCGGTCAGGCCCTGCTCCAGCTCGCGCGCCACCGACAGGAAGCGGTCGCGCGCCGCGCGCTCGAACTCATCGTGGGCACGCTCGCGCTCGCCGCTCGCAAGCAGCAGGAAGATCGCCGCGGTCAGCAGCAGTCCGCCGATCAGCGTCGCGAGCGCCGGCAGCCACGATCGCCGCTCGTCGGCGTTCCCTGCGCTCGTGGCCTCGATGTTTGCTTTCCGCTGCGCACGCGCCATGCCTCGTGATCCTCGCTGGCTGCACCGGCCGCACGGCCGTGCATTGAGACGGACTCCAGAACATCCTTCCCGGCCGCCGGCAGGCGCTGCTGCCCGTTCCGGCGCCGGCACCGGGCGCGATTATCGTCCGCCGCCGGCGCGCCGGCCGCCGCCAGCAACGAAAACCCCGCGCCGGGCGCGGGGTCGGGGTCGGATCAGCGCTGCAGCCTCAGAGCAGCACGCCGATGGCCACCGAGGCGACGATGCCGAGGCCGAGCAGGACCATGCCGATGCGCATCTGCCGGGCCGTCGCCTCGGCGTGCGCCTCGGCCTTGCGCGCGGCGGCGAGCGCCTCGTCGAGCTGCTCGCGGGTCGGGGCATCGCCGACGCGGCCGCGCAGCGTGCCGAGCTCGCCGCGCAGCTCGCTCATCAGCCCTTCCCGCACCTGCGCGAACAGCGATTCGGCGGCCGAGCGCGCGCCCTGCTGGGCGGCGTCGCGCGCCATCTGGCCGATGCGCGCAGCGAGCGGTCCGGATTCGATCGAGGCATCGAGGCTGTGCAGCCATTCGGTGCGGCCCTGCGCAATGCGCTCCTCGACGATGCTGGCGGCGAGATCGCGCACCCGTCCGGCACTGGCCCCGGCGGCATCCTCGGCCACCGCCAGCGCCGCGTCGCGCGCCGCCGACTGCACCAGCGGCAGCCGGTCGCCGACCTCGCTGCGCACGGCCTCGGGCACGGCGGCATAGACGAGATCCTGCACCAGCGCCGGCGCCATCGACTGCACGGCCTCGCGCGCGGCGCTTGCGACCGCGGCCTCGATGGCCTGACGCAGCGCAGCCTCGGTCGCCACCAGCCGCGAGGCGACCGCCGCCGCCACCGAGGATTCGATCTGCGCGGCGAGTTCCGCCGCGCTCGGTCCGGCCGCCGCCAGCGCCGGCGCAGCCGCCGGCATCGACGCCGCCTCCGGCACCAGACGGTTCAGGATGTCCGACAGCCCGGCATCGCCGGCCGTCTTGCCGAGGAAGGCCATGGCGCCGGCTGCAGCGGTGCGGGTGCGCACGTCGTCGGTTTCCTCGGCCGAGCACATCACCACCGGCAGCCCGGCGAACTGGGGATCGCGCGTGATCAGGCCGGCGGCCGTGAAGCCGTCCATCTCCGGCATCGTCACGTCCATGAACACCACATCCGGCCGGCGGCCCCGCAGAAACTCGAAGGCTTCCGCGGCCGAGCCGACCTGTTCGACGTGCAGCCCGTGCTTCTCGAGGGCGCGCGTCAACGCCAGCCTGGCGAGTCGCGAATCGTCCACGACCAACGCTGTCTTCATCGTCGATTTCCTCACCGATCCAGTCCCGATCCGAATCATGTTCCCTGCCGCCCTTCCGCACTCCGGTGCGGGGCTCCCTGTGGCCGGGCGATTAGAACCATAGCGAGCCACTTTTCCCATGTCCGGGATTTTCACCGCGCCCCTGTTTGACGATGTTTTACACTCCACGCCCCAGCCGCCTGCCACCTGGACACGTCTTTTGCAAGGGCTTTGTAAGCACCATGTCCCCTGAACTGCCGATCACGGCCGTGCTGCCGGCTCTGGCACAGACCCTCGCCGCGGCCCCGGCCGTCGTGCTGCAGGCCCCGCCCGGCGCCGGCAAGAGCACCGGCGTGCCGCTCGCGCTGCTCGATGCGCCGTGGCTCGCGGGCCGGCGCATCGTGATGCTCGAACCGCGCCGCCTGACCGCCCGCGCGGTCGCGGCGCGCATGAGCGCGCTGCTCGGCGAACCGCCCGGCGCCACGGTCGGCTACCGCGTGCGCTTCGAGGCCCGGGTCTCGGCGCGCACGCGCATCGAGGTCGTCACCGAAGGCATCCTGACCCGCCGGCTGCAGTCCGATCCGGAGCTTGCCGGCGTCGGCCTGCTGATCTTCGACGAGTTTCACGAGCGCAGCCTGCACGCCGATCTGGCGCTGGCGCTGGCGCGCGACGCGCAGCTCGGCCTGCGCGAGGATCTGAAGCTCCTGCTGATGTCGGCCACGCTCGACGGCGAGCGGCTCTGCCGGCTGCTCGACGATGCGCCGCTCGTGAGCAGCGAAGGCCGCGCGCATCCGGTCGCGATCCGCCACGTCGCGCGCGAACCCGAAGCCCCGCTGCCCGAGGCGCTGGCGCAGCAGGTCGTGCGGCTGCTCGCCGAGGAATCCGGCGACGTGCTCGCCTTCCTGCCCGGTGGCGCCGAGATCCGCCGCGCCGCCGAGCGCCTGCGCACGCTGGCGCCGCAGGTCAGCGTGCTGCCGCTCTACGGCGAGCTGCCGGCTGCCGAGCAGCAGCGTGCGCTGGAACCCGCTCCCGACGGCCGCCGGCGCGTGGTGCTCGCGACCACGATCGCCGAGACCAGCCTGACCATCGACGGCATCCGCCTCGTCGTCGACGGCGGCTGGACACGCGCGCCGCGCTTCGATGCCGCCAGCGGCCTGACGCGGCTGGCGACCGTGCGCGTCAGCCGCGCCGCCGCCGCGCAGCGCGCCGGGCGCGCCGGGCGCCTCGGCCCCGGCCTGTGCCTGCGGCTCTGGACGGCGGCGACCGATTCGACGCTGGCGCCGTTCTCGGCGCCCGAGATCCTCGAAGCCGACCTCGCCCCGCTCGCGCTCGAACTCGCCGCCTGGGGCGCGGCGGCCGGGGCGCTGGTCTGGCTCGATCCGCCGAATCCCGGCGCGCTGGCGCAGGCGCAGGAACTGCTGCGCGGGCTCGATGCGCTCGATGCGGACGCCCGCATCACCGCGCAGGGCCGCGCGCTGCTCGCGCTCGGCCTGCACCCGCGCCTCGGCCACCTGCTGCTGCGCGGGCGCGCGCTCGGACTCGGCGCGCTCGCCTGTGATCTCGCCGCGCTGCTCGATGAGCGCGATCCGCTGCGCGGCGAGGCCGCGCGCAGCGCCGATCTGACGCTTCGCCTCGAAGCCCTGGCCGCGGTGCGCGCCGGTGCACGCGAGGCCGCACGCGGCTTCGGTGCCGATGCCAATGCCTGCGCGCGCCTGCTCGAAGCCGCGCGCGTGCTGCGCGAGCGGCTCGACGTGCCGGCCGCCGACCCGCGCGCGTCGATCCGCAGTCAGGACCTGGCGCTGCTGGTCGCCGCCGCCTATCCGGATCGCATCGCCCGGCGCCGCGACGGCAGTCCGGATCGTTTCCTGCTCGCCAGCGGCCGCGGTGCGCGGCTGCGCGAGGGCGATGCGCTCACCGGCAGCGACTGGCTCGCGGTCGCCGCGCTCGACGCCGGCGAGCGTGAAGGCCGCATCTTCCTCGCCGTGGCGCTCGACCTGCCGACGCTGGAGACCGCCCTCGCCGGCCACATCGCCGAGGTCGCCGAGGTGCGCTGGGACGAGCGCGAGCAGGCCGTCGTCGCCCGGCGCGAGCGCCGGCTCGGCGCGCTCCTGCTCGACGCCCGCGCGCTCGCGCGTCCCGAGCCGGCGGCGCTGCGCCGGGCCATGTGCGCCGGGATCGAGCGGCTCGGCCTCGACGCGCTGCCGTGGACCGATGCGCTGCGCGACTGGCAGAAACGCGTGCAGTCGCTGCGCCACTGGCAGCCGGAGGCCGGCTGGCCGGAGGTTTCCGATGCCGCGCTCGCGGCGACGCTCGGCGACTGGCTGCAGCCGTATCTCGACGGCTGCACGCGCCGCGAGCACCTCGCCCGCCTCGATCTCGCCGCGATCCTGCACGCCCGCCTCGACTGGCCGCAGACGCAGCGCCTCGCCGCGCTGGCCCCGACGCATCTCGACGTGCCGAGCGGCTCGCGCCTGCGCCTCGAATACGCCGCCGACGGTGCCGCGCCGGTGCTGGCCGTGAAGCTGCAGGAGATGTTCGGCCTCGCCGACACGCCGCGCATCGCCGACGGCCGCATCGCCGTGACCCTGCACCTGCTGTCGCCGGCCCGCCGCCCGATCCAGGTCACGCAGGACCTGCGCGGCTTCTGGGAGCGCACCTACGCCGAGGTGCGCAAGGAGCTGAAGGGGCGCTACCCGAAGCACCCGTGGCCGGACGATCCGTGGACGGCGGTGCCGACGGCGCGGGCGAAACCGCGGGGCCGCTGAAGCCCGGCCCGGCCCGGGCGGGCTTCAGGCGCGGCGCGTGGCCGGCTCGACGCGCACGCAGCGCCGCACCCAGAACACCACGGTGCGCAGCTCCAGCGCCCACAGCCGGTGCCGGCGCGGCTCCAGCCACGCGATCGCATCGATCGGCTGATCGCCGCCGGCTTCGAGGTGCGGGTCGGGCAGCGGGGTTTCGAGATCGACGTGCCAGTGCCAGAGGCCGGGGATGCGCACATCGGCCTGGTACTCGGGCTCCTGGAACCAGCCGCCGACCGCGAGCAGCGCCAGACAGGGCGTGGCCCGCAGCCGCGGCACGACGCGCGCGAGCCGCGCGAAGCGCCGCTGCAGCAGCAGCGCGCCGAGGCTCGCGAAGCCGCCGAGCGTGACCAGGAAGCCGAGCGCGAGCGGCGTCGGCAGCCGGTCCTCGTGCAGGCCGCCGAGCGCGAGCAGCAGGCCGGTGAGCGCGGCGGCGGCACAGCCGCGCAGCGAGCGCCCGAGCCGGTAACGCTGGACTTCGAGCGCGGCGCGCAGGCGCAGGTCTTCCTGGGCGGTGACGGTCTGCATCTCGGGGCACCTCGGCTGCACGCGACGGGCGGACGGGAGCGGACGCTGCGCACGGCGCCCGGCCCGGCCCCCTCAGTGTGGACGCTGCCGGCGGCGGCCGTCAGACTGCGCGCCGCCGGGCCGGCGCCCTGTGCATGACCCCCTGCAACCGGGAATGGCTCCGATGACCACAGAAACTGAATCCGCTGCCGGACGCGGCCACTGCCGCCTGTTCGTGACCTATTCCGGTGTCCGGCTGCCGCTGAAGCTCAGCGGTCCGATCGAGGACACCGCGCACCGCAACACCTACTTCCGCGGCTGGTTCGATGCCGGCGAGCGCGTGACCGAGATCGAGAAGCTCGTCTACGGCGAGGTCGAGATGCGCCACCGCTACGCCTACCACGCGAACGGCACGCTGGCGCAGGCCGAGATCACCGATGCCGACGGCGAAATCCGCGTGCTGCATTTCGACGCGCAGGGTGCGCCGCTCGCGCACGACGACGACGACGACGAATGACCCGCCGCCGTCCGGCTCAGGACTGCGAGACTTCGATCAGCCCGTAGCGGTAGGCGAGGTGCGTCAGCGCCACGTCGCTGTCGACGCCGAGCTTCTCGTAGATGTGATAGCGGTGCGTGCAGACGGTCTTGGCGCTGATCTTCAGCGCCTCGCCGATCTGCTGCGGGTTCTGGCCGTTGACCAGCGCCAGCATCACCTGCATCTCGCGCGCCGACAGCGTGTCGAGCACCTGCGCGCCGTTGCCGGCGCTGCCGCTGCGGTTCATCGAGGTCAGGAACATCTTGCCGGCGATCACCGGCGCGATGTACGGCTGGCCGCGGGCCACGGCGCGCACCGCGGCCAGCACCTCGTCGGCCGAACCGCCCTTGGGCAGGTAGCCGACGGCGCCGGCCTCCATCATCCGCTGCGGATACGGCATCTGGTCGTGCACCGAGATCGCGACCACGCGCGGCTTGTGCGCGAGCGCCGACAGCCGGCGCGTGGCCTCGACGCCGCCCATGCCGGGCATGTCGACATCGATCAGGATCACGTCGGGCTTGGCGGCGCGCGCACGCACCAGCGCCTCCTCGCCGTCGGCTGCCTCGGCGACGACCTCGATGTCGGCGTGGCCGCCGAGGATCTGGCCGAGGGCGATGCGGATCAGTTGGTGATCGTCGACCAGCATGACGCGGATCATCGCGGCGGGAACCTGCTCGGAAGGGCGGAATCTGGAAAGGCTGCGCAGCCGGCCGGCTGCGCCGGTTCGCAAAAAGTTATCAGAAAATTCTCAGGCTGCCCGGGCAGGACAACGCCTTTCAGCCTGCACTGTCCGCCGCGCCCGCGACATCGGTCGTAACCAGTCCTCACGATCGGCCGCCAGCCTCTGGCACGCGGCTATCATGGCGCCCCCGCGCCTGCCGCCTCAGTCCGCACGTGTCTTGCCGATGCCGCCGAAGTCCGCCGCCAGCCCTGCCACCGCCCTGCCCGCCCTGCCGCTGCCCGCCGATGCGCTGAAGCCCGGCCGCTGGAGCGGCCTGTCCGAAGCCGCGCAGGCGCTGGCGATCGCCGCAACGGCGGCGCGCACGCAGGCGCTGCTGCTGGTGCTGGCGCCGGACACGCAGACGGCGCTGCGCCTCGATGCGGCGATCGGCTGGTTCGCCGGCCCGCTCGATGTGCCGCGGCTGGTGTTCCCGGACTGGGAGACGCTGCCGTACGACCAGTTCTCGCCGCATCAGGATCTGATCTCGCAGCGGCTGGCGACGCTGTACCGCCTGCCCATGCAGAAGCGCGGCGTGCTGATCGTGCCGGCGCCGACGCTGATGCAGCGCCTCGGCCCGAAGAGCTTCCTCGATGCGCACGCGCTGCTGCTCGCCAGCGGCGACCGACTCGATGTCGATGCCTTCCGCACGCGCCTGGAGGCGGCCGGTTATCTCTGCGTCGCGCAGGTCATGGAGCACGGCGAGTTCGCGGTGCGCGGCTCGATCATCGACGTGTTCCCGATGGGCGCGGAGGCGCCGCTGCGCATCGACCTGTTCGATGACGAGATCGAGAGCCTGAGGAGCTTCGAGCCCGAGACGCAGCGCTCGATCGCGAAGCTCGATGCGATCGAGCTGCTGCCGGCGCGCGAGTTCACGATGACCAGGGAATCGATCACGCGTTTTCGCACGAACTTCCGCGCCACCTTCGAGGGCGACCCGCAGCAGAGCCCGATCTACCGCGAGGTCAGCCAGGGCTTCGCGCCGCCCGGCATCGAATACTGGCTGCCGCTGTTCTTCGAGCAGACCTCGACGCTGTTCGACTTCCTGCCCTCGAACGCGCTGGTGCTGCGCCTGCCCGGCTGGGAAGCGGCGATGGACGGCTTCATCGCGCAGGTGCAGGAGCGCTACGAGAGCCGCCGCCACGACCGCACGCGCCCGCTGCTCGCCCCGGCGCAGCTCTTTCTCGACGCCGGCGAGGTCAACCGCCGCGTCAGCCGGCTGCTGCGCGTCGATCTCGACAGCACCGGCGCCCCGGCGCTGCCGGAGCTGTACTTCGCACCGCGCGCCGAGCGCCCGGCCGCGGCACTGCTCGACTGGCTCGATGCCTTTCCGGGGCGCGTGCTGTTCGCCGCCGAATCGGCCGGCCGGCGCGAGGTGCTGGCCGAGACGCTGCGTGCGCAGAATCTGCTGCCGGTCGCGGTCGACGGCTGGCCGGGTTTCGTCGGCAGCGAGGCGCGGCTCGCGCTGACGGTCGCGCCGCTCGATCAGGGCTTCGTGCTCGAGGACGGCACCGCGGCACCGCTCGCCGTCATCACCGAGAGCCTGCTGCACCGCGAATGGGTGCGCAGCACACGGCGCAGCAGCCGCGCCGCGCGCGAGGCCGAGGCCATCATCCGCAACCTCGCCGACCTCGCCATCGGCGCTGCGGTCGTGCACGAGGATCACGGCGTCGGCCGCTATCAGGGCCTCGTGCACATGGAGGCCGGCGGCATCCCGGCCGAGTACCTCGTGCTCGAATACGCGAACGCCGAAAAGCTCTACGTGCCGGTGGCGATGCTCGATCGCGTCAGCCGCTACACCGGCGGCGAGAACCCGCCGCTGCACCGCCTCGGCGGCGAGCAGTGGGAGAAGGCGCGGCGCAAGGCCGCCGAGAAGGCGCACGATGCCGCCGCCGAGCTGCTCGATGTCTACGCCCGCCGCGCCGCCCGCCCGGGGCACAAATTCCACGGCGACGAGCGCGAGATGCTCGCCTTCGCAGCGGCCTTTCCGTACGAGGAAACCCCGGACCAGCAGCTCGCGATCGACGCCGTGCTCGCCGACCTGCGCACCGGCAAGCCGATGGACCGCGTCGTCTGCGGCGATGTCGGCTTCGGCAAGACCGAGGTCGCGATGCGCGCGGCCTTCCTCGCCGTGCAGGACGGCCGGCAGGTGGCGGTGCTGGTGCCGACGACGCTGCTCGCCAACCAGCACTACCGCAACTTCCTCGACCGCTACGCCGGCTGGCCGGTGACCATCGAGAGCCTGTCGCGCTTCCGCTCGAAGAAGGACACCGACGCCGTGCTCGCCGGCCTCGCCAGCGGCGGCATCGACATCGTCATCGGCACGCACAAGCTGATCCAGCCCGAAGTGCGGTTCAAGGACCTCGGTCTCGTCATCATCGACGAGGAACACCGCTTCGGCGTGCGCCAGAAGGAAGCCTTCAAGGCCCTGCGCTCCGAGGTCGACATCCTGACGCTGACCGCCACGCCGATCCCGCGCACGCTGAACTTCGCGCTCGCCGGGCTGCGCGAGCTGTCGATCATCGCCACGCCGCCGGCGAGCCGGCTTGCGGTCAAGACCTTCGTCAACGAGTACAACGCAGCCCTGATCGAGGAAGCCTGCCTGCGCGAGCTGAAGCGCGGCGGACAGGTGTACTTCCTGCACAACGAGGTCGACAGCATCCACCGCCGTTCACATGAACTCGCGCAGCTCG